>JANPPS010000257.1:0-7986 GCA_031428635.1 Rhodospirillales bacterium
AGCCCGCATAGCGGCGCGCACCACCTGCGGGAAATCATGTCGGGTATGCTAGTTATCGGTAGTGAACGGGTGATCGCCAACAGCGCCGGCCTGGTGATGAGTAATGCCCGGTAATGGGCCAGAGCCGGACACACCCGCCACGTCAGGCGCGCGCGGCCAGCAGCCCCCCGGTCGCCACCAACGCCGCCGCCGCGATGACGGTGGGCGACAGCGCCGCATACCCGCCGGCTGCCAGCAGCAGCGTGCTCAGCACCGGGGTCGCGAACGCCAGCGTGCCCAACAAGCGCGGATCGCCCCGCTTCATACCGACATCCCACAGCACGAAGGCGACGCCAACCGGTCCCAGCCCCAACAGCCCGACAATTAACCAGCCGAACCCGTCGGGCATAATCGGCGCCTCGGTCACTGCCGTCAGTACGCCCGCCAGCACGGCCGTCACGGCGCAGAACCCGGCCATTGCCCCCAGCGGCACCACGGCCAGCCGGCGCGATAGCACGGAATAGACGGCCCACGTCACCGCAGCACCCCCCGCCAGCGCGTAGCCGAGCCACATACCCGGCGCGCCCGCCACGCCCCCGCCCAGCAGTGCCACGCACCCTGCCAGCGCCAGCACGGTGCCGAGCCAATGCCGCGCCGTCAGCCGCAAACCCAGCACCGCCGCCGAAAGGAGCACGATCAACAGCGGCCACAGATAGTTGATGAGGTTCACCGTAGCCGCCGGTGCCCGCGCGAACGCAGCGAAGTACAGCGCGTGATACAGAAAGAGCCCGCCGACCCCGTGCGCCCAAACGATCGCCGGCTGCCGCAACTCGCCCAGCCGTCCCAGCGCCGCGAGCAGCGCCAAACCCGCCACGCCCGATACGCCGAACGCCAGCGCCGTGAGTTCCAGCGGTGGCACGCCGGACGCGGCGCGCGACAGAAGCGCTAGAAACGCCCATAGCCCGATCGCGCCGACCCCGGCGATATTTGCCCTCAATACATGTGCTGGCCGCCATTGATCGACAGCGTGGAGCCGGTGACGAAATCGGCGTCGTCGGCGGTCAGGAACACGACGCCTCGGGCGATATCCTCGGCGTGGCCCAGCCGGCCGACGGGAATGCGGGCTATGATCTTGGTCAGCACGTCGGCGGGCACGGCGCGCACCATCTCCGTATCCACATACCCCGGAGCAATCGCATTGACCGTAATGCCGAACCGCGCCCCCTCCTGCGCCAGGGCCTTCGTGAAGCCGTGGATGCCGGATTTGGCGGCGGCGTAGTTGACCTGACCGTACTGGCCGGCCTGACCGTTGATGCTGCCGATGTTGACGATGCGGCCGAACTTGGCCGCGCGCATCGCGTCAAACGTCAGTTTGCAAAGGTTAAAGCAGCTGCCGAGGTTCGTATCCAGCACCGCGTCCCACATGTCGCGGCTCATCTTGTTCATCGTGCCGTCGCGGGTGATGCCGGCGTTGTTGACCAGGATTTCGATCGCGCCGTGCTCGCCATGGATTTTCTGCACGGCGGCCGCGCATTCTTCGAACTTACCGGCGTCGAACTTGATGTGCGGAATGCCCGTCTCGGCCGTGAACGCCTCGGCCGCTGCGTCATTACCGGCGTAGGACGCAACGACGGTGCGGCCGGCTGCCTGCAGCGCCGTGCTGATTGCGGCGCCGATGCCGCGGGTACCGCCGGTGACCAATGCTACCTTGTCCATGCTTCTCTCCCTGTCGGGTGGGGGCCTTGGCTGGCCCCCTTCCCAGTCCTCATTGGTAGCCTAGCGCTCTACGCACATCGCGACACCCATGCCGCCGCCGATGCACAGCGTGGCTAGGCCTTTATGCGACCCACGGCGCTGCATCTCATACAATAGGCTCGTCAACACCCGCGCCCCGCTGGCGCCGATCGGATGGCCGATGGCGATGGCACCGCCATTCACGTTCACCTTGTCCGTGTCCCAGCCCATGTCCTTGTTCACCGCGCAGGCCTGGGCAGCAAACGCCTCATTCGCCTCGATCAAATCCAGGTCCTGGATCGACCAGCCTGCGCGTTCCAGTGCCCGGCGGCTGGCCGGGATCGGGCCCGTGCCCATGACGGCCGGGTCGACACCGGCGGTGGCAAAGCTTGCGATCCGGGCCAATGGCGTCAGGCCCCGGCGGCTCGCCTCGGCGGCCGACATCACGACCAGCACGGCGGCACCGTCATTGATGCCACTCGCGTTGCCGGCCGTCACCGTGCCGTCCTTACTGAACGCCGGTCGCAGCTTAGCCATCTGTTCAGGTGTGCTGTCGTGCCGGATGTACTCGTCATCGGTCACGACCGTATCGCCCTTCCGACCGGTGATGGTCACGGCCACGATTTCGTCCTTGAACCGCCCAGCTTTTTGCGCGGCACTCGCCTTGTGTTGGCTGGCGACGGCAAACGCGTCCTGCTCGGCGCGGGTGATCTGGAATTGCGTGGCCACGTTCTCGGCCGTCGTCCCCATGTGATAGCCGTGGAACGCGTCCCACAATCCGTCCTTCAGCATGGTGTCGATCAGGCCTAGCTCGCCCATTTTGACGCCGGCACGCAGGTAGCCGGCATGGGTCGATAGGCTCATGCTCTCCTGTCCGCCGGCAAGGACGATCTTGCTCTCACCGGTGCGGATCTGCTGCGCGGCAAGGGCCACGGCGCGCAGGCCCGAGCCGCATACCTGGTTGATCCCAAATGCGGTGGCACCATCCGGGATACCGGCGTGACGGGCGGCCTGGCGGGCCGGGTTCTGGCCTTGGGCGGCGGTCAGGACCTGGCCAAGGATCACCTCCTGCACGTCGCCGGGTTCGATGCGTGCGCGCTCCATCGCGGCCTTCAGCGCCACGGTCCCCAGCGTGTGGGCATGGACCGTGGCAAATGCGCCGTTGAAGCTACCGACCGCCGTGCGTGCGGCGGCGACGATCACGACCTCTTCCATTAATTCCTCCCCTGCATAGTGAGTTGACCATAGTCTGGTTCAGAGGCTGCGCAACCATGCCAGCATCGGCACCCACAAAGCGTTTTGCGCGCGGGGACCGGCAGTCATGCCGATATGCCCCGACCCGGGGCGGTGTAGAATGGCACCGGTAATGAGGTCCGCGAGTGGCAGGGCGCTTTCGGGCGGTACGATACGGTCGCGTTGCGGGGCCGCGATCCAGGTTGGCACGCGTAGATGCTCCGGCCGGATCGGCTCACCCGCCACCCGCCATAATCCGCGGCCCGGCGTGTTGTGGCCGTACCACTCGCCCAGGACTTCGCGGGCGATTGGGGCCGCAAGGGGCACGCCATCGTTCAGCCAATCCTCCAGCGCCACAAAATCGTGCGCGGTCGGGCTATCGGGATCGAGCGTGGCGAAGCGCCGGAATTTCTGCGCGATCGATCCTGGCTCTACCGCGGCAAACAGGGCCTGCAGCGCGTCCACGGGCAACGTGCCGGTTATTGCTAGCGCGGGTTCCATCGACGGTAGCAACGCCGCCACCGGACCCGGCGCGAACGACCACGGCGTGGCCAGCAGCGCCAGCGCCCGCACATGCTCCGGCCGGCGAAGCGCTAGCGCCAGTGTCAGCAACCCGCCCATGCAGTAGCCGGCCAATACGACTGGGGCCGGTATAACGGGGGCCGGTATAACAGGGGCCGGTACGGTTGAGGCCGCTGCGGCGAGCGCCCGCTCCATCGGCCCTGCGATCACGTCCGTCAGCGTGTATCGCCGCTCGACCGCGCCCGGCCAGCCCCAGTCCAGCAGCAGCGGACGCACCCCGGCGTCGGCCAGCCAGCGCATCATCGACCGCCCGGGTGCGAGGTCCAACACGTAAGCGCGGTTTACGAGACTGGGGACGAACAGCACGGTGGGACTGCCGGCCGGGTTGAAGTCGAGCAGCCGGGTATCCCCCTCCGTCCAGATGGCGGGCGGGTCGATCAGCGTGCGGTGGGCGGGGTGGCGGCGGTAGGCGGCGATGCCTTGGATGAGGGCCGGGTCAGCGTTGGCCAGATGGATCAGTAGCGGGCGCGGCCCCCGCCGACGGTTGGGTGCCGGGGCGTCCAGCCGGGTCAAGAGCCCCGGCCGGCAGCGCGTTGAACAGCGCCGCCATGTTGATCGCCCATAGCTGCAGGCTGCGCTCCATTGCCTCCGCGACCTCGCGATCGACGGCCAGGGCGTTCGCCTCGCTGGCCCAAATCGTCGTCCAATCGTGATGCAAGCTGGGATGCAAGTCGGGGTGCGGGGGTTCGGGTATCATGGTCGCCGTCCGTCATCCGTGGGCCGCCACCGTGTAGCACCACCCCATACCAAAAATGATTGGTTTCGCCCATGCTGCATGTGCGTGGTAAAACTGCGTACCGTATGCGAGGAGTCCTCATGTCTGAAGCAGATAGCCCGTCCCCCGTTCGCTCCCCCGTGGTGGTGAAGAAATACGCCAACCGCCGCCTGTATAATACCGAGACGTCGAGTTACATCACGCTCGATAACCTGGCTGAGATGATCCGCGCCGGCCGCGATTTTGTGGTGTACGACGCGAAATCGTCCGAGGACATCACGCGCGGCGTCCTGACCCAGATCATCGTCGAGGAGGAGAGCAAGGGCACGTCCATGCTGCCAACGGCGTTCCTGCGCCAATTGGTCGGCTTTTACGGCGGGAACCTACCCGGCGTTATGCCTGGCTACCTCGAGACTGCGATGTCCAGCTTCGCCCGGCAGCAGGCCCAGCTGCGTGAGGCGATGCAGCAGACCTTCACGCCATTCCTGCCGGCAAGCGTCGGTGAGATGGGCCGGCAGAACCTGGCGGCGATCGAGCGGGCGCTCAGCCTGTTCAACCCGTTCCATCGCGGAAGCGCGCCACTGCCGCCCGAGCCTGGCGCGACACCGGGTCCAGAGCCGGAGCAACAGCACGACGCGGTATCGGCGGCAGTGGCACACGCCGACGCGGCCGAGCTGGACCGGCTGCGGCATGAGGTCGAGAGCCTGCGCATGCAGCTCGCCGGCGCGCGGGCGGAGGCAGTCGTGCTGCACGCGCCCCATCCGGCACCACACGCGATCCTCGCGCCCGAGCCTCCGCCGAACGTCTTGGCCGACGTCGCGCCAAATCCGCCGGCCCGCCCGGCATTGCCGGTCCCCACCGCCCACGTGGAGGTGAAGCCGCGCCGACCGCAGGGCAAGAAGCCCGTCCGCTAGCAGGTCAGCGACCAGGCCCCCGCGGCCACGGTAGTACGGGGAGTCCCGCGGCCAGCACGGCGTCGGCACCGTGGCGCAGTGGAACCGATACACTTCCGTCGGGCCGGGCCAGCAGGGTCAGGACTGCGCCGATCGCCTGGCCCAGCCCCGGCGCCCATGGCGGATTGGGCCCGATCGCGACGATGGGACCGGATATAGTAACCTCGCCGCCATCGAACGACGCCGGTGCCCATCGCAACCGGGCCGGCGAACTGGTTGCCTCGGTCCGCACATCATCGGACGATATTGCCATGGCCGGGCGAACGTCGATCCGGATCGTGCCCGTGAAGCGAACGGGGCCGAGCGCGCCCCAGGTTGCCGTGTGCGGCCCCTCTGCTATCCAATGTCCGCCGTCCAGATCGGGCACGAAGCTTGTCTTCTCGGCAACCCAAATCAGGCGTTCAGTCGCAAATTGAGTGGTTCCGAGTAGAAGCGTCCCCTGCCACCGCCGGGCCGGCTGGCTGAGCACCGTGACCGCCCAATTCTGGCCCGCCGCCACTGCCACCATCCGCTGCTGTGCCATGACGAGGTAATCCGGGCGTGCGACGGCCCACAGCGCCCCAAGCAGTATGAGCAACGCCAGTACGGAGACGAGCCGTAGACGCCCAAACCGGCGCATCGCGTTGCGCGTCGTCGCGATCATCCACACAACGAGACTGGACCACACGACGATGCGAGGAGACAAAACTCGGTTACTGTCGCGTCGCCAGTGCTGTTGGGGTTTCGCGGGCTAACCTGAACGATAACAATACCTTCCAGTCCTTCACGCAGTGTAGGACGCCGTAAACTGGAACCAAACCCATCGCGGAACGGCCATTAAAATGATACAAATGAGACGGTTGGCCGTGTTTCCTCAACAGCTTGCCTCACCTCGGTGTCGTGTCATGCACAGACTTGTCCACAGCGTTTCGGGCTGCGTGGCATTCAGCCCAGCTTGCCTGCACTTGCGCCAGTAGCGCGTAGGACGGCAGGTCGGGCGCGATGGGCGGTCCGATCATGACGTGCACCACCCCTGGCCGTTTGCGGAACGCCTTGCGCCCCCATAATCTGCCGGAGTCGGTGGCAATTGGATAAATTGGCAAACCGGTTCGCGCGGCTAATAGGGCAATGCCGGGCCGGAGGCGCACAGCAGTGCCTGCCGTCACCCGCGTTCCCTCGGGGAAAATCACGATCTGACGTCCATCGGCCACCGCGCGCTGGCCGGCCTTCAAAAAGGCCTTCATGGCCAAAATCCCGCCGCCCCGCTGCACCGGGATTTGTCCGGCCGGAACCAGTAGCGGGCCAAAAAGTGGTATGCGCGCCAGCTCCGACTTGAATACGTACGACACACACGGCACCAGCCGTAGCCAGATCAGGGTGTCGATTGCGGATTGGTGCTGCGAGGCGATCAGCATCGGGCCGTCCGGCGGCAGGTGTTCGCGGCCTGACACCTCAACATGGACGCCACACAGCACGCGGGCGCCGGCAAGCACAACGCCGGACCAGGCCTGCGCCAGCCGCAACGCGCCACCCGGTAACAGCCATCGCAGCGGGATGCCGATCAGTCCAAATACGACCGTCGCACCCGTGAGCCACGCGTTAAACGCCGCCGAACGCACCCAATCCATCATCTATTCCTAGCGCGGCCAGCCAATGAGGGCTGCTAGCAGCTTGTCGTACTCGTTGGCCAACAACGCCAGGGTCGCAAGGTCAGGTGGCTGACGCAGCGCGGGTGGGATCACCGGTACCGGTAGCAGCGTGACACCGGGCAGGGTGCGCCTGATCTCCAGCAACGCGCGGGGCATGTGGTAGCCGGCGGTGACGACGGCCAAGGTTTGAATGTTGTGCTGGATGGCCCATGGGATCACCTCCGCCGCATTGCCCAGCGTGGATGTGGCGGCATGACCCAGCGTTACGCGCGGGGTGAGCCGGCCGGCATCGAGGTGCGCACGCGCAGCCAGCTCCGCCAGGTCGACCCGGCCCACGCCCGAGATCAGCAGCACCGGCGCCACATCTGCGTCCAGCAGGCGCAGCGCCCGTTCGATCCGGTCCGCGCCGCCAGTAAGCGCCAAGATACCGTCGGCATGGGCAGGCGCCGGGCGTTTGTGGCGGGCCTGATGCTCGAACCAGCCGAAGCCGGCAAGCCAGGCGACGCTGGCCACCAGCAGAATGCGGATCAGTGTCACGGTAGGTGCTGCAACCAGCGGCGGACGGTGCGTGCCGCAATGGCCCATCCGATCGTGGCCGATAGGATCGGGATCATCGGCAGTGCCACCCACACCGCGGCCGGTACCCCCCCGGGGGCGAGGGGCTGCGCCAGCGCCGCCAGTCCCGCCAGTAACGGTACCGCCAGCATGGTTCCCGCTACAGCGCCCGACGCCGCCCGGCGCATGGCCCGGCGCGCAAACAGCCCGGCGATGGTACGGTCGGTGGCGCCCAGGCCGTGCACGACCTCGATCGACGGCCGTAGCGCCGCCAGGGCACCGCGGGTCGCGATGGCGGTCACCCCCATCGCGACAGCCGCGACAAGGATCAGGATAAGCGCCGCGAGCGCCTGCATGAACTGCGCGAGCTGCGAAAGCCGGACCACCCAGTCGTCGTTGCGCTCGATCGTGATGCCGGGGGCATCGGGCGCCAGCAGCCGGGCCAGCGTGGCGGCGTCCGGCGCGGCGGCGGTCACCCCGGCCTCGATTATCGTAAGCGCGGGTGCGGCGCCGTCGCCGAGCCAGGGGCGCAGCAGGGCGGCAGTCTCAGCCGGGTCGAGCGCATGGGGCGTGACCAGCCCGGGGATACGCTGCAGCCGGTCCAGCG
>JANPPS010000258.1:0-18777 GCA_031428635.1 Rhodospirillales bacterium
TCGGTGGCCAGGATGCCGCTGAACTCGGGGACGAACGCGGCGTTGAACGCGCCCTCCCCAAATAGGCGACGGAACAGGTTAGGGACGCGCAACGCCACGAAAAACGCGTCCGCCACGGGGCCGGCACCGACCAGGTAGCCGATCAGCATGTCGCGGCCGAAGCCGAGCATCCGGCTGACCATGGTCCAGCCGCCCACCGTCATAATACCGCGCAGCACGCCTATTCGTCCCGGCGCGGACGGGCGAGCAGCTGCGCCACCGCGTCATCGATCGTGAGCCGCCCCGCGATCAGCCCGGCGACGGCGGTGCAGACCGGTAGCTCGATACCAGTGGCGCGCGCGATCAAAGCCGGAGCGGTGGCAACTCCCTCGACCACGCCGGTACCGCCCGGCATCTGTCCGGCGCCGAGGGCGTACCCGTATGCATAATTACGGCTGGAGCCCCCCGTGCACGTCAGCAGCAGGTCGCCCAATCCGGACAGGCCGGCCACTGTTTCGGCGCGTCCGCCTAGCGCCACAACTAGGCGGGACAGCTCCGCCAGGCCGCGGGTGATGAGGGCGGCGCGCGCGTTCTCCCCCAGGCCGCGGCCTATGACGGCGCCCGCCGCGATGGCGATGACATTCTTGGCCGCACCGCCCAATTGCGCGCCGACCGGGTCGTCATTGCCATACAGGCGGAAAGTAGGACCGGCGAGTAGCGCAATCACTGCGTCACGCCCGGGTCCGGCGACAATTGCGGCGGCGGGCAGGCCCGCGGCGACCTCATGGGCAAAATTGGGGCCGGTTAGAATGGCGGCGCCTGTGCCGGGATGCAGTGCGGTCAGCACTTCCGACGGCAGCATCAACGACCCGGCCTCGATCCCCTTCATGCACAGCACAACCGGGCCGGCGGGGGCCCAGCCGGTCAGGATCGCCCGCATGTGTTGGGTGGGCACGGCCAGCACGATGGCGTCGGCTGGGCCGGGCAGTGTCGCCGTGATGCGCACCCCGCCCAGCGCGGCGCCCGGCAGGCGTGGATTGACGCCGGCCACGATCGACGCCGGGTTACGCGCCCATAGTGTGACGTCATGCCCCGCCCGCGCCGCGTGCACCGCCAGCGCCGTACCCCAGGCGCCGGCACCGATGACGGCCACGCTACTCATGGGCCAGGCTACTCATTCGTAAGGCGCTTTAACGCCGTGCCCCCGCCGGGTTCGCGGTCGCCCAGCCGGTCCAGCAGCGCGTCCAGTATCGGGGCGGCAGCGTCGAGGAAGCCGTAGGGCGCATTATGCACAACCAACCCACAGCCGTTCAGCCGCTGCGGGTCGGTGGGTTCGCGCCAATGCAGCTCGACGGCCACGGTGTCGGATAGGGCGGATAGGCGGATGCCCTCGTGAAACGTGGTGACGGGGCTGCGATGCTTGATCGGGTACCAGGCGGCCAACACACCCTGCGGCCAGCGGGCGGCGGCGGTGCGAAGGGCCAGCAGCACGCGGTCGAACTCGCCGGGTTGTTCGTAGGGCGGGTCGATCAGCACCAGCCCGCGGGCGAACGGGCGGGGCGGTAGCAGGGCGCCGATCGCGTCGTAGCCGTCACGCAGGTGCACGCCGGTCTGTCCCGCGTGTGACGCCCAGCGGCGCAGAATGGCGGCGTCGTCCGGCTGCAAC
Source organism: Rhodospirillales bacterium (assembly GCA_031428635.1). Taxonomy (GTDB): domain Bacteria; phylum Pseudomonadota; class Alphaproteobacteria; order Acetobacterales; family Acetobacteraceae; genus JANPPS01. Next base: position 1,646 of record JANPPS010000258.1, read on the forward strand.
TCGCAACACACCAGGCGGTCGCGGTCGCGCAGCAGGGCGCGGATGATGGCGGGGGAGCCGGGGTATAGGCCCAGCCGCCCAACCAGCGATGTGTACGTCGCCAGTGCCGCGGGCGGGTCGTTCAGCAGCCGTCCGATGCCGCCCTGCCACTCGCCCGTGCGGGTAGCGGGGCCATTCAGCAGATCGTAGGTGCCGAGCCCGGCATGCGTGTCCAGCACAAAAACGGGCGCGGGTTTGTGCATCAGCGCCTGCAGCAGCCAAATCAGCAGCGCATGCTTCATGCAGTCGGACGCGTTGCCGGCGTGAAAGGCGTGGCGGTAGTTCATGCGGCCAATTCATTCAGCGGCCAGCGCGGCCGGGGTGCGATGTCGAGCGGATCGGACAGGCCGAGGCGCAGCCTCTCGATCCCGGCCCAGGCGACCATGACGGCATTATCGGTGCACAGCCGAAGCGGTGGGGCCAGAAAGCGGACCCCCCGGGCGCCGGCAAGAGTCGACAGGCGGGTGCGGATCGCGCCATTCGCCGCCACGCCGCCCGCCACGACCATCAGCTGCACGCCCGGCATCGCGTCGAGCGCGTGGGCCGCCCGATCGGCCAATACAGCCACCACCGCCGCCTGAAACGAAGCCGCCAGGGCCGCCCGATCGGCCCCGCGTGCGACGCGCTGGGCGACCGCGGTTTTTAGGCCCGAGAAGCTGAAGTCGCATCCCGGACGCCCCAGCATCGGCCGTGGCAGCGGCTCCCGGTCCGGCCCAACGTGTGTCGCGGCCAGCCGTTCGAGCGCCGGTCCGCCGGGCCAGGGCAGGCCGAGCAGCTTGCCAACCTTGTCGAACGCCTCCCCGACGGCATCGTCGATCGTGCTGCCCAGGCGCCGGTACTGGCCCACGCCGTCGACCGCCACGCATTGGCAGTGCCCACCGGATAGCAGCAGCAGCAAATACGGAAATGCCGCGCCGCCGAGCACTGGCAGCCGGGGTGTGAGCGCATGTGCTTCCAGATGGTTGACACCGACGAAGGGTAGGCCCGCACCCAGCGCAATGCCCTTGCCCATGCCGGCACCCACGATCAGCCCGCCGATCAGGCCCGGCCCGCAGCTGGCCGCGACGCCGCCCAAATCGCGCACACCCAGCCCCGCCTGGTTCAGCACGTGCTGGATCAGGCCCGGTAGCGCCTGCAAATGGGCCCGGGCCGCGATTTCCGGCACGACGCCGCCATAGGCCGCGTGCTCGTCCTGGCTCAGCAATGCTTCGGCCAGGATGGTGCCGTCCGGCGCGAGTATGGCCGTCGCGGTTTCGTCGCATGACGACTCGATACCAAGTACTGGACGTGCGAGGGGCGCGGACGGCAAGCGGGTTGGCCTTTCCATATGTCGCGTGACGTCATAGGACGTCTGGATGCCGCACGCACACCCCGCGGTGGACATGGTGGCGGAGCGGACGATGCATCACACGCCGGCCCCGCGTTTTCGGTCTGGTACGCGCGGGTCCCCACTGGCGCGGTTCTGCCCGGCGCTGGCACCGGTGACCGTGCAGGGCCTGAAGACAGCGCTCCCGCCGGGCATCATGTTCGCCTGTATGCCTAGGCGGGAGAATGCGCGCGGCGTGCTGGTGCTGGGACCGCGCTGTCGTGATGCGGTGGACGTTCCGCTCGGTGCGCTACCGCCGCATGCGGTAATCGGCTCCCGCCTTCGTGCAAACTCGCCATGGGACATCTTTGCCTGACCGCCGTGACTGAGCGGGGCGGCGTTCTGGTTACCCGGCCGGAGCCGGACGCGTCCGAAACAGCGGACCAGCTGAGGCAGCGCGGATGGCGGCCGGTGGTGGCGCCGCTTCTGATCGTGCGGCCCATAGCTTTGCGGCCGGTGCCAGCGTGCGCGGCGGTGCTGGTAACCAGCGGCAACGCGCTACCCGCGTTAGGGCCCAATTGGCATGGGGTACCAGTGCTGGCGGTGGGCGACCGGACGGCGGCGCGGGCGCGGGCGGCCGGGTTCCGGGATGTGTGCAGCGCGGATGGGGACGCGACGGCATTGCTGGCCTTGGCGCAGGCGCGGTTACCGCCCGGATCGGCATTGCTGCTGCCGGCCGGCGTGGGGCAGGGCAGGGCGCTGGCGTCCGGCCTGACGGCGGCAGGGTTCCGCGTTTATCGGCGCACGGCGTACCGGGCCGCAGCAGTCCAGGCGCTACCCGAAACGGCACGGCAGGGTCTTGATGCGGGGACCGTGGACGCCGCCCTGTTCCTGTCGGCATTGACCGCGCAGGTGTTTGCCCGGCTGCTGCCGCGCACCATGCATGCGACACTCGCCTCCGTTGATGCCGTCGTGATCGGGCCGCAGGTGGCCACAGCGCTGGCGCACTTGCCCTGGCGCCGCCTGCGCGTGTCGGCTAAGCCAACGCTTGAACGTGTACTGTCGCTGCTATGACCGATCCCGATCCAGTTCTCCCTCCACCTGCGCTCGTGACGACGGACGCGCCGGCCTTAGCAAGCCCGGCCTCAGGAATTCCGGCTTCATCGAACCTGGGGTCTTCTGGCCCGGAGTTCACCAGCCCGGCTTCCGCTATCCCGGTTTCAGAACGGGCGCGGGTTGAGCCGACAGCCCGCAAGACAGACGCGCTGCCATTCCTGTATGCGCTCGGCTTGATCGTGCTGCTCGTGGCCGGCTGGTACGTGTACACCAACCCGCCCGGTGGTGGCGGCGGGGCCGATGTGGTGGCAAAGCTCGATGAGCTGAACACCCGTACCGTCGCGCTGGAGCAGCGGCCAGTGGTCGACTTGGGCCCCATGCAGAAGCAGGTGGCAGCGCTGGAGGCGCGGGTCGCGACCATCGAGCAGCGCCCCGCGCCGGCGGCGTTCGACCCGGCCCCGCTGACGAGCAGGCTGGATGCGGCCACGGCGGATCTGAGCAGCCGGCTGGCGGGGGTGGACCGCCGGGTGGCGACGGCCGAGCAGGGCATGGCGCAGGTGGACGGCAAGATCGAAGGTAAAATCGGGCAGCTCGATGCGAAGCTGGGACAGGTGGGTGCCACGGTCGACACGGCGGTCGCGGCCAAGGTTGCGGCGGCGGAGGCTGCGACGACAGCGCGCGTGAACCAGATCAGCACGCAGTTGGGCGCGCAAGTCGATGCAAAAGTAGGTGCGCTGACGGATACAGCCCGGAAGCTGGCGTTCGCCCAGGCAGGTGCCCTGGCGCTGGAAAGTGGCCAAAAGCTGGGTGCGATCCCCGGCGCCCCGCCCGCCCTGGCCCGGTTTGCCGACGTGGCGCCGCCGACCGAGTTTGCGTTGAAACAGTCGTTTGGCGCGGCCGCCGATGCAGCCACGCGTGCCAGCGTGCCGCAGACGGAGGAAAAGCCGTTTCTCAGCCGGCTATGGACCCGTGCGCAGCAAAGCGTTTCGCTGCGGGAAGGCGATCGCGTGCTGGTCGGTGATCCGGTGACCGGCATCTTGGCCCGCGCGCACCGGGCACTGGACGGCAACGATTTGGCGGCGGCGCTGACAGCGCTGCAGGGCTTGGCTGGTGCGCCGCGGGCGGCGATGGCGGAGTGGATCGGGCAGGCGCAGGGCTTACTCGATGCGCGCGCGGCGCTGACGCAGATGGCGCGCGGCTGATGCTGAACGTCCTATTGTTTATACTGCTGGCGGCCCTGTCGGTTGCGGGTGCGTGGTGGGTGGCCGGGCTGCCGGGCACGGTGTCGGCGACGATCGGATCGTACAGCGTTGATGCGTCGGCCCCGGTGGCACTCACGCTGCTGGCAGTGCTGTTTGTGCTTCTCTATGCCGCGGTCCGGCTAATTTTCCGCCTGTTTGGCGCGCCCCGTCGCATCGCGCGCGTGAACCGCCGCATGCGCCGCGTGAATGGCGAGCAGGCCGTCACCCGCGCGCTGGTGGCACTCGCCGCCAATGATCCGGAGGCTGCAGGTAGAGAAGCTGCGCGTAGCCAGAAGCTATTGGGCGCCACGCCGCTGACGCTGTTACTCGCCGGGCAGGCGCACCGGCAGGCTGGTAATGACGACAAGGCGGCCGAGGTTTTCAAGCAGTTAGCGGACACGAAAGGCGGCGCTTTCCTGGGTCATCGCGGCCTGATGCAGATCGCGACCGGGCAGCAAGACTGGGCGACCGCACAGCAGGCCGCGCTGGGGGCAGAGAATGCCTATCCCGGCGCCGCGTGGGTCAAGCAGGAGCGGCAGCAGATTGCGCTAAAGACCGGGCAGTTCCGGGAGGCGCTTTCGCTGTCGGCCGAGGGTAAGGCCGCGCTGGCGATCGCGGCCGCCAATGCGGAGACGGATCCGGCGCAGTCAATTAAGCTGGCCAAGCAAGCATTCGATACCGACCCGGCGCTACCACCTGCCGCCATCGCCTACGCCACCCGTCTGCGTCAGGCCGGGCGGGAGAAGGCGGCGCAATCAGTGATCGCCCGTGCATGGGCCCAGCAGCCGCACCCCGATCTGGCCGATCTTGCGTTAGCGCCGCAGACTGACCGGCTGAAGCGTGTGGCCGAGGCGCGGCAACTGGCAACGGGCAACCCCGCCCATGTCGAAAGCCGGCTGATGGTCGCCCGCGCGGCGCTAGCGGCCGGGTTGTCGACGGAGGCGCGGCGGGAGTTGAATGCGGCGCGTAAGGCCGGGCTAAACCAGCGCCGGATGTACGTGCTGATGGCCGACGTCGCCGAGCTGGATGGTAATGCGGCGGAGGCGCAGGAGGCGCTGCGAGCCGAATCATCCGCTGCCCCGGACCCCGTATGGCGCTGCGGTGCGTGCAGCACGGTGCAGCCGGCGTGGACGGCGGTGTGCCCGGCGTGCGGCACGCATGGACGCGTGGCCTGGGTGGCGGCGGCGGCGGATGCGCCGGTGGTGGCGCAGATGCCGGCACCGCGGACGCTGGATGCGATCACGGGGTAGCGGTCTCAGGACGGTGCGGTCGTCGACTCTTGGGATCCAGGGAAGTTAGTTCAATCATCGGCCTTATCGAACACCCGCTGGCCGGTCCTTTACCCCACCCACCCATCGCTCCAGCCGTCCCCACGCCCGGTCTGGCCAGCCCCAGTGCACCGGCGGCTCAAACCGGATCACCTGCCGGCCCATCACGGGCGGCACCGCGGCGTTCACGCCCATCACGGACGGAAAAATCACTTCGGCCGGGCCGGGCGGCAACGGACGTATGGGCACCATCACGAACCCACCTGGCACTGGCTCCGTCTTCAACGCACGGCTGTTCGGCCACGGCAGGCCGCCGGCCATGACGTCGAACTCGGTCTGGTACAAAGCAGGGAAGTTACCCCCGGCGGTCACGCGGACGGCATCGCGCATGTCGCTCAGCCCCTGCGGCATCACCAGTGTCTGCGGGCCGGTGAACATGGCCGGTGCCCCGTCCGGCAAGAACTCCGCCCGCCAGCAGAACGGGAGAACCGTGAGTGCGGCCACGCCCCAGCCCAGCCCGCGGCGCCGCTGCCACGTGGGCACCAGCACCAGCGCCGCCGCGTATAGTCCGAGCACCGGCAGCACCCACTTGAAATAGTGGAAGTTGTGAAACCGCATCAGCCCCTGGGGGTGCAAGTCTCGATAAGCCAAATAGACGCCCAGGTGCAGTGCCACGGCTCCCAGCACCGCCCCATGCCGGGCGAGCGCCCGCCCACGCGTCACGGCAAGGCACGCGACCCCGCCAGCCATGCCGGGCGCGAACCACCAGAACGCCCGCGACAGCCCAATTTCGTCCGGTATCAGCGGTGCCGGATCGACCACGAGTGTGACCCAGCGTAGCGGCAGCAGCCGCCACTCGAACCCAACCAGCGCCGACCATCGCAGGTAGTAGCTCGTATTCCAGCCGTATACAGCGTCGTATAATGCCACGGCGACGACGGCGCACAGGGTCGCGGTCGCCAGCCCCGCCGCGGCCGCACGCCAATCGCGCCGCAGGATGATGACGACGCCGGCGACGAGGCCCGTAGCCGCAATCAGGATCGCCGCGTCGGTCGGACGGAACAGCAGGACGGCCCCCGCACACGCCCCGAGCCCGGCGGCAACCCGCGCGCCACCGCCATCGATCAGCTTCGTAACCAGCACCATGCTCGCGAGCGCCAGGGTCGCGACGGGCGTGGTGTTCCACGGCTCGATCCAAATGATCAGGGCCAGTGGGTTGGCCGGGACAGTCACGATCCAGACCAGCGCGCCGAGCGTCGCTGCCCCCGGCCGGGCCAGCAGCCGAGAGGCGAGGGCGCAGAAAAGGAGGGTACTGGCGCCGAGGCACAGCACGTCGACCGGCGTGAACGGGTCCAGCGGGAACAATCGGACGAACGGCGCGGCCAGCAGGGCGTAGCCGGGAAAGTACCAATGCTCCGACGCGTCCAGCAGCCCGTGCGACCAGGCCTGCGCTGCTTTGAGATAGAGGCTCTGATCGGTCCACCCCCACCAGCCGAGGAACGTGCCCGTTGGTCGCGCGGCGATATGCGCCATGCCAAATGCGTAGGCGGCAACTGAAACCGCCACGGCTACCCAGGGAGCCAACCGGTCGCTGCGGATTACCCAGTGTTGCACGGCTTCAACCCTCAAAGCGTTCACTGAGCGGGTCTTTGGCAGGCACTAGTCCGACATCAGGGTGAGCAAGCGCAAAAAAAAGGCGGCGCCCGAAGGCACCGCCAAGTTTAGGGAGGAAACGTCCTGCAAACAGCGCCGCGAACGGCCTCTGCTGCACTGCACAAGCTGATGCTGACATAGCGTTATTGCAAGCTAAAAATTGTTGATGTTAGCGACGAAGTGCCCCGACCATCGTGGAGCCCAGCGCGGCTGGGCTTTCGGCGACATGAATACCAGCTATGCGCATCGCGTCGAACTTCGCCGCAGCCGTGTCGCGCCCGCCGCTGATGACGGCGCCCGCGTGGCCCATGCGCCGTCCGGGTGGGGCCGTGGCGCCCGCGATAAACCCCACCACCGGCTTTTTCGTGCCCGATGCGGCGATGAACTCGGCGGCCAAAATCTCGCTTTGGCCACCGATCTCGCCAATCATGATGATGCTGTGCGTCTCGGGGTCGGCGAGGAACATCTCCAGCACTTCGATAAAGTCGGTGCCCTTTACCGGATCACCGCCGATGCCGACGCACGTGCTTTGACCCAGGCCCGCTGCGGTCGTCTGGCTCACGGCCTCATACGTCAGCGTGCCGCTGCGGCTTACGATGCCGACCGAGCCGCGGCGATGAATGTGGCCGGGCATGATGCCGATCTTGCACGCGTCGGGCGTGATGACGCCGGGACAGTTGGGCCCGATCAGCCGCGACCCGCTGCCGTCCAGTGCCCGCCTGACCCGGACCATGTCCAGCACCGGGATGCCCTCCGTAATGCACACGATCAACGGGATGCCGGCGTCTATCGCCTCTAGGATCGCGTCGGCCGCGAAGGGCGGCGGCACGTAGATGGCGCTGGCTGTGGCTCCCGTGGCCTCCCGCGCCTCTGCCACCGTGTCGAACACCGGCAGGTCCAGGTGCGTCATACCGCCCTTACCCGGTGTCACCCCGCCCATGACCTTGGTGCCGTACGCGATCGCCTGTTCCGAATGGAACGTGCCTTGTGCGCCGGTAAACCCCTGGGTGATGACGCGGGTGTTGGCGTCGACGAGCACGGCCATTATGCGGCTTCCTTAACGGCGCGGACCACTTTTTCGGCGGCGTCGGCCAGGTTATCGGCGCTGATGATCGGCAGGCCGGATTGGGACAGGATTTCCTTGCCCAGGTCGACGTTCGTGCCCTCTAGCCGTACGACCAGCGGCACGTTCAGGCTCACTTCCCGCGCCGCGGCGACCACGCCCTCCGCAATCACGTCGCAGCGCATGATGCCGCCGAAGATGTTGACGAGGATCCCCTCGACCCGCGGGTCGGACAGGATGATTTTGAACGCGGCAGTCACGCGCTCCTTGGTCGCACCGCCGCCCACGTCCAGGAAGTTGGCCGGGCTCGCGCCATACAACTTGATGATATCCATGGTGGCCATCGCAAGGCCGGCGCCGTTGACCATGCAGCCGATCGTACCGTCTAGCGCCACGTAATTCAGCGCGTACTTGGCGGCTTCCAGTTCCTTCGGGTCTTCCTCGCTCTCATCGCGAAGCTTCTCCAGCTCCGGATGGCGATAGAGCGCGTTGTCGTCGAAGCTGACCTTTGCATCCAGCGCCACCACGTCGCCGGCGCCGGTCACGACCAGCGGGTTGATCTCGACGATCGCGCAGTCCAATTCGACGAACGCTTTGTACAGCGCCAGCACGAAGTTGGTAAACGTGCCGACCTGCTTGCCCTTCAACCCCAACGCGTAGCCGAGTTTGCGGGCGTGAAACGGCTGTACGCCGGTGGCCGGGTCGACGAACGCCTTAATAATCTTGTGGGGCTCGTGCTCGGCGACGTGCTCGATCTCCATCCCGCCCTCGGTGCTGGCGACAATGGCGACGCGGGCCGTGTCACGGTCGACCAGTAACGACAGGTACAGCTCGCGCTTGATGTCGCACCCGGCCTCCACGTACACGCGGCTGACCCGGCGGCCGGCGTCGCCCGTTTGTTTTGTAATGAGCACATGGCCGATCATGGCCTCGGCGGCGGCCCGAACCTCCGCCGCACTTCGCGCCAGGCGCACGCCGCCGGGGCCGTCCGGTGCGTTCGCGAACCGGCCGGCACCGCGGCCACCGGCGTGGATTTGCGACTTCACGACGTAGATGGGGCCGGGTAGGGCGGCGACGGCGTTCTCGGCTTCCTCCGGCGTCCAGGCGACCTGGCCGGCCAGAACAGCGACGCCATAGCCGCGCAGCAGCTCCTTGGCCTGATACTCGTGGATATTCATGCCCGCTCCGATCCCGCCACAGCCGCTGTCGCCGCAGCCATAACCGGATTGATGCGGTCCCGCTACTGCGCGGCAGTTACTCCGCCGGTATTGCCAGCGGCATGGGCGCGCGGGCCGCCCGGGCGCGCATAGGCTTCAGCACGAACAACGCCAGCAACGCGGCCAGGATGTTGAGCGCCGCCGCGCAGAGGAATACGGCATGCCAATTGCCCGTCCACTCCGTCAGAACGCTGGTAAACGGCACGATCAGTGCCGCCGTGCCCTTCGCTGTATAGAGCAGTCCGGCGTTCGTCGCCGCAAACTTCGAGCCAAAGCTGTCGGCGCAGGTGCTGGGAAACAGGCTGTAGATCTCACCCCACGCGAAGAACACCAGCCCGCTGAGGACGACAAACATAAATGGGTCCGTGCCGAAAACGCTCAGCGCATAGATGCCGATCCCCTCGAGCCCGAACGCGATGAACATCGTGTTCTCCCGCCCGATATGGTCGCTTACCCAGCCGAAAAACGGGCGGGTTAGGCCGTTCAACACGCGGTCGAAGATGGCGGCGAAGCTGAGCGCGGTGAACGTCAGCCCCATGATGTTCACGGGGACGCCGGCGACTTTGAAGTCCTGGGCTATCGGAGCAAGCTGCGCGGTCGCCATCAATCCGCCCGCGGCCATCATGACGAACATCACGTACATCAGCCAAAACACCGGTGTCCGGAGCATCTGCATGGGCGACACGTCTCGCCCGGTCACCAACCGGCTTATGACCGGTACCTGACCGGGGCGCGGCGCGAACAGCAACAGGGACAGCGCCACGACGATCGCACCCTGCCCGATTCCGAACCAAAAGAACGCGTGTTCGTAGCCGGATGTCTTGATCACGTCCTGGATCGGAATGACCGTCAGCGCCGATCCGGCACCGAACCCCATTGCGGTCAGGCCGGCGGCAAGGCCGCGGCGGTCCGGAAACCACTTCAGCGCGTTACCCACGCATGTACCATAGACCGCCCCGGCACCCGTGCCGGAGATTGCGGCGGCGACGTACAACGTTGTCAGGCTATCGGCGTAGGAGTTGAGCACCCAACCCGCGGCACACAGCACGCCGCCGCATAGCACGACCAAGCGGGGGCCGTATTTGTCGACGAACCAGCCCTCGATCGGAATCAGCCAGGTCTCGGTCAAGATGAAGATCGTGAATGCCACCTGGATCGCGGCCCTGGTCCAGCCGTGGCGCTCGGCGATCGGATTCACGAAGAACGTCCAACCATATTGGTAGTTGGCGATCATGACCATGCAGACGATGCCGAAGAGCAGTTGCAGCCAACGGATCGAGGTCGGTTTCACGTCCTGCATTGGCGTCCCCAGATAGTGTCGATAGATGGTTGACCATAGCGTAACGGGCGCGAAACACCGCTGACAAGACCGAGATCAAAATCTGACATTCGGGTTGCCGCCACAGATCCTTTGACGCTCTGGCCAAGATCGCTAGCCTAGAAAATGGTACAGTCGGCTAAAATTAGCATAATCGACGGAGAGATGGCAGATGGAAACCCGGCGCAGCCCGCCAGCGGCATTGTCTTGCACCTACTGCGCGCGGCCCGGCATCCGCTGGCGTCTGGCATCGTGATCGGCTGTACTGACGACTGGTCATACTCGTTTTGGGCATGATGGAATTACCTGATATGAAGCTGATCGCGGCACCCTGGATGCGGCCGGGCCGGCTATTCGCGGCCGGCGCCACCAGCGCGCAATCCAGGGCTGTGAGGGTCGGCCCTAATGCTTGAGGGTTCGGTCGCGCCCGGCCTTTTGACGCCACGCCGCATGACGCCGCACGGCGACGTCCGGCTGGCCCAGCGCCTGCGCGGCGCGTTGGAGGGTGAGGTACTTTTCACCCGCGGGGACCGCGCCCGCTACGCGACCGACGCCTCGATCTACCAGATCGAGCCGGTGGGCGTGGCCGTGCCCCGGACCGTTGCCGACCTGCAGGCGGCAATGGCGATCGCGCGGGAACATGACGTGCCGGTACTGGCCCGCGGCGGGGGCACCAGCCAATGCGGGCAGACGGTGAACCGGGCGCTGGTGCTCGATTGCTCGAAATATCTGCGCCGGGTGCTGGATGTCGATGCGGCGGCGGGCACGGCGTGGGTGGAGCCCGGGATTGTACTCGGCCACCTTAATGCGCAGCTGAAACCGCACGGGCTATTTTTTCCAGTCGATCCGTCGACCCATGCGCGCTGCACAATCGGTGGCATGGCGGCCAACAACTCATGTGGGTCGAAATCGATCCGGTATGGGCTGATGGCCGATAACGTGTTGGCGATCGACGCGCTGTTGGTCGACGGCACCCGCACCCGGTTTGGATCCGTGGACGCAGACGGGCCGGCCGGGCTGGTCGCGGCACTACGCGGGCTAGGCACAGCAGAGGCGGAGGAGATCGCGGCGCGTTTCCCCTCGCAACTACGGTCCGTAGGCGGTTACGGCATTCAGGCCCTAACGCCGAGCGCGATGGCAGCGGGCCGCGGTAACCTCGCCCGCTTGCTGGTGGGATCGGAGGGGACGCTCGCCATCAGCGCCGCCGTGCAGCTGCGTCTATGGCCGATCAAACCGCGAAAAATGCTGGGTATCTGCCAGTTCCCGACCTTTCGTGCCGCGATGCAGGCAAGCCGGCATCTGGTGGCGCTGGGGCCGGAGGCAGTGGAGCTGATCGACCGCACGATGATCGACCTTGGCCGCAGTATCCCGATCTATCGCGCCACGATCGACCGCATGGTGCGCGGCCAGCCGGATAGCCTTCTAATTGTCGAATTCCATGGCGACGCCGACGGTCCGCTGCTGGCGAAACTGGCGGAGCTGGACGGGGCCATGGCCGACCTCGGCTACCCCGGCGCGGTTGTGCATGCGACCGACGCCCCGTTTCAGGCCGCGATCGCCGAAGTGCGGGAAGCCGGGCTGAACATCATGATGTCGATGAAGGGCGACGGCAAACCCGTGTCGTTTATCGAGGATTGTGCCGTGGGCCTCGATGACCTGGCCGATTACACCGAACGGCTGAACGACGTGTTCGCCCGCCATGGCACCCGCGGCACTTGGTATGCCCATGCCAGCGTCGGCTGCCTGCATGTCCGCCCCGTGCTGAATATGAAGGACCCGGCCGACGTGCGTACTATGCGTGCTGTGGCCGAGGAGTGCTTTGCCCTCGTCCGTGAGTACAAGGGCGCCCATTCCGGCGAGCACGGCGACGGCATCGTCCGGTCCGAGTTCCATGAGAGCATGTTCGGCCCACGCATCGTCCGTGCGTTCGAGGCGGTGAAGGACCAGTTCGACCCGGCCGGCCTGTTGAACCCCGGCCGGGTCGTGCGCCCGCCCCGGATGGATGACCGCACGCTATTTCGGTACGCCCCGGGCTATGCCGATGTGGGCCACGCGCCGGCGATGGATTGGTCCGACCATCCGGGTGGCCTGCTGTCGGCGGTCGAGATGTGTAACAATAATGGCATCTGCCGCACGTTCGACGCCGGAACGATGTGCCCGTCCTATCGGGTCACGCGGGACGAGACGCATGTCACGCGCGGCCGCGCCAACACGCTACGCTGGGCGCTAACGGGGCAATTGGGGCCCGACGCGCTGGCGGGCGACGACGTGGCAGACGCAATGGCGCTGTGCGTATCGTGCAAGGCGTGCCGGCGGGAGTGTCCGACCGGTGTCGACATGGCGCGCATGAAGATCGAGGCGCTGGCCGCCCGCGCGACCCGGCACGGCGTGGCGCTGCAGGCGCGCGTGGTGGCAGAGCTGCCGCGCTATGCGGGCGTTGCGTCGCGGCTGCGCGGCCTTGCCAATCTACGCAATCGGGTACCGCTGCTACGCCGGCTGGGCGAGCGTACCCTGGGCCTGTCCGCTGCCCGGCCATTGCCGGTATGGCAGGCCGCGTACCAACACGCGCCGGCCGACCCGGCGCCACGGGGAGACGTGTTGCTGTTTGCCGACACGTTCAACCGGCATTTTGAGCCGGAAGTGCTGCGCGCCGCCGTCCGTGTGCTTGCCGCCGCCGGTTTTCGCGCCGTCGTGCCGCCGGGCCGCCCACCATGCTGCGGCCGGACCTATTTGTCAGCCGGCATGGTCGATCGCGCCCGGGCAGAGGCGCGGCGCACGCTGGCGGCCCTGGCTGGCGACCTGCCGGTGATCGGGCTGGAACCGTCCTGCCTGCTGACATTGCGCGACGAGTTTTCCGCACTGCTGCCCGGTGCGGAGGCCGACGCACTGGCCGGGCGGGCGATGCTGCTGAGCGAGTTTCTGGTGCGGTACGCGGTTTTGTTGCCGCTGGGCGCCATGCCTGGCGTCGCGCATGTGCACGGGCATTGCCATCAGAAGGCGTTCGGCGCGTTTCCGGATGCGCTGCAGGCATTGCGGGCAGTGCCGAGGCTGGAGGTACGGCCGATCACGTCGTCATGCTGCGGGATGGCCGGGGCATTTGGTTATCAGGCGGAAACGCAGACCGAGAGCCTGGCGATGGCAGAAGCGGGGCTGCTTCCAGCGGTGCGCGCGGCGGCGGCGGCGGACCTGATCGTGGCGGACGGAACGTCGTGCCGGCACCAGATCCGGGATTTGTCGGGGCGGGTGGCAGAGCATTCGGCGGTGGTGCTGGACCGGGCAATAGCGCGAGGGCTGTGCCCGTAGCCCCGTGTTTATCGAACCACCGTATAAATAGGAGCCGAGGCCGCCTTCATATTTTTGACCGACAATCCGCCAGCGTTGAACATGCCGAGGAGGTTGTCGCTCCATTTACGTCCGGCTCCGCCAGCCACGCTACGACCGCCTCCGCAATACTGCGCAGGAAGCCATCATTGCCGGCTGTGGCTACCAACTCGGCCATGCGTAGCCTACCCTGGCCATCGAGTACTTTTAGTCTGGGAGTCAAGCCCTGCCACTACACCTTAGCCAGCCGATCCGATGACCCCCCAGTCCACGACCGCGGACGCTGCCCTTGCGGCGGCCAAGGCTCGCGGCGCAGTGTTTGGGCTTGGTTCGCGGATAGCGCCCCGCAGCGGCGTCTTCGCGGGCCGATCGGGCCGATCGGGCTGACCAGGCAAGGCTCAGGCAGTCATCCTGCACGGGTCATTTTGCCCGGATTGCAGTTGGAGGATGTTGTGTGGCTATCGCATTGAACCTCATGCCGGATCCCGAGACAACGCTGGAGATCGAACGCTTATATGCCGGGCTCGCTGCGCTACGCGTACCCGAGGGCGATCTCGTGACGCAGTTTGGGCCCTGCGTCACGGTCCTGATGGTCGGCAACCGCGTGAAGCCGGATTTGGTCGTCGATATCTTGAAGTGGAAACTGCCGGAGTTAGTGCAGGTCCCGCTGACCCTGACCGAGCCCTGTATCATGCCGGGCACTCCGCCCACCTTGTGCCTGCGCGTCAAACCCATCCAGGCTTTACTGACCGTGCACCACATGCTCTTCCAGGAAATGCCCGAGGAGGAGGTGCGTTTGCATTACCGCCCGGCTTATTGGCAGCCGCACCTTAAACTCGCGAATATTCAAGGCGAACCCGGGGGTGCGGCGTTACTTGCGCACCTCACGGCTGGATGGCGGCCACGTGTTGGCACATTGACCCATTTGGAGGCGATCGAATATCCGCCTGCGCAGGTGCTATGGCAGGCGACGCTGGCTTAACCCGGGACGAATGTCACCGGGGCCCCGGCCTGGATGACACCGTGGGCGATCACCTCGGCATACACCCCCGCGCAGGGCTGGTAGCCGAAGCCCGGCACGTCCAACCGGTTGCGCGCGGCTGCGACGCGCAGGGCCTGGGGTTGCGATGGTAGGGCGCCGTGCGCGAGTGATGGAATGGCGCAGCGCGGTGTTTGTAGAACGATCCGCAGCGTCACCGCGTCACCGATGCGCACCGTGCCGCCGAGCCACGCATTTTCCGGAAACCAAGCCGTGCCGTCGGGCGAGCGGATGACGATGTTGGGACGGTAGCGCGCCTGATTAGCGGTCCCGCCCGGTTGATCATCCGCCAGGCCGTCCAGCGTTGCGGTGGTGATGAGATGCAGTGGCGCATAATCCAAAAACGTAACCGCGGGGACAGCACCGCCTAATTTCAGAATGTCGTAAGCAACATCCACTTCCAGTCCCTCGGTGAGCTGCGCCTCGGGATGGGAGCGGACGATTTCTGCGTCGGGCGGCGGGGTTTTGGTCAGGCGCACCGGACGTCCGGTGAGAGACGAAAGCATGCCGTCAAGCGCCGGGTCGCCTGCGGGATGGGTAGTACCGTCGTGAAGATGGACTTCGACCGCACCCGAACCCTCGGTCCGGGCGGTACAGCTCAACAGACTGCGCCACAGTTTCGCTCGCTTAGCACTAGCGACCTGGCCGGTCTCCTCATCCAGGAGGGCCCAGACCCGGTCCCCCGCTACACCCTCGGCCGCCACAGCCAGCGTGCGCTGGGCTTCGCCAAGCATGGATTTGACCGGGTAGCGGAACAGCGATTCGACGGTGCCGACGTGTTGTTCGCCCATAATATAGTATCCTGAGGTTAGCGGCTCGGCGCAGGGTACGCCTTTGCATTCCACCCTTGAAGGGCGCTGGCGTCAGTGCCTGATCATCCGCGGCTGGTGGTCGGCTTTGGCATGCGCGCGCCCATGATGCGTATCGGAATGCGCTTTACGGGGCTGGGATAC
Organism: Rhodospirillales bacterium; assembly: GCA_031428635.1. Taxonomy (GTDB): domain Bacteria; phylum Pseudomonadota; class Alphaproteobacteria; order Acetobacterales; family Acetobacteraceae; genus JANPPS01. The sequence goes on from JANPPS010000258.1 coordinate 17,120, forward strand.
CGTAACGCTCGACCGGCTGCTCGTGGGCGTTATTCTCGTTCCGGGATTGCGCGATATAGCGGATCGCGGCATCGGCTGTCCGCCAAGACGCGGCCGATTAACAACTGCTGCTGCGGCCCGCGGGACAGCAGCAGTACCGGGCAGATCGGGTTTGCCGAAAAGATAGGCCGTCAGATCCGGGATCACTTGCTTGCCATCATGCCGGGCGAAGGTACCCACCAGGATGGTCTCGCGGATGGTCAAATCCGGGACGATCTGCCGGCATTCTGAGATCTGGTTCTGGATCGTCAATTTGGAGGCTTTCTCGTTGGACGTTTTCGGGTCGGGCGCGCTGTTCTCCATGACCTCGTGTACTTGCCGGCGCAGCACACCGCTCGCCGCATTGATCTCGGTGATCACTATCAGCGAGGGATTTCTCAATGGTGGATAGACCGCCGGTTTGGCCGAACAACACGCCGACTGAAATTGCGTCGGCGGCGATCGATGCAGAGCGCAGGTCGTTGCAGTACGAAATAGCCATTGAAACAGCTTCCTTTTAGCGTGAGGACCAACGAATCCAAGGCGGGAATATCTGGAGAGCTGGGGGATGAGCAGAGGTGGCCTGTCCGCATCTTAATAAGATAGTTGATCGGGCGGGCTTCGTCTTGGGGCGCCACGACGATGCGGGACCATCAAGAGCTTCCTCAATCGGCAGCTAAACACCTGCGCTTTCCGTAAGATCAACATCTTATTGAAACAAACATTCGCTATGGAAATAGAACGGTCGCGATCGTCAAGCGTGTAAGAGTGCATGCCAGCCGTGAAAAATACGCTTGACTCAGGCCTCGGACCTGTTTCTAACTGCGTGACAGGCTACAGTATCCCTGGACTGAGCGAGGAGTCACCAACGATGTTGGCTCCGTATCGAGCCAGTCCGCCTCGGGATAAAGCCAGTATCTGATATCCGAAGAATTAAATTTGTCTCCAACAAGCATCTCATAACTACGAGCTTTGCTGTCTGATAAATGCCTGCTGTTCCTGAATGAGTGGAGGGCTTTTTATTCAATGATTATGACTGTCGAAGAGAGGCTTAAGCGCCGCAAGTTCGATGCGTTGAAACGGGGTGTGCACCGCGTTACCGGGGCGGAAACGCTGCCCATCGGCACTCACATTGTGGGAATTGGCAAGGCCGGGGCCGGCGTCATTCTCGAAACCCTTCGGCAGCTCGAGACCGGCGCTCCCAAACTGATGGCTTTAGCTGTGGACATCGGCGATGGGGATTTAGCGGAGTTGCGTGCTTTCGCAGCGACCCTCCCTCCCAGTCAGGCAGAGGTCGTAACGGTCTCACTCGAAGCACCGGCGGCGCAGGCGTTGCAAGACGGTATTCGACGGTATCCAGACTTCCTGACCCTCGAATATCCGATGCACCAGCATGCCAATCTGAGCTCAACATGGCTTCCGCCGAAGGTCGACGTGGTTCAGCCGGGCGGGCACTTTCGGCGTGCCGTTGCGAAAGCCATTTACGGTCTGGCTTACTACGACGGCGACCGGCCGATGGAACGGATACTTCGCCGTTTTGCGGCCGGGGTAGACGACGCCCGCGCCCAATCGATGGTTGCCATTGTGTTCGGTATGGGTGGCGGAACCGGCAGCGGTATAGCGCTCGATCTGGCCCGGCA
>JANPPS010000259.1:0-10532 GCA_031428635.1 Rhodospirillales bacterium
GCCGCACCGATTAGACGGGTCAGACTTTGTACCAGTCAGAACAACAGCCCTGAAGTCTGACCGTCGACCAGTTGCGGTCCGTTGCAGACTTTACTGTCTGGGATGCCGCTGATCCAGAGGTTCATCGCCGTCCTACCGCAAGGCAGCGGCGTCGAAGCCATTGGCCACCATTAACGGCCGGCCCAGGTCGTATGCGCCCACCGGGCAAAACCGGCCGCTGCCTGGCTTGGCCAGCACGACGCCGTCCCGCATCGCGACCTCACCACGACGAATGCTCGCGACCGGCCATCCGGTCACTTCCAGCCCCTCATACGGCGTGTAGTCGATCGCGTGCTGCATCATACCGTTGGTCAGTGTGGTACGCCGGGCCGGGTCCCACAGGATGAGGTCGGCGTCAGCGCCCGGCGCGATCCGGCCCTTGTTCGCCAGCCCGAACAGCCGCGCGGGCGCCCCCGCCGTCAATCGCACGAAGTCGCACGCCGATATGCGCCCGGCCGCGACACCCAGGCTCCAGAGCAGAGGCATGCGCGCGGCCAGGCCGGGGATGCCATTGGGGATGGCGGTAAACGGTGCGTCCGCCCCCGCTGCCTGCTTGCCGCGTGGCCCTTCAAAACTCCACCCGCTATGGTCGGAGCTTACGACCGTCAGCGTCCGCTGCTGGATCGCGCGCCACAGCCCCTCGGCGGACGCGGCGTCGCGCGGGGATGGGCTGCACATGTATTTGGCGCCCTCGAGGCCTGGGCGATCCAAATCGTTGGCTGTCAGCACGAAGTATTGCGGACATGTTTCGCCCCACACCGATACGCCTCGCGCCTGCGCGCGCGCGATTTCCTCCGCCGCCTCCGGGCAGGACACGTGAAAGATTTCGACGGGGGTGCCGACTAACTCGGCCAGGGCGATGGCGCGATGGGTGGCCTCGCGCTCCACGACGGGCGGGCGGGACCATGCGTGATATTTTGGCGACGTGCGGCCATCGGCCAGCAGTGCTGCCGACCGCCAGGCGATGGCGTCGTAATTCTCACAATGCACGGTCACGAGGCAGCCGAGCCGGCGCGCGGCTGCCAGTACGGCTAGGTATTGCCGGTCATCGAGCCGCAGGTCGTCGTAGGTGAGAAACACCTTGAAGCTGCGGACGCCGCTTGCAACGACTTGCGGGAGCTCATCGTGCAGCACCGCGTCGGTCGGGTCCGATATGATCTGGTGAAACGCGTAATCCACCATGGCCCCCGCCGCGGCCCGGCGCCGGTATTCAGCCAGCGGCCCGAGCACGCCGTCGCCCTTGAATTGGGTGGAGAACGTGACGACGCTCGTGGTGCCCCCGGCCAATGCGGCCGTGCTGCCGGTCACGAACGTCTCCTCATCCGCGCCGCCGCCACGCTGCAGCTGTTCGATATGGCAGTGGCTGTCGACGCCGCCGGGCATCACCAGCAGGCCAGACGCATCGAGGACCGGGCCGCCAGTCAGCGATCGGCCCAGCGCCTCGATCTGTCCGCCCCGGATGCCGATGTCGGCGGCGAACTGGTCGGCTTCGGTGACGACCGTGCCACCACGGATGATCAGGTCATACTCTGGCATGGGGTGATCCTTGCAGTGCCCGGGTTGTAAAGCCACTCCACCGTGTGCCGTGTAAACTGCGGCCGAGTTTTAATCGAATAACCGGACGGCCTCGGCGAGTGGCACCATGGCCCAGCCCGAAATCGTGCTGCTTGATAACGGTGCGTGGTACCGATTTCTAGCGCATCGTGAAACGGCAGATGTATGATGCCTAGCATACGACGTTGGCCGCGATTCAAGCGATGCCAGCACCGGAATTCGCGGCCGTGATCGCTCCTGTGTTCGAGAACGCGACGTGGGTGACGGACGGGCCGGCGGCCATGCGCTGTTCGCGAGCCTCACAGTGCTGCACGCGGCCGTTGTGGCGCGGCTGCATCGGACGACAGAGGCAGAGCAACTCGCGTTCCTTCGGGGTCATCCGATGCTGTCCCCCCGCACGCTGCTGTCGGGTACGACGATGGAGTCGACGGCTGATACGGACGCGCGCTGCGTGGCCCGCTTCGTGACCGACGATGGTGGCCGTGTGTCGTCGCAGTAAACCGGCGGCGGCTTGGCGGCCGGCAGCTACGAATGGCGGCTCGATACAGCGGCCTATTTTACCGCAAGCGGAATGGCCACGCCCGACTGCAACTTCCTGCCGGTCGTCGTCCTCCGCTCCGCCGTGGCCGACTCGGGGTAACATTTTCGGGTCCCCATGCTCCTCGCCGGCGGGTCCTACCCGGCCTACCGCGGTAGCTAACGGGCACAACGGTTCGGATACCGACATATCTTTGCCAGATTTCGGGTGCTGAACGGGGTGCATTCAACGGAGGCCGCCATGCGCATCGCCCAAATCGCACCGCTGCATGAAGCTGTGCCCCCCACGCTATATGGCGGGACGGAACGCGTGGTTTCGTTCCTGACCGAGGAGTTGGTGGCGCAGGGCCATGACGTCACCCTGTTCGCGAGCGGCGATAGCGTGACGTCGGCGAAGCTGGAACCGATATGGCCGCGGGCGCTGCGCCTGGACCCGGCGATCCGCGACCCGATCGCGCCGCACATGCTGTTGATGGAGGCCGCGCGCCGCCGGGCCGACGACTTCGACGTGCTGCATTTCCACATGGACTACTGGCCGTTTAGCCTGTTTGGTCGTCAGCGCACGCCGTTCGTGACCACGATGCATGGGCGGCTGGATTTGGCGGAGCTGCAGCCGGTGTTCGATGCGTTCCCGAACGCCCCCGTGGTGTCGATCAGCGACAACCAGCGCCTGCCGCTGCCGCAGGCCCGGTACGTCGCCACCGTGCATCATGGCCTGCCGGCCAACCTGCTGACGCCCCTGCCGGTGAAACAGGAGTACCTCGCGTTCCTGGGCCGGATCGCGCCGGAAAAGGGGCCGGACCGAGCCATTCGCATTGCCCGCGCGGCCGGTATTCCACTGAAGATCGCGGCCAAGGTAGACAGAGTCGACCAAGTCTATTTCGACACTGTCATCCGTCCGTTGCTGGCCGGCGGCGGGGTCGAGATGATCGGTGAGATCACCGATGCGCAGAAGCCTGCCTTCCTGTCGGGCGCGATCGGTCTGCTGATGCCGATCGACTGGCCGGAGCCGTTCGGCCTCGTGATGATCGAGGCGATGGCCTGCGGCACGCCGGTGATTGCGTTCAACCATGGCAGCGTGCCGGAGATCGTGGAGCAGGGCGTGAGCGGGTTCATCGTCGACGACGAGCTGGGCGCTGTGGCCGCCGTCCGACACCTCGGCGAGTTGTCCCGCACGATCATCCGCAGCCGGTTTGATGCGCGGTTCACGGCCAAGCGCATGGCGGAGGATTATTTAGGCATCTACCGCAGTTTGGCTGGTGAGAAGCGGTCTGTGCTGCGCGCAATTCGGTAAGGCCTTCGCGCCCGGTCCGCGCGCCCTGCTGGCGTTTTGGGGCGAACTAGCTGGGATCATGCAAAAAGTGCTTCACGAGCGCGTCCGCCACGGTCTCCATGCCGGCCCAGCCCCAATGCGTGTCGTCCGGTAAGTAGACATCTTGCCTCCCTTGCGCCACGGCCCCTCGCAATGCGACGTCTAGCCTTATGGTATGCAGGCCCGGGTCGCGGGATAGACGCTCGGCCATGTTGGGCATGAGAGGCACCGGCGCATAGGCGGCGTAGATCGAGGACTTGTCGGGGACGACCATGAGCAGGAACGCAGTGCGGCCGTTTGCCTCCACCTGCGATTGCAGATCGCGCAAGTAGCACGCAAGGCCAGCCTCCTGCGCCGGGCCGATGCTGGCCTTGCGCAGGTCTCCTCTGTAAATCAACAGCCTATCCGATACTAGATTAGAGAAAAGGCCACTTTCGGACAGCGGCAATCGGAGAACACTCGTCTCATCCCGGCCAGTCAACGAGCGTGTGAACTGCTTGATCACACCATCGATTGCAGTTGCTATTTGCGCGGCTTCGATCGTTACCGACCGCTTACGGAAATGCGCGAGGGGAAAGCGGTTCATTGGTGCCGGGCGTAGCTCAAACACCGGCCCTGGCACATCTTGCCCTGCCGGACACCGCGCGCCGGCCGTGGATAAATCGGCCAGAGCACGCTCCACGATCTCGTAGATTAGCAGACGGGGCGGCGTTGCCTTGAACACCTCGGACGCGACATAGGCCGGTACCGGTACGTCATCACGATGGAACGCCCCGGTAATTATTCCCGTCCGCTGCGCGAACACGTCCGTCCAGAAGCCATCGTCCACACGGGGAGCGTTCGGCGCGATGAACCGTAGCGACGAAAAGGAATCTCCGATCACGACTACCTCGTACGGCTTAGTCGGCACGGCGATCGGCACGAGTGGCGGCCGAAATGCTAGTTGCGGGTTGTTCCAGCCAAAGTCGCGCTCAGAATAGCCGCCCAACCGTGTCAGATCGTTGGACGCGGGCTCAATCCAAACGGCCATGACAATGGTCAAAATGATCACGGCCGCAATCGGTATGAGCACGAGCAGGGCGTAGCGGCGATAGGCCCGGTTCATTCCCCGGGCAAGCGGCGCAGCACGTTGACACCCACCGGACGCATCTCCCGCTAGTCCGTCAGAACTGGAAGTACAGAAACGGGCTTACACGGCCCACATACGCGAGCGACACCAGGAACAGTGCTATGGTAGCCATGGCCCAGCCCAGGCTTGGCGTCCAGCGTAGCCACCCCAGGATATGAGGCGACGTTGCTGCGGCGGGCGTATTGCCTGGTAGAACGAGCTCGTGCCGGTCCATTAACTGACGAATATTGGGCAGAAACAATACGACCGCCAGGCCAGCGATAAGCCAAGCGACTTGTTCAATATCGCCGCCCAACCAGACCAGCAATGGCTTGATGCCCTGCACGGCGATTAGCCCAAACGTCGGTCCGGCATCCTCTTGGACACCGATCATGGCAGCCAGCACCGTCAGGGCCGTAGCCACGTTGGGCGCGCGAAAAAACACCCAAGCGGCCATCACGGCGACAAACGTGACACTCCAGGCCAAGACGGAACTCAAGCCACGCCAGCGTTGAGGCATGGGGCCAAACCGGGCAGCCATCGCGTCCCATCCATGGTTCACGCAAAGGTAGATGCCGTGGAGTGCGCCCCAAATAATGTAGGTCCATCCTGCACCATGCCACAGACCGCCCAAGACCATTGTAACGCACAGGTTGGAATATCTGCGGGCGGGGCCAAAACGGTTACCGCCCAGCGGAATGTAGAGGTAGTCACGCAGAAAGCGGGACAGTGTCATGTGCCAGCGCCGCCAGAACTCCTTGATTGAGCGCGATTTGTACGGTGATTCGAAGTTAGCCGGAAGCCGGATGTTAAACATGCACGACACGCCGATGGCCATGTCGCAATAGGCCGAAAAGTCGAAGTAGATTTGCAAAGTATATGCCAAGACGCCGCGCCAGGCTGTGGGAGTAGTAAGGCCATGAAGTGTAGCGGCCGTGAAAACCGAGTCGGCATAGCCTCCAATGGAGTCTGCGATCAGCAGTTTTTTAAATAGTCCAAGCATAAAGACAGTCACGCCTACCGACACAGCTTCGAGAGAGAGACGATAGGTTTGTGGCCGGCGAAACTGTGGCATCATCTCCGCATGATGCAGGATCGGCCCAGCGATGAGGTGTGGAAAGTAGGTTACGAATAGGACGTAACGTACCGGATCCGTATCCGTGACCTTGCCCTGATAAGCGTCCACTTGAAAAGCGATCTGGGTGAAGGTGAAAAAGGAGATGCCAATTGGAAGCACCACCTGATCCCATGTAAACGCCGCGTCGGCGAGCCCGTAAACTGTAGTGACAAAGAAGTTGGCATACTTATAGTAGCCAAGAGCTAGAAGGTTTGCAGCGACGATAATCCATAGAGACTTACGTGCCGATGCCCGGTGACCTAATATAGACTTCGTAACAATATCCCGGCCAAAAATGTAATTGATGATAATCGACGCAAATAGCACGGTCGTCAGTCGCCAATTCCACCAGCTGTAGAATACGATTGAGCACACGGCCAGCCAGATAGCTGCAAAGCGTAGCTTTAGAGCGGCGCAAGCGAAAAAACCGGCCACGGACACCGGTAGGAAAGCGAATAAGAACACGTAGGAGTTGAACAGCATGTGACCGGTTCGCCCAACGGCCTGTCCCCATGCCACCTTTCCGCTTTTTAGCCTAGTCTTTGCTAGCCAAGGCCCCCGCCATTTGCCAATTCGCTAAAGCTTTCTCCCGCGTCCGCCCGGATCCGACCTGATCGTGGGTCAACGGGGTAGGCTCGCCATTTACGGCGGGCCTCGTCGCAAGTCGGACAGTCTCGTCTGGGGCTAAACCTGCCTGTCGGAGCGAACTAGCCATGGTCGAACGCGGTTGATTTAACCAGCGCGAACAGATCTTGCCCCGGCGTAATGCCGAGCCGGGTCAGGGCGTCGCAGGTCAGCCGGGCGATCACGATCGACGGTCCGACCGCCAGCGCCACGAACGCCTCATGCGGACCGGCGGGGCTGATGGCAGTGACGGTAGCCGCGAGCACGTTATGAATGCTGACGCCCACGGGCACCACCGTTGCCACCGCCACATCGCGCGCACGCAGCCGTAGCCGCAGCCGCGTGCCCGCCGGTTCTGGCCGCAGCGGAACCAGCAGCGCGCCGCCGTCGAACGCGAGCCGGGTAAGACCGCGGACGGCGTCATGGTCGTCGATGAAGCAATCCAATACGGCGCCTGAATCGCGGCGTCCCGCCAGCAGCGCAATGTCCGTCCGCGCAGCCAGCTCACCCACCGGGCCTGCCGCCACCACCCGGCCGCCCTCCATCAGCACCAGCGTGTCCGCGAGCCGGTCGACCTCATCCAGCGCATGCGTGACATACAGGATCGGCAGTCCGGCCGCGTCGCGCAGACGCTCCAGAAACGGCAGTATTTCCGCGCGGCGCGGGGCATCGAGCGCGGCCAGCGGTTCGTCCATCAGCAGTATCCGGGGGCGCGACAGCAAGGCGCGGCCGAGGGCGACCCGTTGGCGCTCACCGCCCGACAGGGTGCGCGGACGCCTGGTCAGCAGCGGGGCTAGGCCAAGTAGGGCCACGACCTCCTCCATCGCCGGGCCGGGCGCATCCCGGGCCGCGCGGCGCAGGCCGTAGCGTAGGTTGGCCGCGACCGATAAATGCGGCAGCAGCTTTGCGTCCTGAAACACGACGCCGCAGCGCCGCCGCTCCGCCCGGATATCGAGCCCGTTGGCCGTATCGAGCAGCGTGACGCCATCCATAGCCACCCGCCCAGCATCGGGCTGTAGCAGCCCGGCGACGATCGACAGGATGGTACTCTTGCCCGAGCCCGACGGTCCGAAAAGCGCCGTGACGCCCGCTTGTGCCGAGAATGCAGCGTCGAGCGTGAAGCCGGCGAAGGTGTGCCGAGCTTGGAACTCCATCATTGGCCCAGCAGCCGATGCATCCGCCGCGCGATCAACTCCGCCAGCAACAGGCCACCGATCGCCAGCACGAACGATACGGCCGATAACTTGGCCGCCGTCGCCTCACCGCCCGGCACCTGTGTTGCGGCATAGATCGCCAGCGGCAAGGTCTGGGTCTGACCCTCGATATTGGACGCGAACGTGATGACGGCGCCGAACTCACCCAGGCCGGCGGCGAATGCGATTACGACGCCGGACAGGATACCGGGTGCCATCAGCGGCAGGGTGACGGTGCAAAAGCGGTCGAGCGCCCCGGCGCCCAGCGTTTGCGCCGCTTGTTCGAGCCCGGGGTCCACAGCTTCCAGCGACAGGCGGATGGCGCGGACCATCAACGGGAAAGCCATTACCGCCGTGGCCAGAGCCGCGCCGGCGCTGGTGAAGACCAGGCGCACGCCGAACCAGTCGTTCAACAGCGAGCCCAGCGGTCCCCGGACGCCGAATAGCAGCAGCAGGCCCCAGCCGACGACGACGGGCGGCATGACTAGCGGCAGGTGCACGATCGCGTCCAGCAGCGGCCGGCCCAGGAAGCGGCGGCGCGACAGCAGATAAGCCATCGCTACTGCAACCGGCAGCCCGAACAGGACGCTGCGCCCGGCGACGGACAGGCTGAGCCGGATCGCCTCCCACTCCTGCGGCGAGAAAGTGGTCAATTGCGGCCCATCAATTGCGGCCTATCAATCGGGGCCCATCAATCGCGAACTATAAAGCCCAGCCTGCGGTACACGGGCGCTGCCTCTGGTCCGGTCAGGAACGCCAGTAGCGCCCGGCCCTGCGGCGTGTCGCCATGCTTGGTCAGGGCAAAGGGGTAGGTGATGGGGGGATGGCTGTCTTCGGGGAAGGTGCCGACGACGCGCACGCCCTTCGATGCGGCGGCATCGGTGGCGTAGACGATGCCAAGCGGTGCCTCACCCCGTTCGACCAGCAAAAGGGCGGCGCGAACGGTGTCGGTCCGCGCGAGGCGGGGGGCGATGGCGGCCCAGATGCCGAGATGTTCCAACGCCGCCTGCGCATACTTACCGACGGGCACGCCGGCCGGGTCGCCGGTTGCGATGCGGCCCTGGGGACCGAGGCGGGTGAGCAGGTCGACGCCGGGGCCGATCGTGATCGGGCCGGGGCCGATGGTGCCGGGCTGATCCACCGGGGCGATCAGCACGAGCGTGTTGCCGAGCGGGCTGCTGCGGGTGCCGGCGACGATCAGGTTGCGTGCCTGCAGGTAGTCGGCCCAGGGTTCGTCTGCCGAGGCGAAGATGTCGGCGGGCGCACCCTGCTCGATCTGGCGGGCGAGGGCGGAGGATGCGCCGAACGAGAAGCGGGGCAGGGCGTTGCCCTTTGCGGCCCAGGCGGGGGCGAGTTCCCTCATGGCGTCCGTGAGGCTGGTGGCGGCCATGACGGTTTCTTGTGCATGCACGGCCAGCGGTAACCAGGCCAGCATGGCAATGAGAAATATTCGGTACATGGCCAGATCATAGCGGCCCGCCCGGCACAGGCCAACGCCTACCGCCGCCGCACCAGCCGTAACACGCCCCGCGCATCGACCGCCCCCACCGCCTGCGCCACCGCCGCGTACACCACCAATCCACCCCCCACCAGCATCGCCAGCGCCGCAAAGCGCCCCACCCCGCCGCCCATCAGCGCAAATAACGGCCGGTCTGCCCACACCAGCGCGCCCGCCATCGCCAGTGCCGCCAACGCCATACGCGGTACCCGGCGCCGCAGCTGCGCATCGAATGACAGACGCCCGCGCCGCGACAGGATTACGCCCAGCACGATCGTGTTCATAATCGCCGACAGGCTGGTCGCCAGCGCCGGGCCCATATGCTGTAGCGGCACCATGAACAGCACGTTCAGCGTCAGATTGAGTCCGATCGCCACCAGCCCCACCCGCACCGGCGTGCTGGTATCGCCATGGGCGAAGAACGCCGGCACCAGCACCTTCAGCAGCACGAACGCCGGCAGGCCGAGGGCAAAGGCGGCCAGCGACTGCGAACTTAGCAGCGCCGCGTGCGCATCGAACGCGCCACGTCCGAACAGGACAGCCATGATGGGCTGGCCCACCACACCCAGCGCCAGCGCGGCCGGGATGGTGACGGCCATCGTGATCTCGATCGCGCGGGAAAGCGTCTCGCGGGCGGCCGCGGCGTCGCCGGACCGGGCCTGGCGCGATAGCAGCGGCAGTAGCGCGGTGCCGACGGCGGTGCCGATTACGCCTAACGGCAGTTGGTTTACCCGGTCTGCATAATACAGCACGCTCGCGGAACCCGGTGGCAGCCATGACTGGATCAGGATGTCGACCGTAAGGTTCAGCTGCGTGACCCCGGCGCCCAGCAACCCCGGCCCCATACGGCGTAGCAAGTGGCGCATCCGCGGCGTCATCCGGGGCCGGGGAATGCGCATCGGCATACCGGCACGCGTGACGGACCACACCAGCAACGCCAGCTGCAGCACGCCCGATCCGGTCACCCCCCAGGCCAGCGCGTGCCCCACCGTCGGCACAAATGGCGTGAGCGCCAGCATCGCCGCGATCGACACCGTATTGAACACCACCGGCGCCGCCGCCGCCGCCGCGAACCGATCGAGACCGTTCAGCACCCCCGACAGCAGTGCCGTCAGGCAGATCAGGATTACGTATGGAAACATGATCCGGGCGAGCGTGATCGTCAGCTCAAGCTTGCCGGGTTCGTCCGAAAAGCCCGACGCGATCACGCCCATGATCTGCGGCATGAAGATTTCGCCCACGATCGTGAGGCCGAGTAGCCAGAACGCCATGACGGCGATCGTCTCCTGCGCGAACTGGCGGGCGGGCGCGGTGCCTTCGGTGGCCAGGATGCCGCTGAACTCGGGGACGAACGCGGCGTTGAACGCGCCCTCCCCAAACAAGCGGCGGAACAGGTTGGGGACGCGCAACGCCACGAAAAACGCGTCCGCCACGGGTCCGGCGCCGACCAAATAGCCGATCAGCATGTCGCGGCCGAAGCCGAGCGTCCGGCTGACCATGGTCCAGCCGCCCACGGTCATGATGCCGCGCAGCACGTCTATTCGTCCCGG
>JANPPS010000260.1:0-2302 GCA_031428635.1 Rhodospirillales bacterium
TGATGCAGCTGTTCCATGCCGTCCGTGACTGTCCGGCGCCCGTCATCGCGTCCGTCCATGGCAGTTGCTGGGGCGGCGGTACGGACTTGGCCCTGCGCTGCGACCTACTGGTTGCGGACCCGACCTGCACGCTGGCGTTCACCCCTGCGCGCATCGGCCTGCCATATGATACGGATGGCCTGCGCCATGTGCTTGCCCGGGCTGGCCTTGGGCTTGCGATGGAGATGTTCACCACCGCCCAGCCGATCGGGGCGGAGCGGGCGCATCGCCACGGGCTGATCAACCATCTGATCGAGCCCGGTGCATTGGCCTCGTTCACGCTCGCCCTCGCTCAGCAAATCGCGGGCTTGGCGCCCCTTGCGGTACAGAGTGCCAAGCAGCATTTGCGCGCCCTGGCTAGCGCCGCTGCACTACCCGCCGTGGTACAGGCCCAGATTGACGCGTCGCGGGCGACAGCCCTGGCCAGTGCGGACTACACCGAGGGACTGGCCGCGTTCCACGCCCGCCGTGCCCCAGTTTTTGAGGGACGATGATGACTCTTGCCCTCTGGATGATCTTGGTTGCGGGCGTCCTGCCGTGGGCTACGACCGGCCTGGCCAAAACGGGCGGGTTCGACAACCGTGCGCCGCGTGATTGGGTCAACACGTTGACGGGTTGGCGGCAGCGGGCCGATTGGGCGCACCGCAACCATTTCGAGGCGTTTCCATTGTTCGCGGCCGCAGTATTAACCGCCACTCTGACGCATGTGCCGCCGGGCAGGGTCGACGCGCTGGCGGGTTCGTTCATCCTGTTTCGGTTGGCGTATACCGTCGCCTACATCGCGGACTGGGCGACGCTGCGGTCCATCGTTTGGTTTGGCGGCGTTGCCTGCGTCGTCGGGCTGTTTGTCGCCGGGGCCTGACGGTGCGCCTGAATAAACGACCATACGTCGTTTAGCACCGGCGCGTTGCGCTGAAATAGTGGCGCGAAGGCGGTGATGATGCCGATATGGGCGACGCCGGGGTAAAACCGCGTTTCCACTGGCCCGCCCCGACGCCGGATCGCCGCGGCCAGCGTGATCGTGTTGCGCGGCCGTACCGTCGTATCGTTGTCGCCATGCAGCAGTAGCAGGGGCGGATTGGTACCGTCGGCAAATGCCAGCGGTTGGTTAGCTGGCGTATTCGCCGGACCGAACACGGGGATGACGTCCGGATCGCGCGACGGTAGGAAATCGGCCGGGGTCGCAATACCGATCACGCCCGCCAACTGCCGGCGATCGACCCCGGCTTCTCGTAGCCACTCCAGGTCCAGCGCTAGCATCGCGGCATCGTAGGCGCCGGCCGAGTGCCCCACGATGAACACGCCGCCCGTTGCCCCGTACTCCGGCGCGTGTTGCACGGCCCACGCCACCGCGGCTGCGTTATCACGCAGGAAATCGGGGTAGGTTACCTCCGGAAAGAGCCGGTAATCGGGTACCACGACCACGGCACCGCGCCCGGCCAGGGGCTCGGCCACGAACGGGTACATTGACTTCGACCCGCTGGTCCAGCTGCCGCCATATAAGAACACGACCATCGGCGTGAACGCGCCTGCCTTAGCCGGCTGGTACACGTCCAACGTCCGGCGTGGCCCGGCGCCATACGGGATGTCTCGTTGAACCACGGCATTACTCGGCACCGTGGCGTTGAGTAGTCCGGCGGGGGAGCAGGCGGAGAGCAGGCCGGCCAGCAGCCACGTTACGTTTGCGCGCATGCTTCTTAGTACGCGAGTGCAGGCCCGGCGGTTGCTGTCGATCGGTTGTTAACTTCTGTCGCGTATTTCAGGACTTGTCGCAGCGAGCGCGACCGGACCCAGGAAATTCCAACGACTGCGTGGGCAGAGGATCAGATCACATGGCGACACCAATCGTAGGCTCCGGCCAAAATTACACCACTATCGCCGCCGCCGGCGCCGCGTAGGACGGCGATATTGTTCAGGTTCAGGCCGGGACCTACGTCAACGGTTTCGCGCACGTTGCCACGCGTATCACCCTGCAGGCGGTGGGTGGACCGGTGTCGCTGGTCGCGACCGTGTCGCCGCCCAATGGCAAGGCGATCCTCGACACCTACGCCGATACGGTGGTGGACGGGTTTAGCTTTAGCGGTTCCGCCGTGCCCGACAATAACGGCGCGGGTATCTGCAGCAACGCAGGCAACCTGACTGTTCGTAGCAGTATATTTACTACTAACTAGGAAGGAATCCTGACGAACTCCAATCCAGATGTCACCGTCACGATCACGGGTTCGGAATTCGGGTATAACGGCGCCGGTGACGGGTACTCCCA
>JANPPS010000261.1:0-8924 GCA_031428635.1 Rhodospirillales bacterium
GTCCGTAGTTCCGACAGCGCCGGCTTGAACTGTCGGGCGGCACTGGCAAGCTGCTGCGCGTAGGCGGCGGCTCCCACGCTATCCGCCCGGAACCGCCCGCTGCCGGCCACGACGAAGCTGCCCGATAGCACGCGGTCGCCTGGCGCTTTGACCACCGGCACCGCCTCACCACTGACAAGGGCCTCGTCCAGTTCCAGCTCGGCGCCTACGAGCACTATTCCGTCGGCAATAACCTGGTCGCCGGGCCGCAATTCCACAACGTCGTCCAGCACCACGGCGGCAATCGGCACGTCCTGAACCTGGCCCTCGCGCACAACCCGGGCAGAGGGCGCGTTGAGTATGACTAACCAGTCAAGCGCCCGCTTGGCGCGCAATTCCTGGGCGACGCCAATAAGGGTGTTGGTAACCAGCACGCCGCCGAACAGGGCATCCTTGACCGATCCAACCGCAAGTATCGTCACAAGCAGGGCGCCCAGAACCGCATTGAACCGGGTCAGAAAATTCGCGCGTAAGATGCTGCCAATGCTGCGGCTTGTGTGTTCGCTGACCCGGTTTACCTGGCCACGCGCGATGCGTTCGCGGACCTGCGATCCGGTTAGGCCGGTATCCATGATCTTTAAACGAAGCTAGACGGCGCCCAGACTACTACCGCTGGCCCCACGGCAGCCCGGCCGCCTTCCACCCCGCCACGACGCCCCGGTGCCCGTCCGCGTCGACCGGACCCTCGAACCCATCGGCGATGTTGTAGGCGTGGCTGAACCCGTGCTGCCCCGCCAGCGCCGCCGCTGCCATGCTGCGGACCCCGCTGCGGCATAGAAAGTACACCGGCGCGTCGGCCGCCAGCCCGGCACCGTGCAACTGGTCCATGAATCCCGCGTTCACCTGGCCTGTGGGAAAGAACTGCCACGGGATAAGCACAGGGTCCCGCCCCGTGGCCGACAGGTCCGGCAGGCCGACATACGTCCACTCCGCATCCGTCCGTACGTCCACCAGCCGCGCGCGCGGATCGGCCATCAATGCCCGGTACACCTGGTCTGGGGCCGCGTTTTCCACCATGTCTACTCTCCTTATTGCTGCGAAAGGTGCCCCACCGTGAGTGAGACCACAATCCAGGACGGCCTGGTTGGTGCTATCGGCCACACGCCGCTGATCCGCCTGCAACGCGCCAGCGCCGCCACGGGCTGCGAAATCTTAGGTAAGGCCGAGTTCATGAACCCCGGTGGCTCGGTCAAGGACCGGGCGGGGCTGGGTATCATCCTCGATGCAGAACGCCGGGGCGTGCTGGCGCCGGGCGGCGTAATCGTCGAAGGAACGGCCGGCAATACCGGCATCGGCCTTACGCTCGTCGCCAACGCCCGCGGCTATCGCACCGTGATCGTGATGCCCGATACGCAAAGCCAGGAGAAAATCGACACGCTGCGCATGATCGGCGCCGACCTACGCCTGGTGCCCGCCAAGCCGTTTCGCGATCCGGACAATTACGTCCATCGCAGCCAGCGCCTAGCCGCGGAGCTGGGGGCTGTATGGGCCGACCAATTCGATAACCTGGCCAACCGCGAGTTCCATCGCATCACCACAGGCGCCGAGATCCTGGCGCAAACGGGCGGTCGGATCGACGCGTTCACCTGCGCGTGCGGCACGGGCGGAACGCTGGCCGGCGTATCGCTAGCGCTTAAGGCGGCGCGGCCCGAGACCCGAATCGTACTGGCCGACCCAGACGGCAGCGGCCTGTATGGCTGGGTCAAAACCGGCGACCTGTCGATCAGCGGCTCGTCGATCACGGAGGGGATCGGCCAGTCGCGGGTGCCGGCAAATCTCGAAAACGTCGTGATCGACGACGCGGTACGCATCAATGACGCACTGGCACTAGAACAAGTATTCGACCTGACGATCCACGAGGGAATATCGATCGGCGGTTCGGCGGGGCTGAACGTCGCGGCGGCAATCGCGGTGGCGCGGATGATGGGCCCCGGCCACACGATCGTCACCATCCTGTGTGACGGCGCCGCACGCTATCAAAGCAAGCTGTTCAACCCCGAATTCCTACGCAGCAAGGGCCTGCCGGCACCACCGTGGATGATCAGACCAAAGAACTGATCAGCGCCTCAAACCCGGCCAAGTGGTCCGCCATGCGTAGCTCCCGCTCCGCAAACGCGCGGGCGCCATGCCGCAGCGTACTGGTCATCGACGGTTTATCCAGAAGCATCAGCACGCAATCGGCCAGGGCGGCCGGGTCTAAGCACGGGGTCAGCAGCCCGGTCACGCCGTCGGCCACGAACTCATGCACCGGTGCCGTGTCGGACGCCACGATCGCGCAACCGCAAGCCAAAGCCTCCCGCAGCGACCAAGACGCGACGAATGGGTACGTGAGGTACACGTGCGTGTCCGACCGTTGCAGTAATCGCACGAACTGGTCATACGGTACCCGCCCCGGAAACGCGACGCGCGCCGGGTCGAGCGGACCGGTTTCGAGAAGCAAATGCTCCCGCCACGTCCGATCCGCGAGGCGCGCGCCATAGCTTACGCCATCGCCGCCCACCATGACGATCTTGACGTCGGGCCGGGCCAATAGGCGGGGTACGGCGCGCATCATGGTGTGAAACCCGCGATACGGCTCCAGGTCGCGGGCGACGTAGGTGATCAGGCGGTCGCCCGGCGCCACGGTCATGTCCCCGATCGAGAACGGACGCGTGCAAGCGGCGGGATCGGGCTGGCAGACGTCCAGGTGCACACCCTCCGCCAGGCGGGTGATGCGGGGCTGGGCCCAGACCGGGTAGGTTTCGTGCTGGAAGCGGGTGGGCGTTTGACCATGGCCCGGGTTGTTTAGCGCGATCAGGTTGACCGCGTTTTTTGCCCGCACGCGCGATAGCAGGGCGGCGGGGGTCGGAAACTCAGGATCGAAATTCACGTCGCCCGAGTCAGTTCGGTAATAGAATTCGCAGTACCCCAGCACCGGCACGCCGGGGTAGACGTCCTGAATATTCAGCAGCTCACCCCAGCCATGGTGGCCGATGACGATGTCGGGCGTGTAGCCTAGGCTCTTCAAGGATGCCGCCGTCTGCGCGACCAGCTGCGCGCGTATTGCCGCATGCTCGAACTCCTGCACGTCGGCGAACGTGTCGGGGCGCAGCGGGCCGGGGCCCGGATACGTCACTTTACGCACGCCCGGCAGGACGTTGGGATTATCCTCGGTAATGAACACCAGCTCGTGGCCGCCGGCCTGGGTCAGGTGGCGGAGCAGATGAAGGTACTGGGCCGGGAAATTCTGATGAACAAACAGGAACCGCATGCGCGGCCGGGGTCAGCGGCGGCGGGTCGTGGCGGGGGTGCGCTTGGGGACGATCTTCTTGGGCGTGGCGTCGGCTTTCGTGGGGGCTGGCGTTTCCGGTGCGGCGACAGACTTGGGCTTCAGCTTGCGTTCTGGCACCGGCGTCTTGGGCGCCTGCTTGCGCTTCGCGGGCGCGACGGGTTTTGCCGATTCGGTGGTGCGTGCGACGGGGCGCACAGCGGGGCGGGCGGCGGTGCGTATTACGGGCTGTACAGCGGCGGGGCGGGGCAGGATCTCGATCCGGAACGCCTCCAGCGCGGCCATGCTGGGCGCTTGCAGCAGGTCGCCATCGCCCACCGGCCCGGCTTCCGTCCCATCCACGAAGGTGCCTTGAACCTGCACTGTCAGGGTATTCGCCGCTGCACCGCGTAGCCGAACGCGCAGGCCCAGCAGCGGCAACGACATGCCACGGCTGCCGCAGAACTGGCCCCCCTCGCTCCATGGGGACATCCAGTCACGGCCGAGCACGGCCTGGTACTCGACGTCACCCGGCGTGATCCCGTTCTGCGGTGCCAGGCCGAAGCCCTCGATCCAGCGCTGGCTGCCACGGTCCCCGACCCAGGCACCGATCCGGCCGGCCACGTCTCCCTGACCGTAAACATGGGCGGAGATCTCGGGTGTCGCAGCCACGGCCGGTATCGGTGCAGGCGCGGGCACCGGTACGTCCGGTGACAGGCGGATGACTTGCAGCTGCGGCGCCTTCTGCCCCGCGCCCGGCATCTCATAGATCGTAACCAGCACCTGCGCCGGGCCGCCCACGATGCGGATCAATGCGGCGTCGTCAGACCCGGCTAGCCAGCCGCCATCGGCGAACCCGGCCAGCTGCACCGTCCCCGGATAGCCATTGGCCGCAGGCGGGACGGAAATCAGAACCCCGGGTAGGCCCGACGTTGTATCGGCCGATGCCGTGCCCGGCGCATGGAACACGCAATACGCACCCGCATCCAGCGCCATCAAACGGCCCGTGACCGAAAGCTCCGTGACAGCTTGCTTGGCGGCTTGGGGCATACGGTACGTCCTATCGTTGGTCGCCCGTCCTATGCCGCGCCCCACGGCTCGCTGCAAGCAGGGCGTCGTTGATTGCGGCCGCCGGCAGGCCCAAGGGTAGCAGCCACCCGCGGCCGGCCTGCCGAATGCGCTCGGCCGGCGCACCCAGGTCGAACGCCGCGACATCCAGCCCGGCAGCCCACGCGGTGGACAGCGCGTAGCACCACGTCTCGGGCCAGATGGACGGCAGGAACGCGAGCGCGGCACCCTGCTCCTTGATCAGTGCCACGCCATCCGCCTCCGCATAGCGCGCGGTGACCCAGGCGGGTCCGGCGGCCATCAGGGCGGCGTCATCGATGGTCGTGCCGACGACCACGAACTCGATCGCCAAACGCCGGGCTGCCGCATCGGCGACACAGGCGAGCAGGACATCGTAGCCCTTTTCCGTACCGATCGCGCCGATGACGGCGATGCGCGTGCCTGACGATGCCGGGTTTGCTACCGGCGGAGCCAGGGCTATTGGCGGAGGCGTCGAGTCCCACGGCTGCACGTTTGCCGTAACGCCAGGGAAATGGCGCGCAATCCGCCGGGCCGTGTCCAGCGATGGGGCAATGACCCGGCGCGCCGCCGCCAGATCGCGCGTCGAACGGTGCAGCAGCGCGGGCATGGTGATGGCCTCCTGCAGCAATGAACCCTGGGCCGCGACGCACGCCGCGCAGCCGGCCACGTCCGGTTCCCCACAATACCGCCGCGTGGGACCGACGAGCGCGATGCGCTGGCAGAAGGCCGCGTAATCATGGACGACGATGTCGACGGGCACGCGTAACAGGGTCGCAAGGTCGAGGATGCCAGGGTCGTGGCCCCGGCGGTGGTGCAGTTCGACGTGCTGCACCGCGTCCCCCGCCAGCAATGCGGCCAGGGCCGGGCGTTCGGCCGGGGTATAGTAAAGGTTAGGGTATAGCGGGTCGTCGATGCGGGTGCCGGGTTGTGTGCCGGGACGGGCGTTAGGGCGCAGGACAATCGGCCGCTGCCCGGCGGCCCGCAGCGTATCGCATCGCGCCGCGACCGCCCGGTCCACGCCGCCACCACCGGAGTGGGTGATCAGCACAACGGCGCCCGCTCGCCGCCCCTGTACCCCCCGGCGCCCGTCTTTCCACCGGCGCTCATCCATCCGGCGGCGGACCGGTCCCAGCGGATCGGTCAGGACCCAGGCGGCGATCGCGGCGTCATACCCCGGGTGCAAAGCGTTCAGCACCGCCAGGTTACGGCGCAATAGAAACGCACGCGCCGCACCAAACGACTGTCCCCCCACATGGCCGACGAACACCCCCAGCGCCGCCACGTGCCGCCAGCCCACCCGGCGGGCGCGCCAGCACCAGTCATTTTCCTCGCCATAGCCCTGGGCGAACGCGTCCTCTCGCAGCAGACCGACCTGGTCCAGAGCATCGCGACGCAAATACTGGCAAAAGCCGACTCCGGTGGGGATGTCGGCCGTCGACGGGCCATTGCAGTCTTGTGCCAGCCAGTCCCAGGCCACGGTCTGCGCCAAGTCTGGCACGGGGTTGGCACCGGTGGCGCTGGGCACACTCAGGATCGTTGCATCGTTGGATAGCGGGGTGGCAGAGGCAATGTCGGGTGCCGCATATGCTGCCTGCCGTAACCGATCGAGCCACCCCGGCGGCACTAACGTGTCGCTATTCAGCAATACGACGTCATAGCCGGCTGCCGCGCGGATACCGACGTTGGCGGCACCGGGAAACCCGAGATTGCTGGGTAGCCGCGTGACGGCGATGCGACTGCCAAACCCGGCCAGCGCTTCGGCCAGTGCCAGACCCGGCGACGCGTCATCCACCACGTGAACCGGTACTGAAGCCGGCATGGTCGCGAGCACCGATTCGAGGCAGGCCGTCAGATGGGCCACGCCGCCATAGGCCGGGATCACAACCGCGACCGGGGCGACTGGAACCGAACGCCGCCGGGTGGCCCGCATTGGCACCAGTATCAGAACCGGACTGCCGGTGACGTGCCGGCCGTCCGGGCCGCGTATCGATACCGGGCCCTCGGCCACGATCCGGAATGCGCGAGGCCGGAACAGGCCAGTCTGGCCTTCCAGCGGCAAAGACGGGGTGATTATGCGACGCGTGCCGCCCGCCTCAACCGTAAGCCGGGCCGGGAACGCGGGGTCGGCCGGGTACCAGGCCCAGCCCGTCACGGCGGCACCGGTACGCTCGGCGAACGCTTCGAGCCGGGTCAGCGCCGTCGGCAGTGGCGATCCCACCAAGGGACCGGCTGGCCCGGCGCACGTTATCAGCGTCGCATCGCGCCACCCAGCCGGAAGCGACGCCCGGCCATTTCGCCAGCGTAGCGGGATGGGTACACCGTCCATTGTCACGGCGGGGCGGCCGGAGGCGACGAGCGTCCCGGTCACCAACAGGCCACACCAGCCGCCGGGTCCGGCGATCGCGTCGGCCAGCGTCGGGACAGGTACGTTCATTTGCAGCGCCCGCGCCAGGGCAACGCGGGCAAGCAGCGCCTGCCCTAGCGCATGTCGGCAGGCGGCCAGGCCCGACCAGGCAGGGCCGGCGGTCGCAGGGCCGGGGTGCTGCGCGGCCAGTCGTTCGAACAGCAGCGCCGCCCCGGCTGCATCGCCGTCCTGCACTGTGACGCCCGCCAGCGCCGCCAGGATCAGCGCGTCGCGGGGTGCCAGCCGATGCGCGCGGGCCAGCCAGCGGCGGCGTATAACGGCGTCGGGCGCGGTTTGGGCGGCCTGCCAGCTGGCGGAAACCTCCGCAATCCACGCTTCCTCCTCCGTCACAGGGGTGGGCGGCGTCATTGCGCGGCGGCGGGCTGTCCTGCCAGTTGTTCCAGGTCGGTCGCCACCTCTTTCAGCCCGCCCGCCAGTGCGAATTCGAGGTAGCGGCGCGCCCGCACCAGATCGGTTTCACCGGCCAGCCCGCGGTACAGATATCGGCCCAACATCATGCTGGCGTAGTGGTGGCCCTTGTCGGCCGCGGCCTGAAACCAGCGCTGCGCCGCCGGCCGGTCGGTCGGGACATCGTGGCCGCCGCCCAGTAACGCGCCGAGGGCGAACATCGCACCGGCATGGCCCTGCTCCGCGGCGCGCTGAAACATGCCCTGCGCCGCGACCTGGTCGCGTGGACCGCCACGGCCGTTCACCATCATCTCCGCCAGAACGACCTGTGCGTCCGCCATACCAGCCTCGGCCGCCTGGGCGATCCAGCTGCGGCCCTCGGCCGGATTGGCGGGGACGCCGCGGCCGTCGGCGAGCATGCGGCCGTACCAATAGCGGGCGTTCACCACCCCGTCGGCGGCGCGGCGCAGCCAATGGGCAGCGCGGACGTCATCGCGGTCGACACCCACGCCCTCCGCCAGGCAAACGCCGAAGTTGAAAGCGGCGGTGAGGTCCCCCTGCGCGGCGGCGGCCTCGAACCACTCACGGGTGCGCACCCGGTCCTCCGGCGCGCCAATGCCGGCCAGTGCCAGGTTGGCCAGATCGGTTTGTGAGTTCGTGTCGCCCCGCTCGGCCGCGATGCGGAACCACCGCGCGGCCCCATCCGGATCGCGGGCCATGCCGGCGCCCGTCAAATGCAGCATGCCAAGCGCCCGTGCCGCCGCACGATGGCCCTGCTCTGCGGCACGGGCAAACCATGCCGCAGCCTCCGCATAGTTCGGCGGCAGGTCACCGCCCTTGGCATACAGGTCGCCGATAAGGGCAGCCGCCTCCGCATCGCCAGCCAGGGCCGCGCGGCGTAGCCAGCTTTCGCCCGTGACCGGATCGCGCGGTACGCCACGGCCTTCGAGCAGTGCGGAGCCCCAGCGTGCCTGGCCGGAGCGGACGCCGCGCTCCGCCGATTGCCGATACAATATGGCCGCGGCCTCGGGATCCCGCTTAACCCCTACGCCCGTCGCCGTCATCTCACCGAGCAGGAACAGCGCCATCGGCAGACCGGCCGTGGCCGCGTGCGCCATGTCCGCCGCCGCCGCAACCCGGTCTTCATCGGTGGCGGCTACGCGCATGCGGGCCAGGGCTAGGCCAAGCGAGCCCTGTGGCGATCCGCCGGCCGCCGCCTTGGCATACCATTCATCGGCCAGGGCCAGATCGCGCCCCGCCTCAGGCCCCGACGTCAGAATATAGCCCACCAGCGCCATCGCGTCCGGCGCCCCCGCGTCCGCCGCACGTTGGCCCCATGTCAGCGCCTTGTCGAAATCGGCGCCCAGGAATGCGGCTTCGGCAAAAAACCCGGGGTCACCGGGTCCGGTCAGGCCGGTGAGGTACAGTGCGGCCAATACTGCCTGCGCCTCACGATGGCCGGCCGTTGCCGCTTTTTCCAGCCAAATCGCCGCAGTGGCCCGGCTGACCGGCACACCCGCGCCGTCGATGTAGGCCCGGCCGACGCGGAATTGCGCCTCGACCACGCCGCGCTGCGCCAGGCTCGACAGCATGGGGAAGCCGCGGTCCGGCCGTCCCTGCTCCATCTTGCGGATTGCCCGGCGCAAACGGGCCGACGCGAATACCGCCGATTTTAGGCGGTCGAATAGTTCAGCCATTGCGTTAGGGCTCTCGCATCCCGTCCATCGCCACCGGAAG
>JANPPS010000262.1:0-9561 GCA_031428635.1 Rhodospirillales bacterium
CGCCCATCCGGACCGGCAGCCGCTGCTGCATGCGCCCGACCCCAGCTACCACGGTGCCGTGTGGGGGGAGGCGGCCAAGCCGCGTGGCCCGATCGCGTACATCCTGCGCGCCCGCGTGTGCATGCTACGGGACCTCGGCCCAGCGATCAGCCCGTTCAACGCGTTCCTGATCCTGCAAGGGATTGAGACAGTGCCACTGCGGATGGAACGTCACTGCCGCAATGCACAGACCGTGGCGACGTTCCTCGAAATCCATCCAGCGGTAACGCGGGTCATCTACCCGGGGCTGCAATCGGGCGAAGCACGGGCGCGGGCCGACCGGGTTATGCGCGGCGGCTATGGCGGGCTGGTGGGGATGGAGCTGGCCGGCGGGGCCGCGGCCGGTCGCACGTTTATCGACGGGCTCAACCTTGTGCTGCATGTCGCCAATATCGGCGATGCGCGGACGCTGGCGATCCACCCGGCCAGCACGACCCACTCGCAGTTAGGGGCCGAGGAGCAGATGGCGTCCGGCGTCAGCCCCGGGTACGTGCGGCTGTCGATCGGTATCGAGCATATCGACGATATCCTGGCCGATCTGGGTCAGGCGCTGGACAGGCTGTTTGTGGCGCGCGCGGCGGAGTGAGGTAACCGAGTAAGCGGGCGGAGTTAGCCGTAACTCCGCTCGCGCCGTGGACGGTTCAGTACGTCGCCCGACCCCCGCTGATATCGAACACAGCCCCCGTACTGAAACTACAATCGGCCGTGCATAGCCAGGCCACGAGCGCCGCGATCTCGTCCACCTGCACGAACCGACCCATCGGGATTTTGCCGAGCATGTAGGCAATTTGCGTCTCGCTCATCTGTGCAAACAGCTCCGTCTGGGCGGCCGCCGGGGTCACGCAGTTGACCAGAACGCCGGTGCTCGCCAGCTCCTTACCCAGCGATTTCGTCAGCGCGATTAGGCCGGCCTTGCTGGCGCTGTAATGGGCGGCGTTGGGATTACCCTCCTTGCCGGCCACGCTTGCGATGTTCACGATGCGGCCGTAGCCGGCGGCGACCATGGCCGGCACCAGCGCCGCGCAGACCAGGAATGGGCCCGTCAGGTTCACATCCAGCACGCGCCGCCAGATGGCCGGGTCGAGCTGCCAGGTGGGCGCGTTGCCACCGGTAATGCCCGCGTTGTTGACCAGCACGTCCACGGTGCCCAGCGTCGCCGCCGTCGCGTCCGCCGCCGCCTGTACCGACGCCTGATCCGTCTGATCCATCACCACGGTGTGCACGCCGGCCAACCCCGCCAGCGCGTCCGCGTCCGCGTCCCACACGGACACCTTGGCGCCCGACGCCTGCAGCCGTTGCGCGATCGCGGCACCAATGCCACGTGCGCCGCCGGTCACGACCGCCACGCGCCCGCCCAGGTCCAGCGCGTTCATGACGCCGCCCGCACGTGGCCGGGGTGGAAATGTTCGTACACCCGCCGCGCCGTTTCCCGGTTGATGCCCGGCGCGTTCTCGAGGTCCGCGAGCCCCGCCGCCTTAACACCGCGGGCGGAGCCGAAATGGTTCAGCAACGCGCGTTTACGGGCGGGGCCGATGCCGGGCACGTCGTCCAGTTCGCTGCTGATCAGCGCCTTACTGCGGCCGGCGCGATGGGTGGTGATGGCGAACCGGTGCGTCTCGTCCCGCACGCGCTGCAGGTAGTAGAGTACCGGGTCACGCGGCGGCAGTTGGAACGGGGCGCGGCCGTCCATGTGGAACCACTCGCGCCCGGCATCGCGGTCCGGGCCCTTGGCAATCGCCACAACCGGGATTTGGTGCAGCCCCAGCTCGGTCATGATGCCGCGCACGGCCGATAGCTGCCCGGCGCCGCCGTCAATCAGCAGCAGGTCGGGGATAGCGGGCGCCGCGCCCTCACCAGCGTCGCTAGCCGCCTGTTCGCGTATTGCGCGGCCGAAGCGACGGTCCAACACTTCGCGCATCATCGCGAAGTCGTCGCCGGGCGCGATCGGGCCGCGGATGCTGTATTTGCGATAGGCATTCTTCTGAAATCCCTCCGGCCCGGCCACGACCATCACACCGTAGGCCGCAGTGCCCATGATATGCGAGTTATCGTAGCACTCGATCCGCTCCGGCACGCCGGCCAGACCGAATGTGCCACACACGGCCTCCAGCAGTTTGGCCTGGCCCGCGGTTTCGGCCAGGCGGCGCTCCAGGGCCTCACGCGCATTGGTTTCGGCGTGCAGGACGACCGCGCGCTTTTCGCCGCGGACGGGAACGGACAGGGTGACGCGGCGGCCGGCCTTGAGCGTCAGCGCCTCCTCCACCAACGCCGATTCGGGGACGTCGTGGTTCAGCAGCACGGCTGGCGGCGGCGGTTTGTCGTCATAGAATTGGGCCAGGAACGCAGCCAGCACCGCGTCCAAATCGGTGTCGCGCGCATGGGTCGGGAAAAACGCGCGGTTGCCGTTATTGCGCCCGCCGCGGATGAAGAAGACTTGCACGCACGTCTGCCCGCCGATCTGATGCCCGGCGACGATATCGGCGTCCACGATGCTGTTCGGGTTGATGACGGCCGTACCTTGGACATGCGTCAGGCCGCGGATCCGATCGCGAAGGGCGGCGGCGCGCTCGAACTCCAGGCCCTCGGCCGCCTGCTCCATCTCCTTGGCCAGCGTCTGTTGCACGTGTCCGGCCTTGCCGCCCAGGAACGCACGGGCCTGATCGACCAACTGTCCGTACTCGGCTTCCGTGACCCGACCGACACAGGGGGCGCTGCAGCGCTTGATCTGGTGCAGCAGGCAGGGGCGGCTGCGGTTGGCAAACACCGTGTCCTGGCACGACCGCAGCAGGAATACGCGCTGCATCGCGGTCACCGTCTGATTGACGGACCACACGCTGGCGAACGGACCGTAATAACTGCCTTTTCTAGCGCGGCTGCCGCGGTGCTTGGTGATCTGCGGGAACGGGTGGTCCTCCGTCAGCATCAGCCACGGATACGATTTATCGTCACGCAAGACGATGTTGAAGCGGGGTTTCAGCCGCTTGATGAGGTTCGCTTCCAGCAGAAGGGCCTCGGCCTCCGTGTGCGTGGTCACGATCTCCATCGACACTGTTTCGTGCACCATGCGGCGCAGGCGCTCGGGCTGCCGGGCGAGTTGGGTGTAGCTGTAGACGCGCTTTTTAAGGCTCTTGGCCTTACCGACATAAAGCGCGTCGCCCTTGTCATCGAGCATTCGGTACACGCCGGGGCTGAGCGGCATGGTGGTCAATGCCTGCTCGATGACGGCAACGCCGCGTAGGGTTCCTTCCATTCGCTACATTAGGCATGGGCGAGGGCTGGCTCAAGGATCGGCACGGTGTCGGACGACACCAACCGGACGGCGCGTGTACCGGCGCACGGGGGCGGCAGTCGTCGTCCGCGCGGATTACCCATCGATATAGCAAGACCGCGACGATTCCCGTTACGGTCTAGTAACACACTATGGTATCGGTAAGGCGATGATTGGGAGGCGGTCATGAATCCGAATAAAGCGTTGTGGGAGAAAGGCGACTTCACGCAAATCGCGGTAACGATGCGCGAAAGCGGGCGAGATTTCGTCCAAAGCCTTGGCATCGGCCGCGGGATGGCGGTGCTGGACCTTGGATGCGGCGACGGGACCACCGCCCTGCCCGCCGCCCAAAACGGCGCGCACGTGCTTGGCATCGACATCGCAAGCAATCTCGTTGCCGCCGGACGTGCCCGTGCGGCGCAGGCCGGTCTGACGAATATCGATTTTGCGGAGGGGGACGCCTCGCACCTCGATGGCATTGCGGATGAGCGCTTCGATATGGTCGTGAGCATGTTCGGAGCCATGTTCGCGCCCCGCCCAGTCGACGTCGCGCGTGAGATGGTGCGGGTGACCCGGCCCGGCGGAACCATCGCGATGGGCAACTGGATTGCGGGCGATCCAACCCTCGTGGCCCAAATCCTTAAGATAAGCGCGGCCCATATGCCGCCGCCGCCAGAGGGGTTCGTCAGCCCAGTCGCCTGGGGGGTCGAGGCGACCGTAAAGGACCGCTTCGCCGCGGCCGGTATCGAGCCGGAGCACATCACCTGTGAGCCCGCGCGCTGTATGTTCCGGCATCCCGGGCCAGCAACGGAACTGCTCGATTTGTTCCAGACGTATTACGGACCGATGATGAACGCTTTCGCCGCGGCCGCCGCAAATGGGCGCGAGCACGACCTACGGCAGGAACTGGCCGACTTATTCCAATCTCAGAACACCGGTGGGCCGGATGAGACAATCATTTCCGCCACTTTCCTGCGGGTGATCGCCAAACGAAGTCGATGACACGGGGCCCACGGGTTAGACCCTAGAGACGGTCCATACTCGCGCGGCGGGGCGCTGCGGGCACGCTGGCGCAGAACCCGGCCTCGCCCGCCGGCAGCGCCACGTTCACGACCAAACCGCCGGCAAATGCCATGCTGAACCCTACCATTGTCGCCGCCAAACCGTGCATTTTACGGTTCATCAGACTATCCCCAAAACCTGTGGACAACTCTGTGCACGAACGTGGGATGCCTTGGCTAGAACGGCGGATTCAAAGGGCTGTCATTGATTTGCCGCAAAACCGGGCAATCCAGCTAACCCATTGCTTTTGCAACACTCAGCGGGAGCGTTTTGGTTGAAATATCAGCTTTGGGCCGCATCCCGCTCGAATCGTTAAGGTTCTTTGTCGTTGGTGGACAATCTCTCGATTTCCACTCCCGCTGACGTTGCGTCGGCGAACACATCCAGCTTTTCCACCCGCACCCGCACCCGGCGTACTCGATCGAGCATGCAGCCTGCGGCGATACGCTCGGCCAGCGTTTCAACGAGCTTCACATGACCCTCGCCGACGATCCGGTGCACGGCGTCACGTAGGCGTTCGTAGTTCAGCACCCGATCGAGCCGGTCGACACCGTCAGTGGCCGGGTCATCGTCGCACCAGGCATCGATGTTCACGCGTATGCGCTGCGTCACGCCTTGTTCGTGCGGATACACGCCGATGCGGGCGGGCAAAACCAAGTCACGCACGAACGTGCGCCGCAAATTATTCAGCAAAAGCCTGTCCCCAGCCCAGGTGCTGTCCACCGTCGAGCGCGATCATCTGCCCCGTCATGGACGGCAGCGCCAATATGGCCAGCACCGCCGCCGCGACCTCGTCCGGCGACGTCCCACGGGCCAGCGGCATGGCGGCGCACATGGCGGCAAACTGGGCGTCCGTTTGCCGCGTGCTGGGCAGCGCCGGGCCGGGGCCGACACCGTTCACGCGAATGCGGGGCGCGAGCGCCAGCGCCATTTGCTGCGTCAGCGCCCATAGAGCCGCCTTACTGACGGTATACGACACGAAATGCGGCGTCAGCGACCACACACGCTGATCTAGCAGATTGATGATCGCGCCCTCGGCCGCCGCCGGTAGCTGGCGCGCGAACGCCTGCATAAGCACGAAGGGGGCCCGTAGGTTCGGTTCGAGGTGCGCGTCCCAACTGGCACGGGTGGCGTTATTCCACTCATCCCGCTCGAACGTGCTGGCGTTGTTGATCAGCACGCCGATCGGGCCGATCTGGGCGGCGGCGGCTGGAAGCAGCGCTTGCACGGCAGCCTCATCCGCCAGGTCCGCCTGTACCACGACGCCGCCAATTTCAGCCGCCAGCGCGTCAGCGGCCGCGCGACTTTGATAGCAATGGATTGCCACGCGGAACCCGGCGCCGGCCAGGCCGCGGGCAATCGCGGCACCCAAACGGCGGGCACCCCCAGTGACAAGGGCGGTGCGGGGAATGGCGTCAGCGATCATCGGCGGAGACTTAACCTATGACGGACCGCCCGCCTACCGCCCACGTCCCCTACCGCCCCCGCTTACGCCCGCCCTTACGCTTGTCCGGATCCCAACCGCCACCACCCGGCCCCAAAGGCTCCGGCGTCGGATCCTTCTTCGGCCGCGTGCTGTATGTGCTGGCCGGCGGTGGCGGCAGACCCAGATCGAGCGCCTCCAGCCGCTTGATCTCGTCGCGCAACCGCCCGGCGGTTTCGAATTCCAGATCGGCGGCGGCGGCGCGCATACGGCGTTCCAGCTCGGCGATGCTGGATTTCAGGTCCTTGCCAACGAACTCGGTGATACCGCCGTCCTTCACGGGGGCCACGGTCACGTAGTCCTGCTCGAACACGCTCTGCAGCGCCTCACCGATATGGCTGCGGACGCTGGTGGGGGTGATGCCGTGCTCGACATTATACGCGACCTGCTTGGCCCGGCGCCGGTCGGTTTCCTCAATGGCCGCGCGCAAGGACCGGGTCATCACGTCGGCGTACAGGATCACCCGCCCGTCCACGTTGCGCGCCGCCCGGCCGATCGTCTGCACGAGTGAGGTCTTACTGCGCAGGAACCCCTCCTTATCCGCGTCCAGGATCGCCACCAGCGAGCATTCGGGGATGTCCAACCCCTCCCGCAGCAGGTTGATGCCCACCAGCACGTCGAACACGCCCAGCCGCAAATCCCGGATAATCTCGATCCGCTCTAGCGTGTCGACGTCGGAGTGCAGGTAGCGGACCTTGATCCCATGCTCGGTCAGGTATTCGGTCAAGTCCTCGGACATGCGCTTCGTGAGCGTGGTCACCAGAATGCGCCCGCCGCGGCCGATAACGATGCGCGCCTCGTGCAGCAGATCGTCGACCTGCCTCTCCACGGGCCGGATTTCGGTCACCGGGTCGATAAGGCCGGTGGGGCGGATGACCTGCTCGGCGAACGCGCCGGCGGTGCGCTCCATCTCCCACGGGCCGGGCGTGGCACTCACGAAAATGGTCTGCGGGCGAAAATTCTCCCACTCCTCAAACCGGAGCGGGCGGTTATCGAGGCAGCTGGGCAGCCGGAAGCCGAACTCGCTCAGAATGCCCTTACGCGCCGCGTCGCCCCGGGCCATGCCGCCGATCTGCGGGACGGTGACATGGCTTTCGTCGACGATCAGCAGCGCGTTTTCGGGCAAGTACTCAAATAGCGTCGGCGGCGGTTCACCCGGGCTGCGGCCAGACAAATAGCGCGAATAATTCTCGATCGACTTACAGCTGCCGGTCGTTTCCATCATCTCGATATCGAACGTGCACCGTTGTTGCAGCCGCTCTGCTTCCAGCAGCTTACCCTCGGCCGTGAACTGGGCCAGACGGTTTTGCAATTCGACCTTTATGTCTTTGATCGCCTGCTGCAGCGTCGGTCGCGGCGTGACGTAGTGGCTGTTGGCGTAAATACTGGCCTGGTCGAGCGCCTTGTTCACCTCGCCCGTCAGGGGGTCGAATTCGCTGATCTTCTCGACCTCATCGCCAAACAGGCTGATGCGCCATGCCCGATCCTCGAGGTGGCTCGGCCAGATATCGACGCTATCCCCGCGCAGGCGAAAGTTACCGCGGGAGAACGACACATCGTTGCGGCGGTATTGCAGCTCGACTAGGGCCCGGGCCAGCGTATCGCGGTCGATGCGGCCCCCCGCCTCCAGCTTCACCACCATGCGGCCATACGTCTCGACCGAGCCGATACCGTAGATGCAACTAACGCTGGCGACGATCACGACGTCATTGCGTTCCAGCAGCGACTGGGTAGCGCTGTGGCGCATCCGGTCGATCGCCTCGTTGATCTGGCTATCTTTTTCGATGTACGTGTCGGTGCGCGGAACATACGCCTCGGGCTGATAGTAGTCGTAATAGCTGACGAAGTACTCGACCGCATTATCGGGGAAGAAGTTCTTCATCTCCCCATATAGTTGCGCCGCCAACGTCTTGTTCGGCGCCAGCACCAGCGTCGGGCGATTGATGGCCTCGATCACTTTGGCCATCGTAAACGTCTTGCCCGATCCGGTGACACCCAGCAGGACCTGATCCCGTTCATGCTGCGCCAGGCCCGCCAGCAGGTCTCTCAACGCGGTCGGCTGATCGCCCGCCGGCTCATACGGCGACGTCACCCGTAGCGGCTTACCGCCTAGTTTCGCCGCCTGCTTCACCGGCACGAACGTCACCGGCGGGGCGTCGAGCATTTTTTGAGCGAGAGTTGAGGACATCGACTGCATGTGGCCGCGCAGCCCCGCCACGTCGAGTGGCTTGCACCAATCGCCCGCATTCGCCACACCGGACGGGATCAGCGAGGGGTGTTACTGTGTCCATTCGTTCGGCGCTCGCCGCCGCGCATTTCATGTCCTGGCGCGATATCGGGCTGTTTACCAAGTCGGCGCGAACGGACGCGGCAATTGCCCGCCTCAGCGGTCGCGCAGCGTTCGAGGCCGCGTACACCGACCCGGACCCCTGGGAATCCGCCAACCCGGCATACCGATATCAACGCCGTAAGTACGAGGTGCTGTTATCGCTACTGCCGGATCGCCCGTACCGCGCTGCCCTCGATGTCGGCTGCGGCGTGGGGCTGATGAGCCGCATGCTGGCGGGGCGTGCGGAAACGGTACTGGGGCTGGACGTGGCCCAGGGTGCGGTCGATACGGCGACGGCTGCGGCGGCCGGCCTACCCGGAGTGCGGTTCGAGCAGGCAGATATTCTCGATCTGCCCACTGCGCTCGATGGCCAGTTCGACCTGCTGATACTGGCCGATACGCTGTATTATCTTCGTCCGCTCGATGACCGATTGTTGAAGCATCTGGCACTGCGGACCAGCCGTCTACTGGCACCGGGCGGTGTGTGCCTATTGGCCAACCATTTTTTCAGCGGTGCCGATGCCGATAGCCGCCTATCGCGGAGAATACACTGTGCGTTCACCTGGTCGCCCGGTTATACCGTCTTGTCAGCCCATCGCCGACCGTTCTACTTAGTTTCCGTGATGCAGCCTGCAACAACCCGATAGAACACGAAAGAGATCTGATGCATCTGTCAAAACGGCTTGGTGCTGAATTCCTGGGCACGTTCACCCTGGTTTTCGGCGGATGCGGCAGCGCGGTGCTGGCGGCAGCGTTCCCGGGTGGCCTCGGAATCGGCTTCGCCGGCGTGGCGCTTGCGTTCGGGCTTACGGTTCTGTGTATGGCCTATGCGGTCGGCCACATCTCGGGCGGCCATTTCAACCCTGCCGTCACCGTCGGATTATGGGTCGGTGGCCGGGTCGAGACCAGGTTTGTCATCCCCTATATCGTGACCCAGGTGGTCGCGGCCATTGCTGCTGCCGCGGTCCTATACTTGATCGCCAGCGGGAAACCCGACTTCGCCGTGGGTGGGTTCGCGTCCAACGGCTATGACGCGCTCAGCCCTGGCAAATACGGTTTGGTGTCGGCGTTCTTGTGCGAGGTTGTGCTGACCTTCTTGTTTCTGATGGTCATCCTGGGCAGCACGTCCTCCCGCGCGCCGGCCGGGTTCGCGCCGATCGCGATCGGGCTTGCGTTAACGCTGATCCACTTGATCTCCATCCCGGTCACCAATACCTCCGTCAATCCGGCACGCAGCACGGGCCCGGCTTTGATCGCGGGCGGCGCGTACGTCGGTCAGCTATGGCTGTTCTGGCTGGCACCGATGGTGGGCGCGACACTGGCCGGTTTGGCCGGGCGCGAGTTGTTCAAGGAAGCCGATCAGACCCTGCCCCGCGCCCT
>JANPPS010000263.1:0-5938 GCA_031428635.1 Rhodospirillales bacterium
AGCGTCCGGTGCCGATGGGCGCCTGTGCGAACTGGGCCCAGGGCCGGGCGGTGGCGGCTGGGACGATCTGCGTGCCGCCCGCGGCCAGCCGTTGTTCCAGCGCCAGGTCCGGTGTGGATGTCGTGAACCGGACCGTTGCCGCGTCCAGAACTTCGACCCGATCCAGGGCCGGGATATGGCGGGCGGCGACCGCCGCAAGATCGGCGGGCGCCTCCGCATTGGCGCGCGCAAAACTGAACTGCACGTCGTCGGCCGTCAGCGTGCGGCCATCATGGGTGACGACGCCGGGGCGCAATGTCAGATCGATCGTGCGGGCGTCCACCCGGTGCCATGCGGTTGCCAGACCCGGCGTCAGGTCGCGGCCGATCAGCGTTTCTAGGATCAGGCCGATGTAGCGCTCGCTGGCGTTGCTCGACTGCTCCCGTAACGGGTCGAGCGTGCCGGAATTCGCGATCTTCGGCACCGCCACCCGTAAAGACGGCCGCGCGGGCTGGCCCACGGCGAATGTTGGTAGTGCGGTGAGGGCCAAACTGCGCCGGGTCAGCATGGCGTATTGACCCGGTGGCACGCGACAAGCCGCCCCTGTGCCGGCGCCAGCACGGGGTCGTGCGTGCGGCAGACGTCCATCGCCACTGGGCAGCGCGGGTGGAATGCGCAGCCGGTCGGGCGGTCGGCCGGGTTGGGCGGGTCGCCTGTCAGCACGATGCGCGTGGTGCGGCGCGGCCCCGGCACCGGAATGGCCGATACCAGTGCCTGCGAATACGGGTGTAGCGGATCGGCGAAGATCGCGTCCGGGTCGCCGTGTTCCACGATCCGGCCGAGGTACATGACGGCCACGGCATGGCTGATCTGGCGCACGACTTTCAGGTCGTGGCTGATGAACAGCATCGCCAGCCCGCGCTCGGTCTGCAAATCGGCCAACAGGTTCACGATCCCGGCCTGTATCGACACGTCCAACGCACTGACCGGTTCGTCCAGCACCAGCAGCGCCGGGTCGGTAGCCAGCGCCCGGGCCAGCACCGCGCGTTGCCGTTGCCCGCCGGACAGGGTGTGGGGCGTGCGGGCGGCAATGTCAGGCCGCAACCCGACCTGGGCCAGCAGCGCGTCGACCCGGCCGTTATCCGGCAGGCCGTGTATCGTCAGCGGCTCGGTTACCTGCGCGCGGATCGACAGACGCCGGTCGAGCGCGCCGAGCGGGTCCTGCGGCACCAGCTGCATACGCGCCCGCATCGTGCGCCAGGCACTTGTGCCCAGCGCCGGCATGGCTGCGCCGTCGAACGTGACGGTGCCGGCACTCGCGGGTTCCAGGCCTAGCGCCACGCGGCCGGTAGTGGATTTACCGCATCCGCTTTCACCCACGACCCCCAGCGTTTGGCCGCGGGCGACGCCGAAGCTTACGCCATCCACTGCCCGCACCGGGCGCGGCGCACGGAACACTCCGCGGCGGCCCGGGTAGGTGCGGGTTACATCCGTGACAGTCAGCAGCGTCATGCGCGGATGCACGCGTGGCGATGGCCGAACCCGGATAGCGGCCCGGATAGCGGCGGTACGGCCGCGTCGCATGCCCCGATATAGCGCGGGCAGCGCGGCGCGAAGGCGCAGCCCGGCGGCATCGCGCCCGGGTGCGGCACGGTGCCGGAAATGGCGTGCAGCCGCCGCCGTGGGCCGTCGATCCGCGGCAGTGCGGCCAGTAGCCCCTGCGTGTATGGGTGTATGGGGTTGGCAAACAACGCGTCGGCAGCGGCGTCCTCCACCACCCGACCCGCGTACATCACGCATACCCGGGCACAGGTCTCGGCGACCACGCCCAGGTCGTGACTGATCAGCACCATCGCCATGCCCGTCTCCGCCTGCAACCGGCGCAGCAGGTCCAGTATTCCGGCCTGTATCGTCACGTCCAGCGCCGTCGTTGGTTCGTCCGCCACCAGTAGATCCGGGCGTCCGGCGAGTGCGATTGCAATCATCACCCGCTGATTCTGCCCGCCCGACATCTCATGCGGGTACAGCTGCAGCCGCGCCCTGGCGTCGGGTATGCCGGTCTGATCCAGCAGGCGCGCGGCCTCCGCCCAAGCCGCGGCGCCATGGAGCCCGGCGTGTAGGCCCAGTGCCTCCGTCAGTTGCTTACCGATGCGATGGACGGGATTAAGCGCGCTGGCCGGGTCCTGAAAGATCATAGCCACGCGTCCGCCGCGCACCCGGTCCAACGTGCGTGGCGCCGCGTCCAACAGCTCCGTATCGCCCAGCCGGACGCTGCCGGCCACGGTGGCAGACGGCAGCAGGCCGAGTGCGGCCAGCCACGTGATCGACTTGCCGCAGCCGCTCTCACCCACCATGCCCAGCGTTTCGCCGGGCTGGATCACGAGGTCCAAGCCGTGCAGCGCGATCTGTCCCCTGAAGGCGATCGTGAGCCCGGCAACGGTCAGCAGCGGCGCCGTGGTGGCGGGCACCGGCGGCCGTGTGGCGAGGGCGGTGCTCACCCCCAATTATGCGCCCTGAAGTCCATCGCGAACGTGGGCGCGGCCTGCCACTTGATCGACTTCGGCTTGCCGGTGAACGTCGCGTTCTGGTGAATGACCGAATACGCCGGGTCTTCCCGCTCGCTGATCTGCAGCATGCGGGCAAACACCTGCTTGCGCCGGGCGCGGTCCGTGCCGGTCTCTAGCTCGACCGACAGGGTGTTGAACTCTGGGTTCGTCCACTCGCCGTACTGCTGCTGCTCGCCATTCGGACCGTGCTGCGCGACCAGGCTACTGACCGGATCGTTGAAGTTGGCGGAGTTCGACCAGTCACGCGTGCCCCGGGCGCCGGTGCGCTCGAAGATCTGGCTCCAGTTTTCCTTCATCGTGATCTCGACATTGAGGCCGGCCTGCTTCCAGCTTTCAACGAGGATCTGCGCCGTCGGCACTTGATTCGTGTAGTAATTGTTGAGCAACCGGTAGGGGATCGGGTCGCCCTTATACCCGGCGGCCTTCACCAATTCCCGTGCCTTCGACAGATTGAACTCGGGCACCGTCCAGCCCTCGATCAGCATGTCGCCGTAGAACGGCCATTGCAGTCCGGCCGGCACCACTGTCCGTCCGGCCCACAGCGCGTCCACGATCGACTGGCGGTCGACCGAGTGCGTCATCGCCTGGCGAATGCGGGCATCGGCCAACACGGGATGCGTCTTGTCGAACGCGGTCAGGCGGTGGTTCGGAATGGTGCCACCCTGCACTTCGAACTGGCCCGACCGCTCGATGCCGGCGATCTGATCGGGCGGCACGTCGCAGGCAAACTGGTACTCGCCCGCCAGCAGCCCGGCCACGCGCGCCGATACCTCCGGCACTTCCACTATTCGGATGCTGCGCAGTGGGGGACGGCCGCCCCAGTATTCGTCGTGCGCCACCAGCAGCAGCGACACATCGGGCTTATACTCGGCGATCTTGTACGGACCGGTGCCGACGGGGGCGCGGGCGTAGTCGAGCCAGCTTGCCGCCTCGTCATACGCACGGCGGTTGATGATGCCGCTGCCGCGCGTGCTGATCCGGCCCTCCATCGTCACGTCCGGCGTCGCGTTGATGAAGCGGACTTTGTACTTGTCGATGATCTCCACCCGGTCCAGCGCGGGCCATAGGCGCCGTGCGACAGGGGGGATTTCGGCCGGCAACTGCTTTGTGCGCGCCGTCGTCATAAACGCCTGCAGCGGCAGGGTCTGGCCCTGCACCGTGGGGCGCGTTGCGCCGAACATGCGGTCGGGGCCGAACGTGAACGCCACGTCCTCAGCCGTCAGCTCATCCCCGTTATGGAAGCGCACCCCCTGCTTCAGGTCCAGTTCCACGGTGCGGTCGTCGATGCGGCGCCAGGCGGTGGCGATACCCGGAACTTGCTGCAGCTGACCCTGGTAGTTGAGGTCGATCAGCCGTTCCACGAACAGCGTCGACAGCCGGGTGCCGAGGTTTGATTGCTCCCGCAGTTCATCCAGCACGTTGGTATTGCTGATTTTCTGCACGGCTATGGTGATCGCGGGGCGGGTGTCGGATTGGGCGATGGCAAAGCGCGGCAGGGTGGTGGCTGCGGCGGCGAGTAGTAGGCTGCGGCGTTCCATTGTTTGTCGTTCCTTGTGGGTTAGGACAGGACGGCAAGGGCGCTACCCTCGACCCGCTGCGGCCGGGGGTCCCGAACCCTGTTCACGAAGGCGGGCCCGCCTCGGTTGGGGACGGTGCTTGTCATGCGGGGTGTGGGGCTCTTGGCCCCAGTGGGTCCAGGCCGGCGCCCTCGCCTTCCCTCCGGCTCTGCAACCCACCCGGGGTCGCGCGATAATGCGTGAGCGTCCGGTCGGCATGGCACATGCGCCAGGACAGCATGCGCTGCGCCATGTCCCGAACAGTGCCGGCGTGGGCCGGGTCGGCGGCCAGGTTGGTGAA
Organism: Rhodospirillales bacterium; assembly: GCA_031428635.1. Taxonomy (GTDB): domain Bacteria; phylum Pseudomonadota; class Alphaproteobacteria; order Acetobacterales; family Acetobacteraceae; genus JANPPS01. The sequence continues at coordinate 4,404 of JANPPS010000263.1, forward strand.
CTGGTGCGGGTCGGCGTGCAGATCGAACAGAAGCGGGGGCAGGGCGGCGAAGTGCACGTACTTCCACCGCGCGTCCTGGATCACGCACAGGCTGCTATTGTCGTGATGCAGGCCCAGGTCGCGTTCCGGTTGCGAGTAGAAGACGTCGCGGAAATCGTATTCGTAATGCAGTGCGTCGCGGGTGGGCGTGGGCTTGGCCAACACGGGCAGCAGGCTCATGCCATCGGTCGCGGGCGGTATGTCGCCGCCCAGCCAGTTGATGATGGTGGGCATGACGTCGACGCTCTCGGTAAACGCGTCCTCGATCTGCCCGGCGCGGGGATTGTTTGCGCCTTTGATGACTAGCGGGATCCGAAAGCTCTCATCGAAATAGCCGATCTTGCCCAGTAAATGATGGTCGCCGAGCTGCTCTCCGTGGTCGCTGGTGAAGATGATCAGTGTGTTATCCCATTGCCCGGTCTGATCGAGGAAGGCGAATACTTGGCCGAGATTATCATCGACTTCGGTCATCATGCCGTAATAGGTGGCGCGCAGTTGGCGGACGGTGGCCGGGTCCATGCCGGACGCCATGCCCTCGGCGCCCTGGAAAAAGCTGCGCTGCCCCTGATGGGTCAGATACCAGTGCAACAGGGGGTGCTGTGCGGCCTCGGTTTCTGGCGACGGCGCGCGAACCGGGTCCTTCATGTCGGTGGCGTTGTACATGGCGTTGTACGGCGCGCTGGCGACGAACGGGGGGTGTGGGCGGTAGTAGCCCAGGTGCAGGAAGAACGGCTTGCCGTCCCGGCCCTTGAGGTACGTGAGGGCGCGTTCGGTAAAGAACGCAGTGTCGCTCAGGTGGGCCGGGATACGGGCGGGATGGGCGGTGGCACCACGCGCGGTCTCGTGCTCCGGCAGCCAAATGTCCTCGCGGTTGGGAGGTAGGGCATAGCCCTGCTGTGCCAGCCAGCCGAAGTAGCCGTCATGGTCGGGTTCGAACGCGCCGACGCTGCGCCAGCCGTCCATGTTGTCGCCCAACACGCCAAAGCGGGGGTCGTTGGGCGACGTGGCGCGCGGGTCGGGCGTGGTGGTGGTGTAGCCAACCAACGCCGGATCGTAGCCCACGGCGCGCAGGGCGCGGGGCAACGTCACGTGCCGGGCATCGAGCGGGATCGTGTTCTGCACCGCCCGGTGGTTCATGGCGTACAGGCCCGTCAGCAGACTGGCGCGCGCCGGCCCGCACGGGACGGTGGTGGTTACGTGATTGCGAAACGTGACCCCGGCGCGGCACAGCCGATCAAGGTTCGGTGTGTGCAGATGCGGCGTACCCAGATGCGGCACACAGTCCGCGCGCCATTGGTCGACAACGATAAGAAGGATGTTCTTGCGGGCCGGCTGCATCATGTGCGGCAGCTACCATCCCGCTTGCTGTAGCGATGTGACAGTTCGGTGATTGCGTGGGCTTAGCCTTGCTGGATGCCCGTTAGACGGTGGAACTCCATGCTTTTGGCAGGAACTCGAAGCCTGAGCCGGACCGGGTGAGGTAGCCCGTGGCGGGG
>JANPPS010000264.1:0-4423 GCA_031428635.1 Rhodospirillales bacterium
CCTCTATCACTGCGGCCGCGATCGTGGCCGGGTCGGAGCCGGTTACTGCGCAGGGCCGGCGGACACGGCGCGGGAACGGGGCCGCTGCCTCGGTTCGCCGCGTCTCGATCATGGCGGCGCTGGGCTTCCCAGCCCGTGTAGTCCATCGCCTGCGCCAGCCGGGTGAAATTGGCCGGGTTGATCCCAGCGGACGTGGCCCAACCCCTGATGGAGCGGGTTGTCGCGTCGAACTCGTGGTCAGGCAGACAACGCCCAACCTCACGCAAGCGCGTTGGTAGACCCCGTAAGGAGCGAAGCAGGAGGGCGAGCGGCGGTTTGGCGTTTGGCCCCAGCTTTGGCGTCATTCAAACTGTGCATAATGCCCAGGCTCAGCGTAACGAATGTTTCTCTTGTGGATATCCAGCTTATCGCGTGGAAGCCGTTCGATGGCGGGAGCGCCCAAACGTCCAGGCCAGCATGGCCGCCAGCAACTCGACCCAGTCCAGGCACACCCTTGCCAGTTCGAATGGGAGGGCGCTCCATTACCAAGCAAATACCGGAGCTCCCGATGCGTATCCGCTTTGTCCTCGCCGCCCTGCTTGTCAACTTGGTGGCGTCCATTTCCACCTCCGTCGCTGCCGAGCAGATCCTGCGAATTGGCAGCACACCAACTGGCGTGCCGTTCACTTTCCTCGACACCAAGACCAACAGCATCCAAGGGATCATGGTCGACCTGATCACGGCGGTCGGTAAGGAGGCGGGTTTTGGTGTCCAGATCGAGCCGATGCAGTTCTCGGCCCTTATCCCCGCGCTGACCGGCAGCAAGATCGACTTGATCGCGGCTGCGATGTATGCGACGCCCGTGCGGGCACAGGTGGTCGATTTCTCCAGCACCGTTATCACCTATGGCGAGGGTCTGGTGGTTCCAGCGCGCGACACCCGCGATTACGCGTCGCTGGCAGACATGAAGGGCTTCACAGTCGGCGCCCAAGTGGGCACTGCCTATGTCGAGCCGCTGCAGAAAAGTGGACTTTTCGCCGAGGTGAAGATCTACGATACCATCCCGGATATCCTGCGGGATGTGAACGCAGGACGCATCCAGGCCGGGTTCGCAGACCTACCGATCGTCGCCTATAGCCTTCAGCAGGGCGGGTTCCCGGCGGTGCGGCTGGTTCGATCCTATACCTCGGTCATCACCGGGTCAGTGGGCATCGCGGTCCGCAAGTCGGATCCGGCGTTGCTGGCACAAGTCAACACGGCGCTGGAGAAGCTCCGGGCCGACGGCACGCTGAAGGCCATCCTGGCGAAGTGGGGCCTGTAAACTGGATCTGTCCGCCTTCACGGCCGACGCCGCGGAGTTCCTGCCGATCCTGCTACAAGGCGCGGGCCTGACCATCATCGTGACGCTAGGCACGTTGGTGGTGTCAACGGTGCTCGGGTTGTGCTGGGCAGGGCTGCGCGTTTCTGGGATCGGGCCGCTGATGGCCGGGTCGAAGCTGCTGGTGAACGTGATCCGCGGCATTCCGATCATCGTGCTGCTGTTCTACATCTACTTCGTTCTGCCAGACCTCGGTATCACGCTGACCGCGGTTCAGGCCGCCATCCTCGGCCTCGGCATCGCCTATTCGGCCTACCAATCCGAAAATTTCCGTGCCGGGATCGAGGCGGTCGATCCAGGCCAGATCGAGGCGGCCCACAGCATTGGCATGGGATGGTGGCTGGTGATGCGGCGCGTGATCCTGCCGCAGGCGGCGCGCATTGTGCTGCCGCCCTATGGCAACGTGCTGATTATGATCCTGAAGGACAGCAGCCAGGCCAGCACAATCACGGTGGCGGAGCTGGCGCTGCAGGGCCGGCTGATCGCCTCGTCCACGTTCAAGAACACCACTGTCTATACGCTGGTCGCGCTACTGTATCTGTGCATGAGCGTGCCGCTGATCCTGCTAGTCGGCTGGCTGGAACGCCGGATGCGCCGCCCATGATCGAGCTGGTGGACGTCCACAAGCGGTATGGGGAGCGGGAGGTTATCCGTGGCGTATCCGTGACCGTTGCCGCCGGCGAGGTCGTGTGCGTGATTGGGCCGTCCGGATCCGGTAAGAGCACCCTTCTGCGCTGCATCAATGGGCTGGAGCGGCATGAAGCAGGGCGCATCGTCGTGATGGATCGCGTGGTGGACGCGGCGCATGCCTCCATCCGCCAGGTGCGCACCGACGTTGCGATGGTATTCCAGCGCTTCAACCTGTTCCCGCACCGCACGGCGCTCGAGAACGTCATCGAGGGTCCAGTGTTCGTGAAGCGCGAGCGCCGGGCTGAGGCCGACGCGCGAGGCCGTGACCTGCTGGCCCGGGTCGGTCTGGCGGGGCGGGAGGATGCGCGCCCGGCGCAGCTATCGGGTGGACAGCAGCAGCGGGTTGCCATCGCCCGTGCGTTGGCGATGCGTCCTCGGGCCGTGCTGTTCGACGAACCAACCAGCGCGTTGGACCCCGAGTTGGTGGGTGACGTCCTGGGCGTGATGCGGACGCTTGCTGATGACGGCATGACCATGCTGGTGGTCACGCACGAGATGGAATTTGCGCGGCAGGTCGCGGACCGCGTCCTGTTCCTGGATGGCGGCGTGATCGTCGAGCAAGGGGCGGCCCGAGAGGTGCTGGACCGGCCGCAGCATCCCCGCACGCAGGACTTCCTCCGTCGCGTGCTGCACCCGCTTTAAGGAACGCCATGGCCAAACCTTTTCCGCTCTCCCCGTCTCTGTGGGCCGCCACCGCCCCGCCAGGACCCGCCACCCCGACGCTGAGCACGGATCGGTCGGCCGCAGTGTGCATCGTGGGCGGCGGGTTTGCCGGGCTGTCAGCGGCGCTACATTTGGCCGAGGCGGGGATAGAGACGGTGCTGCTGGAGGCGCATGAGCCGGGCTGGGGCGCCTCGGGCCGCAATGGCGGGCAGGTGATTCCTGGGCTGAAATACGACCCCGAGACGCTGCGCGCGAAATTCCCGGGTGAGGCCGGGGAGCGGCTGGTGGATTTCGCTGGGCGCACCGCCGATACCGTCTTCGACCTGATCGCCCGGCACCGCATGGACGTGCCGCATCGCCGGGCGGGGTGGGTTCAGGGCGCACACACGGCGGCGGGCGTAGACGAGGTGGCGCGCCGCGCCGACCAATGGGCCGCGCAGGGCGCCGATGTTGCCGTGCTGGACCGGGATGCGACGGCGGCGCATTTGGGCAGCCATGCCTATTTGGGCGGGTGGGTGGATCGGCGCGGCGGCGCGGTGCAGCCGCTTGCTTATGCGCGCGGCCTGGCCCGGGCGGCGATGGCGGCGGGGGCTGCGATCCATGGCCAATCGCCTGTCGCTGAAATGAATCGGCAGGAGGGCAAATGGCACGTTGTGACGCAGGCGGGCCACCGCGTCGTGGCTGAGCGCGTGGTGGTCTGCACCAATGGCTACACCGGCCCCTTGATCCCGCGCCTGGCGCGTAGCGTGGTTGCGATGAACAGCTTCCAGGTCGCGACAACGCCGCTGACCGACAACGTCCGCGCCACCATCCTCCCCGGCGGACACGTCTCGTCCGACACCCGGAAGCTGCTGCTGTACTTTCGGCTGGACCCGGACGGCCGGCTGATCATGGGTGGGCGCGGACGCCTTGGCGAACCCCGGTCGGCGGCGGACTGGGCCCATTTGGAGCGCGTGCTGGGTAAAGTCTATCCGCAGGCTGCGGGCACGCCCATCGCCTATCGCTGGGGCGGCCGCGTGGCCCTGACCCGGGACTTTCTACCGCATCTACACGAACCCGAACCAGGGTTACTGGTCGACATCGGCTGCATGGGTCGTGGGATCGGGCTGCAATCGATGATGGGGGCAGCAATGGCTCAGTATGTCGCAACCGGGGATGCACGCGCGCTGCCGTTCCCCGTAGTGCCGGTCAGGCCGATTCCCATGCATGCGTTGCGGCTGCTCTACGTGTCCGCGATTATCGGCTGGTATCGCTTGAACGACGGAGGCTTGAGGCAGGCCTCGTGACCTGCTCGAGGCCGCTGTTATGTGCGTCTTGCTCGCGGCCGCCTGGTAGTCGCCAGCCCGCTTACTAGCCCCGTCCGCCGGACCCGCGAAGATCGCAAACTTCCATTCGGTAATCCCCTCGTTTCTAACGGGGTTCGTTCATAAAATTCACACAGCCAATTTAAGTTTCTGGGCGGGTGTGATTCCGCCGTTGCTCATGGCCGGGCGATTATTGTTGTAAGTCCAGAGCCATTGTGTCGCGAAGTCCTACGCCTCCTCGATGCTTTTAATAATGTGTCGATCCAGCCATTCGTGTCTACTGACTCTGCCCCCTGTGTGCCCTTGTCTATGAGCAGAGCCCGTTCTCCGTATGCCCCTGCTTGGGGCGGGTTGCAAAGGCTACTGGGGTGAGGCCGTTCAGGCTCGTGTGTGGTCGTGCTGTGTTGTA
>JANPPS010000265.1:0-5648 GCA_031428635.1 Rhodospirillales bacterium
CGCTTCCCGTAAAGCCCGGTCCGTCGTGGCGGCACTCATCGTTAGCAACCCCGCCAGCACCTCGGGCGCCAGCTGAAGGTGCCCGTGGCGCTCCATCGACGAGACCAGGATCGGCACCAGCGGGCGCAGCCGCTTGCCGCATATCCGGTCCGACGCCTCCCAAACCACAATCAGCGCCTCACGCGTGGCCTGGTCATAAATCCGGCGGTTCGGGCGCGGGCTGGACGGCCCGTTCGAAAGACCAGCACGAAGCAGTCGCATCGCATGCTTGCGGTGATGGCCCGTCAGCGCCGCGAACTCGTCTAACATTCGCCCCCGATCTGCCCGGCTGCCCAGGGCGTAACGACCAGCCAATGCCACTACCAACTCGTCCCGTGTCGTCATGCTGATCAGCCTCATGTCCGCCCCCGCCGGCGAACACCGGTGGGGAGCAAATTACGTGAGGCAACAGGTCAGCCCAGGGGAGCATTTCAGCCGAAGCAATGCGGCGTCGCTGCGACCTTCAGATCGTCGTACTTTTCGGTGTTACGATAATTGGAAGTAGTCGTGACGAGCGTGAGGCCGTTCACGTTCGTGCTGGCGTCCACCAACTTGCCGCCCTGTGCCGGGTCGATAGCGGTCTGCGCGTTGATTTCGGGCGAATAGGTGTCGGTGATGCTGGTGCCGGACTTACCAGAGAAGATCGTGTAGGCGGCCGGGTGCTTGTCTGAGAAGGCCGTGATCAGTCCGGCCTTGTTCGCCACGTCGAAGATGGTGTTGGTATTCAAGTACTGATTCGGCGTCACGGTCGCGCAGGTGCCGGACACGCAATTGAGGGGCAGGGCGGCGGTATTGATGGCACCCGCGCCGTACGCGCCGCGTCCGCTGGTCGGGCCGCCGCCGCTGAGTAGCTTGAGATTGATGTCGACGTTCTCGGCAAACTCCACTTCCGTCCCACGTGGCGTCGCGGCGGTACCGCCCGGCGCGGTCAGGATCCGTGAGTAAGAGTCGTCATAGAATACGCCGGAGGTGCGCGGGCTGCTGCCGGTCAGCAACGCCGTCGTACCGGGAAAGCTATCGCTGGGCGAGGAGCCAGTGACGTTCGTGTAGGAGATGCCGTTGCTTGCGAGCGCGGAGATGTTGGGCAGGTACTGCCGCGTGGCCGGGTCGGTAAGGTCGGCCTCATGCAGGCCATCGACGGAAAGCAGGATAACGTGCTGAAACGGTGCAGCCAGGGCGGACCCGCTGATCGCGGTAGCGCTCAGAAATACACTGGCGCAGAGTTTTTGGCGCATCTTCATGACAGGTTCTCCCGGGAATCGTTTATGGCTTTTTCTACTAAGCCGCCGCGATATGCCCGTGCCGCCGCGTCCCGGCCAGTTAACGTTTGATTACACTTATGGCGGTCGGTTGAAGCCGCTCAGCCGCGCACCACCGCTAGCGCCGCTGCTATGCCAAAGCTGAAGACCACGGCGCCGTCGACCGTTATCATCTGTGACAGGGGCTCACCCTGCATGGGGCAGAAAACCGTTACTTGTCCGCGATGCATACCCGGTAGAGCCACTCGCACTTTCCCGCCTACCCCCGGGTCCACCCGCCCATCCGCCAACAGCGGCCCAGTCCGCAGCAGCCACACCACCATCTGCCGCTCATCTCCGCACGCGAACACCGCCACATCCGGGTCATCGACCGTCACGTCCACCGACCGCCGCTGAAACGTCGTCCAGTTGACCAAGGGCAGGAACCGCGCCAACGCCGCCTGGGCTTTCCGCATGCCCGGCGTCAGCGTGTGCGGGTCGCGGTTGGGCCAGCGCATACCGCCGCCGGCACCGCCCGACGCCAGGTGGGCCCACTGAATGTGCCGAAAGTATTCGTCGTCGAACGCCTCCGGTAACGTGCGGCCGTGGTCCTTGTAGGTGTGGATCGGGCCGTGTTCGCTGTCGAAGAATGGGCGTCCGTCGGTGATCTCGGTCAGAGCTTCCCGCACCAGCTTACCCACCGCCAGCGCCGGCGCCACGGTATCGGCCGGGTGATCGATCGTACCTTCTTCATAGAAATGGTTGGTGGCGAAATCTAGCAGGGGATGACGAAAAATCGGCTCGTTCAGCCACGGCTTCCAATGCAGCTCCGGCCCGAACACGCTGACGCATTGCAAATGGGCGGAACCGTGCACGCGCGACTCCAGCGCACGCAGGAACGGGCTGACGTCGTCGATGTAGTCCTCGAAACAGCCCGGTACGTCGCCGCCCTTAACGGGGTGCATCTCGTTCCACAAATCCCACGCGAACACGACGCCGCTGCCGCCCCAGCGCTCGGTCGCGAATGCCAGACGCGCCTTGATGAGCGCGCGCGTAGCCGGGCAGGTCATGAGCTGCGTGCGGTCGGCACACGGACCGCCATTGGCGACGTTGTACGGGTGCCGGTCCCAGCGTACCCACTGAAAGTACGTGTCGAGCGGTGTCAGCAACAGCCGTAGCCCGGCCGCCTGCACCAGCGGGATCAGCCGGTCCCAGGCTGCCACCACCGTCGGGTTGAACGTGCCGGCCGGCTGTTCGAAGAAGTGCGCCCCGGTCTCCGCGTACTCCAGCATGAAGCGCAGCACGGTTACGCCGCTATCGCGCAGCCAGGCCAGGTGGCGGCTGACGGAGCCTAAGTCGCCATCCCACAGCCCCTGCCACTCGACCCAGCTGATGGCGTCGTTCTGGCCGATCGGTGTCCAGGCCGCGCCGTCATCGGTAATGAAGTACGGCGCGCCCGGGGCCCGCTGCACCCAGTTCATGCGAGCGCCAGGTCGTCCCGGTGCACGATCTCATCCCGGCCGCGCCAGCCGAGGATCGCCTCGATCTCGTCCGACCGGTGCCCGGCGATACGGCGTGCGTCGGCGGCGGCATAGGCGGATAAGCCGCGGCCCAGGACCGTGCCAGCATCATCCTGCACCAGTACCGGGTCGCCGCGGTCGAACTCCCCCTCCACGCTGCGCACGCCGGCGGGTAGTAGCGACCGTCCTGCTGCCAAAGCGCGCGCGGCACCGGCATCGACAATCAAACGCCCCGCGGGCTGTAGGCTGCCGGCAATCCACCGTTTGCGGGCCGACGGACCGTCGATGGCGGGCAGGAACCAGGTGCAGCGGGCTCCGTCGACCAGGGCTGTCAACGGGTGCGGCTGGGCGCCGATCGCGATCGCCATTGCGGTGCCCGCCTGGGTCGAGATGCGTGCCGCCACCAGCTTTGTTCGCATCCCGCCGCTAGAATAACCCGGCGGCGGATCGCCCCCCATCGCTTCAATCTCAGGCGTCAGCGCGGAAACGACGGGGATGTGGGTAGCGGCCGCGTCACGTTTGGGATCGGCGGTGTACAGGCCGTCAATGTCCGACAGCAGCACCAGCTGGTCGGCCTGCACCATTTCCGCCACACGCGCGGCCAGCCGGTCATTGTCGCCGAACCGGATCTCGGCCGTGGCCACGCTGTCGTTTTCGTTGATGACCGGTACGACGCCCAGGCCCAGCAGCGTCGTCAACGTCGCACGCGCGTTCAGATAGCGGCGCCGGTCTTCGGTATCACCCAGCGTCAGCAGCAATTGTGCCGCGACCATGCCGTGCGCCGCCAGCGCCGTGGCCCAGGCCTGCGCCAGCCGGATTTGACCCACGGCCGCGGCGGCCTGCTTTTCCTCTAGCCGCAGCCGGAGGGCCGTCAGGCCAAGTGCGGTGCGGGCCAGGGCGATGGCGCCGGACGATACGAGGATCACCGCCGTTCCCCGCGCCCGCGCCGCCGCCACGTCTGCAGCGACGCTGTCCAGCCACGCCGTCCGGGGCGCCGCGCCATCCACCACCAACGCGCTGCCGATCTTCACCACGAGTAACCGGGCCTGATCGAGCCGAGGCGTCATACCTCCAGCAGCAGCACTCGCACCTGCCGGGCCGCTTGGATCCGGTCCATGAGGGTGCGTAAGACGGCGGGAAGGTTTTCGGTCGTTACACCCGACAGCAGCATAACAGGCTGGCCGGACGCCTTTTCGAGCGCCGCCCGGCGGCTTGAAGCCTCCCGCGCGGTCATCGCGTCCATCTTATTCAGCACCAGCAGCTCCGGCTTTTCGGCCAGGCCGCCGCCATACGCCTCCAGCTCGTCCCGAATTGTGCGCCAGGCGCGGACAACGTTGCCGGCCGCACCGTCGATCAGGTGCAGCAGTACCGCGCAACGCTCGACATGACCCAGGAAACGGTCGCCTAGCCCCGCGCCCTCATGCGCGCCGCGGATCAGGCCGGGGATGTCGGCGATTACGAACTCCTCCGCGTGGCTGAGGCGCACAACGCCCAGCTGAGGGTGCAGGGTCGTGAACGGGTAGTCGGCGATCTTCGGCCGGGCGGCGCTGACAACACTCAGAAACGTACTCTTGCCCGCATTCGGCAGGCCAACGAGACCCACGTCGGCGATCAGTTTTAGCCGTAGCCACACCCAGCGTTCTTCCCCCGGATAGCCCGGCGTCGCTTTCCGAGGAGCGCGGTTCGTGCTGCTTTTGAAGTGCGCATTGCCGTGACCACCGTCACCGCCGCGGCAGAACACGACGCGTTTGCCGGATGCGTCCAGGTCGGCGAGCAACGTTTCCTTGTCATCAGCGATAATCTGCGTGCCGACGGGGACCGTGATCACAACGTCGTCTGCGCCCGCGCCCGTTCGGTCGCTGCCGGAACCGTTACCGCCCTTTGGTGCCCGGAAATGCTGGGTATAGCGGAAGTCGATCAGCGTATTCAGGTTCTCAGCCGCCACGAAGATTACGTCACCGCCGCGGCCGCCGTCGCCGCCATCGGGACCGCCGAACTCCATAAACTTTTCACGCCGGAACGCGATGACGCCGTTGCCGCCGTCACCGGAACGTAGATAGATCTTAGCTTGGTCGAGGACCTTCATTTCTTCTCTTAACGCAAAAAGGGCCGGCGCGTGCCGACCCCTTCTGTTTCGTAGATTGGGGTGGGACCTATTCGGCGGCGACCATCATCGGCTCGGCGTCGTTGGCGGCGGCGGGGATGACCGATACGTGGACCCGACCCTCGCTTCGGCGCTGAAACTGCACGTGGCCGGCGACCAGCGCCCAGATCGTGTGGTCGGTACCGACACCGACGTTCAGGCCGGGTTTCACCTTCGTGCCGCGCTGGCGGATGATGATGTTGCCGGCGATGACGCTCTCACCACCAAACTTCTTCACGCCCAGACGGCGGCCGGCAGTGTCGCGGCCGTTGCGGGACGATCCGCCTGCTTTCTTATGCGCCATGGCTGCGTCTCCTTATTCGGCGGTTACGAGTTCGTGGTCGGCTTCCGGCGCGGCGCCGACCGGGACGGGCGTTTCGGCCGCATCGGGGTCCGCACGCTCCGGCATTACGTGGCCGTCGGCGTGAATGCCGGCGACGCGCAACACGGTGATCTGCTGCCGGTGGCCATTCTTGCGCCGGCTATTCTGACGGCGGCGCTTTTTGAAAATGATGACCGTGTCGAGCCGGTCTTGCGCGATCACCGTTGCCGTGACGGTGGCACCCGGAACCAGCGGGGCGCCGATTGTTGTACCGGCGATGCTGCCCACGGCCAATACATCGGTGAAGGTGAAGGTCTCACCCGCGACTACGGGTAGCTTCTCGATCTTGAGCACATCATTGGGCATGACGCGATATTGTTTTCCGC
>JANPPS010000266.1:0-4476 GCA_031428635.1 Rhodospirillales bacterium
CGACCAGGGTCACGCCCAGTTCCGGCAGGCGCCGCAGCGTCCGCAGGCACTCTGCCCGATCGGCAGGCTCACCCCAGACGCCCGCGCCCGTGACCCGCATCGCGCCGTAGCCAAGGCGGTTCACGGCAATCCCGCCGCCGATAGTGAACGAGCCGGACCGGCCGGCGTCGATGGTACGGTTGGTCGCTACGGTATCCATCACGGCGCTCCCACGCTGCACTTCTGCGATTTAGCGAAAAGAATCTCTCGGGCTTGCAGGCAGTGCTCGAAATGGCCGCGAACCAAGGCCTCATGGCCCGAAATGAAGGACAGGGCGGGCTTCCGCGGCCGATCGCCATTGGCGGCGTGGAGGTTGGGGCGGGACGTTGGCATGAGCCACTCTGGGAAGGCCAGGGGCTGCCCGAACGCGGTGACGGAGGCCGTACGCATCGTCGTTGCCATCGTTGGTCTTCTATCCTGTTGTGGCGGGTAACCCGGTCAAACGGCAGCGTTTGACCGGAACGTACCCTATGTGGATTTGCGCTTGTCGCCGACCTCTTCGAAATCTGCGTCTACCACGTTATCGCTGGGATGGCTGTCAGATCCACGCGGTGCTGTGGCATCGCCGGGCTGGCCGGCTGCCTGCACGGCCTCACCAAGTTTCATGGCGGCTTGGGTCAGGCGCTCGGACGCCTGCTTCAGCACGGCCTCATCCGTACCCGCCAGGGCGGCGCGCACCGCGGCGACCGCGGCCTCCGCCTCGGCCCGCTGCGGGGTGCCGGCTTGGGCGCCATGGTCGGCGAGGGTCTTTTCCACCTGATGCGTCATTGCCTCGGCGTGGTTCTTGGCCTCGACGAACCCCCGGCGGCTCTTGTCCGACACGGCGTTGGCCTCGGCCTCGCGCACCATCCGCTTAATGTCCGCATCCGAAAGCCCGCCGCTGGCAGTGATCTTGATCTGCTGCTCCTTGCCCGTGGCCTTATCCTTTGCCTGCACGGCAACGATCCCGTTGGCGTCGATGTCAAACGTGACCTCGATCTGCGGTTGGCCGCGCGGGGCGGACGGGATCCCGGTTAGGTCGAAATTGCCCAGTATCTTGTTATCGGCCGCCATCTCCCGCTCGCCCTGGAACACTTTGATCGTAACCGCCCCCTGGCCGTCTTCGGCGGTCGAGAAGACCTGGCTCTTCTTCGTCGGTATCGTGGTGTTGCGATCGATCAGCCGGGTAAACACGCCGCCTAGCGTCTCGATGCCCAGGCTCAATGGCGTCACATCCAGCAGCAGCACGTCCTTCACGTCGCCCTTCAGCACCGCGCCCTGGATCGCGGCGCCGATGGCGACAACCTCGTCCGGGTTAACGTTGCGGGCGGGGTCACGTCCGAAGAACGCCTTCACTGCCTCAACCACCTTGGGCATCCGCGTCATGCCGCCGACGAGGATGACCTCGCCGATCTCCGCCGCTGCCACCCCGGCATCTTTGAGTGCGGCCCGGCACGGCTCTATCGTCCGCTCGATGAGGTCGTCCACCAGACTTTCCAGCTTCGCGCGGGACAGCTTCACCACCAAGTGCTTCGGCCCGCTGGCGTCGGCCGTGATGAACGGCAGGTTGATTTCGGTTTCCTTGGCGGACGACAGCTCGATCTTCGCCTTCTCGGCCGCTTCCTTCAGCCGCTGCAGCGCCAGCTTGTCGGTCCGCAGGTCAATGCCCTGGCTGCGCTTGAACTCGTCAGCCAGGTAGCCGATCACCCGGGCGTCGAAGTCCTCGCCACCCAGGAAGGTGTCGCCGTTGGTGCTTTTCACTTCGAACACGCCGTCGCCCAATTCCAGCACGGAGACGTCAAACGTGCCGCCGCCCAGATCGTACACCGCGACCTTGCCGGCGTGCTTCTTCTCCATGCCATAGGCGAGGGCCGCGGCGGTGGGCTCGTTGATGATCCGCAGCACTTCCAGCCCAGCGATCTTGCCGGCGTCCTTTGTAGCCTGACGCTGACTGTCGTTAAAGTAAGCGGGGACGGTGATGACGGCCTGCGTCACTTTTTCGCCAAGGTAAGCCTCCGCCGTCTCCCTCATCTTGCCCAGAATAAAAGCGCTGACTTGGCTGGGGGAGTACTTCTCGCCCCGTGCCTCGACCCAGGCGTCGCCGTTCGTACCCTGCACGATGGCGTAGGGGACCAGGGCCTTGTCCTTCGCCACCATCGGATCGTCATAGCGGCGTCCGACCAGGCGCTTGATGGCATAGAGCGTGTTGGACGGATTGGTCACGGCCTGGCGCTTGGCGGCCTGGCCAACCAGCCGCTCGCCGTTATCGGCGAAGGCGACCATGCTGGGCGTGGTCCTCGCGCCCTCGCTGTTCTCAATCACTTTGGCTTCCCCGCTCTCCATGATGGCGACGCAGGAGTTGGTGGTACCGAGGTCTATGCCGATGACCTTGCTCATGGAGTTAGTCCTCCAGGATGCCTGTTGCCGTCTGTCGTTTCTTACATCCTGGTCGGAACGATACTCCGCAGCCCGCTGGCCTTGCAGGTTCGGCAATCACCTACGCGCGCCCCAATGCCTTCGGTTCGGGTGTGTTGCGTACTTGGGCGCTAGGTAGTTTGCGGCTGTTCCGTCCACTCCGTAACCCGACCGAGCGCTCCGGTGCCGGGTGACCCCGGCCAGCATCGTCATGACTCGGAATTGTAGGAAAGGCAGAGTTGGTGACCGAGCAGAGCCGGCCGTGGGCGTCGATCTTGTTGGGCCGCGTGCAATCCAAAGCGTATGACTGATCAGTAAGGCCGCGAGCCAAGGCCCACGCCTCGATCATCGGGCCTTATGACCCGCGGAACACCGGTAGACGCCGTTCCGACATTGCGGCGACTCCCTCCTCGAAGTCACTGGTTTTGAAGTGGGCCGTCTGCTCTGCCAGTTCGTGGTCTGTTACGGCCGCGATTGCGTCAGCCAGGCCGTTCCGCAGAGTGCGGCGGGTGGACTGAACGGCGATCGGCGCGGATTGCGCGATCTCGGCCGCCAGCGCCATTGCCGCGGCCCGCAGGCCGTCCGCGGGTGCTATCACGTCCACCAGACCGATCCTGTGTGCCTCCTCGCCGCCGATCCGCCGTCCCGTAAAGAACAGCAGCGCCGCCTGCTGCTGTCCCACCACGCGCGGCAACGTGACACTGAGGCCGAAGCCGGGATGGAAGCCCAACCGGTTGAAGTTCGCGGCGAAGCGTGACTCTGCCGATGCAACCCGGAAATCCCCGACGAGCGACAGGCCGAGCCCGCCACCGACCGCCGCGCCCTGTACCGCTGCCACGACCGGCTTTCCCGTGCGGAATAGCCGCACGGCCTGCTGGTATAGGTGCCCGCCGGCGGCACTGCCGACAATGTCCTGCGCCGGGCTGCTGAAATCCGCCCCGGCGCAGAAGTTTCGCCCGTCCGCGGCTAGCAACACGGCGCGTATGCCTGGATCTCGGTCGAATGCTTCGAACGCATCGGCCAGTTCGGCAATCATTAGCTTGTTGAAATAGTTGTGCGGCGGGCGGCTGATCTCGGCGATACCGACATGCCCATCGCGGCTGATCCGAATGTCGCTCATGGTAGTCCCAGCCCCGCGCAATCGTGTCGTGCACTCTCTCACGGGTGCCGCCGCGAAGCGAGAATGATGGAGCCGTCACGATCAGGTGTGCCATCACCGCAACCAGCGGCGGGCTGCCTTCTTTCTTCGTGGATTTTGCGTCTATCAGCAGGCGGACGACCTTCACAGTCTCCTGCTCCAGCAGCTTCCCAAGATCCTTTGCCAGGGCGGCTTGCAGGGCCGGGTCCTCCCCTTCCTGCTGCATGCCGGCAACAGAGCGGGACAGGTGGCGGAGCACCATGATGTGCGATGTCGGCCGGCCGATGGCCACCACCGCACGCTCCGGCGCATCCGGTCCACGGGCGCGGACCAGCTCCACCAGCAGGGTAAAGGCGGACAGGAAGCGGTCGGGGCCGCTGCGTTCGAACGCCAGCTCCGCCGTAACCTGGGTCTAGCCGTCGCCATCCTTGCCCAGCAGGGCTTCTCGCGGCGGCGGCGGGTCGGTGATGGCGACTTCGTTAAAGTGATTCGCGCCGCGCATGTCTACGAACCGCCGCACCGTCATACCACCGGCCCGGGCCTGCTGCATGTCGACTAAACATTAGCCAGCGCCCGCATGACGGTCATCCGTCTTCGCGCCGGTGCGGCCAGGATGCGCCGGCCAAGAGGGAGGGCAGGGTGTAACTGTGGAACTAGTTGTCGCTCTGTGCGCCCAGCCCGATCATGCTGCCGGTCACGCAACCCGGGTGTTCCAGCGCACCCATTGCCCGCAGGTCGCGCCACAGCGGCTCGTTGAGGCGTGTGCCAAGCATCGTGATACGGAGTGTCAGCGTGTATGACAGGGTGTCGCGGCCATAGTTGAGGGTGGGTCACGTCCGTCAACGTGGTGGGAATTTGTTGTAGGTTGATGTGGCCACGGATCATTCGGCTGCGGTGGAAATCTG
>JANPPS010000267.1:0-2806 GCA_031428635.1 Rhodospirillales bacterium
CGACCGACACCGAGTTGTTCGGCCAGGGCAAGACGGAAGTGCAGAAGCAAGCGTTCGCACGGATGGCGGCGTTGATGGGTGCCGCCCACTCCGACGGTGCATGCTCATGCGGTTTGTTTGTCAGCCCGAACAGCACGTTAGGGGTGTGGGCGTTGGAACTGGCGCGGGTATGGAGACCGGCACAGGTGCCGGGATCGCGGCCGGTATCGGTATTGGCGCAACCGCCGACGCCAGCGCAGCCAGCCCGATTACCACCACGGAGACGATCGGATTGTCGATCGTCAACGCCGCAACACTTGCTAGGCGCCCGAGGCCGAAGCAGACAATGCCGAAGCGGCTAACGCCGGCCGGTACGACCAAGCGTCAATCACGCGTAGCGCCGCGGCCGGAATCGACAGGGGCCCAGGGTGAGCAGGCGAAATCGGGCACCCGGGCGAGGTCATCACGTTTCAAAAAGACTAACGAGGAAGCGCCCTACCAGACCGGTCATGCCGAAGCCGAATGTTGGCTTCCGTCAGAAAGTGTCGTGATAGTGTTAACCTTTTTACCTCAACCGAGATAGCGTTGCGTTAAATGAGATTCGAACGCCGCCGGGTTCAGCGCCTCACCCGTCGCGTGCCGCAGCAGTGCGTTGTAGCCGAGCCGGCTGCCCAACCCGTGCACCTGCCGCCGTAGCCAGCCCAGTAGCGGCCTGACATCGCCCGCGCCCAGCGCCGCATCCAAGCCGGGGGTCGCAGCCCGCGCCGCCGCCATTAGTTGCGCCGCCGCCATGGCACCCAGCGTGTAGCTCGGAAAATAGCCGAACGCGCCGTCATACCAGTGGATGTCCTGCAGACAGCCCTCCCGATCGTTTGTCGGCCGCACGCCGAGCAACCCGTGCAGCCCATCGCCCCAGGCACCCGGCAGGTCCGCCACAGCCAGGTCGCCCGCGATCAGCGCCTGCTCCAACTGGAAGCGAAGGATGACGTGGGCGGGGTATGTCATCTCATCCGCATCGACCCGGATCAGGCTACGCGCGACCCGGCGCCACAGCCGCGCTAGGTTGCCGGCGGCATACGGGGCGGGATCGCCACCAAACGCCGCGTGCATCTGTCCGCCGAGCCAGCCCAGATAAGCATCCCCGCGGCAGGCCTGCATTTCGATGATCAGCGACTGGCTTTCATGCACGCCCATGCCGGCCGCCTCACCCACTGGCTGGCGGGCGTAGGCGCCGGGTAGGCCGCGCTCATACAAGGCGTGACCGGTTTCGTGCAGCACGCCCATGATGGCCTGGCCGGGGTTCGCCTCGTCGTAACGGGTCGTGATGCGGATATCCGTGGGCGTACCCCCGCAGAACGGATGCATGGACCGGTCAAGCCGGGCATGGCCAGGCTCGAGCCCAGCGCGCTCTGTCAAATGCCGGCACAGCGTCTCCTGCACGGAGGCGGCAAAGTCGCCCGTAAGCGGGGTAGGCGCCGGCGCTGCGTCCTGCCGTGCCAGAGCGCGGGGTAGCGCGTCATCAAGCCAGGCGGCGTAGCGGGTGAACACGGGCGTCACGTCTGCGGCCGTGATGCCGGGCTGAAACCCGTCCATCAACGCGTCGTATGGCGACAGGCCCATCGCGGGCGCCAGCGCGTCAGCCGCAAGCCGGGTCAGGTTCACGACCTCCGTCAGCGCGGGGCGGACGGCTGCGAAGTCGGAATTGGCGCGGGCGGTGCGCCATACTTTTTCGCACTGCGAGTTGGCCCGCTCCCGCGCTTCTACCAAATCTGCCGGCAGGGCCGTGGCCCGACGGTGGGCGTGGCGCATGAGATCGAGGTTAGCCGCCGCCCAATCGTCGGGCGCATGCGCCTCATGCAGGTCATCGGCCGTCGCGGGGTTGGTCAGCATGGCATGTGCGACCGACGCCAGCACCGCCAGTTGATCGCCCCGCGCCGCGCCGCCGCCGGCCGGCATCATGGTGGCTGCGTCCCAGCCGAGCATGCTCGACGCCTCCCCAACCGTAGCGATTCGGGTGAAACGGTCCTGCAGGCGGGCGTAAGCGGTCACGGACGAATTACCTTTCGGGCATAGACGGCGAAAATGACCAGGGCGCAGCCGGCAAACGAAAACCAGGTCACGGCGTAGGCAAAGTGGTTATTGACCGGCCGGGGCAGCTCGGTCGCGGGCTCTGGCGTGACGCCGGGATGGGCGAGGCCCAGCGCCACCAGTGTATACGGGGCGGCGGTCACGCCAAGCGACGCGCCGATCGCGGCCGGGTCGAGCGCATAAAACCGGCGGGCGGCGGGGTCATCGGCGGCGCCGAACCGGACGGGGTATTCGGCCGGGCGAACATAGCCGGTAACGGTGACGGGGCCGGCGGACATTGCGGGCGCGGAGACGGAACCGCGGGCAGGTTCCGGCACCCAACCGCGATCGACTAACACGACGCGGCCATCGTCCATCTGCAACGGCTGTATCAACTGACCGCCCAACGATGCGCCGCCCCGCGTGGACCGAACCTCCGTTCCGTACAGAGCAACAGGCGGCAGGAACTGACCGGCAGCCTGAACGCGGCTGAACGGGCGTGGGTCAAGACCGAGCGGTATGGGTGCCCCAGCCTCCCCCCGATCGATTTCCGTCAGTAACGCTGTCTTCCACTCCAGCCGGCGCACCTGCCAAAAGCCAAGTGCCACCGTGAGCGCCACCATGAACATTGTCATGATGGTCGGCAGTATTAACCGTCGGGTCAGGTTGTGTGTGGGCTAGCACCCCACAGGTAGACGGCGACGAACAGGAACAGCCACACAACGTCGACGAAGTGCCAATACCAAGCCGCGGCCTCGAA
>JANPPS010000268.1:0-5798 GCA_031428635.1 Rhodospirillales bacterium
GGTCCTCATCGGTTCGGGTGAAGCGTCGCAACTCCACCGTAGCCTGCTGATCCGATGGCCACCTCAAACCTGTTCTGCGGGAAGGGCGAACCCCACCCGCAGAACTCATCCAATTTCCACCACGAGCGCGGACGCTACCCGGCGCACATGCCGTAATCAGGACCGATGGCGCCAGTTGGTGCAAAGCCGATGTCAGGTTTTGTGTGTCTAGCCACATCACCTGCTAACGCTGCCGCCCTGTAGGTCGAGTTGAAACCCGGTCGATAACGTCTGAACCTACAAGCGCGATGGAACGCGGGATTGCCGAGCTTGGGTTTTCCTGCGCAGCGGCGCTCTTCTGCTACAGGCCGGGTAATCGACGCCAAAGCTAACGCGTTCCTAGCCAGCATAAAGGGCGTGCAGCTGCCGGACGGACATGACGGCGTAGTTCGCCACGGGCATGGCCTGGAGCGCCAAGTGCAGACCGGTATCGGAGCAGTCCCGGTGCAGCGAGTGCGGCTGCGCGGCGGCAAGGACTCCCAACCGCAAGCAGGTGGTTACCGATCCGTCACACTCACTCACTTTGGAGTGTTCCCGGGTGGGGCCATCGCAAGCGGTTCGCCGTTAACCAGTTACCATGTCCGTCCATCATCGCTGTCCGAGGCCAGGAAGGATTAAACGGGTGACCCCTGCGAGGACCTTCATACCAGCAAGTCACCGCTAGGCCCGCCCCGTCGCCATCATAAAGCGCCTCACAGCACCCGGTTCGCCCGCGCGACCACCGCGTCGAACAGGACCTGGCACCCGGCCTCGGCCTGGCCCAGCTCGATATGCTCCGCCTCGTTATGACTGAGGCCATCGCGGCAGGGGGTGAAGATCATGGCGCTGGGCACGTGGCGGGCGACGTACACCGCGTCGTGCCCGGCGCCGCTGACGATGTCCTGCGCCGGGTATCCGCGGGCGGCGGCGGCGCGACGGACCAGGTCGATGCAGGCCGGGTCGAATGGCTGGGCCGGGATGCGGAATTTCTCCGTGATGGCTAGGTTCACCCCACAATCGCGGGCGATGAACCCGGCTTCGCGCGGGAATTGTGTAGCCAGGCGGGCGATCTCGGCCTCGTCCGGATGGCGGAACTCAATGGTGAACCGGACCTCGCCTGGGATGACGTTGGGGCTGTTGGGCAGTACAAACAGTTGGCCCACAGTACCGCGGCCGAGGTCGCCGCGTGCGCGCATCATGCGGTCCACCAGGTCGATCACACGGGCGGCGCAAACCAGGGCGTCGCGGCGCGCGGCGGGGGGCGTGGTGCCGGCATGGCTGTCCTGACCGGTCGCGACCGCGGTGAACCAAACCTGCGCCTGCCCCCCGGTCACGATCCCGATTTCGGTCCCGGCCGCCTCCAGAATTGGGCCCTGTTCGATGTGCAGTTCGAAATAGGCGTCGGCCGGGAAGGGGCGGGCGGGGACGTCGCCGCGGATCTCCTCTAGCGCCTGACCGACAGTCACGCCGTCCGAGTCGGTCAGTGCCTCCGTCGCAGATTGGTCGTATATGCCGGCCCACACGCCCGAGCCCATCAGGCTGTGGCCAAAGCGGCTGCCTTCCTCGTCGGTCCAGTTGACGAGTTCGAGCGGCGCCTCCGTGACGATGTCAAAATCGTTTAGGCTGCGCATCAGCTCCAGCCCGGCCATGACGCCGAGTGCGCCGTCGAACTTGCCGCCGGTGGGTTGGCTGTCGAGGTGGCTGCCGAATAGGACGGGTGCGCGGGTCGGGTCGCGACCGGGGCGGCGGGCGAACATGTTGCCCATCATGTCAGTGCGGACCGTCAGGCCGGCCTGCTCGCACCAGCCGCGGAACAATGCGCGCCCTTGTGCGTCGGTTTGCGTAAGTGCGAGGCGGCGTACTCCGCCTTTGGCCGTGGCGCCCACCTCTGCCATGCGCATCAGCCCGTCCCAGAGCCGCGTACCGTCGATCCGGCGATTATCCATGGGCGGCTCTACTCTCTGTCTGTTGTTCGTCCCGCCTAGTGCGGGCATACGAGGATCATGTCAGTCCTGCGGCGCTATAGCATCCCTGTTTTGCTTCTGCTCGGCGGCTGTACGCTGATAGATCAGCGCACATTCAACCCAAACGCCGGCGTCGCCCCCATCGTGCCGCCGCCGTCAGCCCCGCTAGTGGATGCGCCGACCGATCCCCGCGCGTTGTTCACGCTGCGCCCGCCGGCCACGCTGGATGCGGCGGCGCAACAGGCCTTGGCGCGGGTCGTAAGGGCAGCGCTGGCGCGTAAGCCCACCGCTACATTCGCAGTCGTGGCCGTCGCGCCGGCCCCGGGCGACGGCTCGGGCCAAGCGGAG
This sequence comes from Rhodospirillales bacterium, assembly GCA_031428635.1. Classification (GTDB taxonomy): domain Bacteria; phylum Pseudomonadota; class Alphaproteobacteria; order Acetobacterales; family Acetobacteraceae; genus JANPPS01. Next base: position 2,331 of record JANPPS010000268.1, read on the forward strand.
AGTGTTCTCCGCGCGGTGCTCGCCGCCGGCGTTGCACCTGGCCACGCATCCCTAAGAGCGCAAAGCGGCAGCCCGGTGGAAATCCGCCTTTTTGCCGAGTAGTTCCGCGCCGCTCATGGTGGCGTGATCGCACTCGCGTGCTAAGTATGAGACTTCCCTGAGGTGAACCCGTATGGCGACCGAAGTAAAAGTCTCGGCTGAAGGCCGGGCGCAGCTGCGCGACGCTGCGTCGTTCCAATCGCCGATCCTGGCCCATTCTGTCTGGCAAATCGCGTCAACCGGGGCCGCGTATTTGGCCGTCCTCGTGACGATGTACGTCGCGTATTCATACAGCGTCTGGCTCAGCCTGGCGTTGGTACTGCCGGCTGCGGGCCTGGTGGTACGGCTGTTCATCATTCAGCACGATTGTGGGCACGGGGCATTCTTCCGCTCGCGCCGGGCTAACCTGGTTGTGGGCGTGCTGTGTAGCCTGGCGACGCTCACACCGTTCGCAAACTGGCGCCGCCATCATGCGGTCCACCACAAGCAATGGAATAACCTCGATACGCGTGACATGGGCTCTGATATCTACTCGACCTGCCTGACGGTGGCCGAGTACCGGGCGATGTCGCCCCTGCGGCAGTGGACGGCGCGGATGGTCCGCCACCCGCTGATTGCGCACGTGATCATCCCGCCCGTGGTATTCCTGATCCTGTACCGGATCCCGTTCGAGACACCGCGTGCCTGGGTGCGTGAGCGTGCGGCGGTGTGGCTGACCAACGTCGGTCTTGCCTCGGGCGCGGCAGGCATGGTGTACGCGGTCGGAGTGTGGCCGGTTTTGCTGTTGCAGGTGCCGGTAATCGGGCTGGCAGCCATTATGGGTGTCTGGCTGTTCAGTATCCAACACCGGTTCGAAGAGGCGCATTGGGCCCGTTCGACGGAATGGAGCGCCGTTTCGGCAGCCGTACACGGCAGTTCGTTCCTGGTCCTTCCCCCAGTATTGCGCTGGTTCAGCGGAAATATCGGCTATCATCACGTTCATCACCTGGTCCCGCGCGTGCCGAACTACCGGCTGCGCGCGTGTCATGAAGCGTGCGCGGACCTGTTCGGCGGCGCACAAGTGCTCGGATTGCGAGAAGCGTTGCGCGCGTCCGCGTTCACGTTGTGGGACGAGGAGACGGACCGGATGGTGACATTCTCGGAGCTTTCCAGCGAAGGTTAACCTAAACCGCCCTTAACGACCGTTCTGACCGGAAGTTTGAACCTTAACGCACAATTCACAACATCGTGTTTGAAACTTGAAGTATGTATGCCTGATGTCCAACACGACGATTGGGCCGTATGACGGTCGGCGTTTTAACGTTGGATTAAGTTTTGTAAGGCAACTTCATAAAATGTTGTCGGATATGAAGCTTTTTGGCGAGATTAGGAGACGCGAATGCATATGTCAGACGTTGCCGCGACCTCTATGTTATCAAACCCGCGCGTTTTACTGATCGAGGATGACGAAGCGGTTGCCCGGACATTCTTGCGCGGGATCGAACGTGCAGGGATGACCGTGCAGTGGGCCAATACTGGTATGTCTGGCATGGCAATGAAGGAAAATTTCAAGCCGCAGATTGTACTGATGGACCTCACATTGCCTGATATGAACGGCATGCTGTTGATCGGAAAGCTCGCCGAATGCCGGGACTGCGGAATTATCGTCGTGTCTGGCCTCGGTGATGAGGCCGACCGTATCGTTGGGCTCGAGCTTGGGGCGGATGACTACATCGCCAAACCACCCGCGATGCGTGAGATGATTGCGCGTATTCGGGCCGTGCACCGGCGCGTCCATAGCCGGGTCGAGGTGCGGATCGCGCCAGCGACTGCGCAGGTGCTGCGGGTTGGTCCGATCCGCATCAACGTGCTCCACCGGACTGTGCATACGGTCGATGGCGACCGGCTTGCGTTGACCTCGGCCGAGTTCAGCGCGCTTGAAACACTCGCCAGCGCCAATGGCGCGGCCGTGTCGCGCGATCGTCTGTCCGAGGCCGCGTTGCGTCGCCCCTGGCGGGCCGAGGACCGGAGCGTGGACCAGCTCGTGTTCAACCTGCGCCAGAAACTGCCCCTCGATGAGGGTGGCGGGCTGCTGATTCAAAGCATTCGCGGCTCTGGATATTGGCTACGCGCGCCTGACTTGGCCGAGGCCGACCTACCCCAGGAGGTCATGGCGTGACGACCCGGTACAGCACATAACCGCCTGAGGTACCGTTTGGTTCGAGCCAGGGCGGAGGGTCATTTGCGACCAGCCGCGCAAGGAGCGACCCGGTAGGAGCGGTTAAGTCCGGCTGCGGACACAGCAGGACATAACTGGCGCCTGTCGCAAGTAAGGCACGATGCGGATCGGCCGAGTCGTTCCAGGCACTATACAATCGCATGTAGCCCTCGATCCCGCGATGGTAGAGGGTTCCAACCGTACGAATGTGCGTGCGCCACAGCAAAAAAGGGCCATCGTTCACGTCCGTCAGGACGATAGCGTCACCCAGCGGGCGGGCGAGCGTAACGGCTCCGTCCAGCGTGCAAGCCTCACTATTCTGCCCGGCGACCCTGCTGCTTTCCGGCATGAGTGCAGCCAAGCCGTATCCGGCCAGAGCGGGTACCGCGAGCACGGCAGTGATCATGGCGAGCCGCAGCCGCGCCACAACATGGTGCGGCAGGGCAGAACGCATGACCATCGCGATTGCGACCGGCAGCAATCCGGCTGCAAGCGTCGCGGGATAGGTACCAAAACGAAGGTGTCGGGCACCGAGTGCAACCATAACCATCGCACATAGCATGACGTAGAGAATAACGGCTGACCGCCGGCGCCAGGTGACCCAGGCCAAAAACCCTACGGCCATCACGCCGCTGCCGAGATTCAGAGCTGCCGAAGCCGGACCATCGACAGGCAACATTTCCAGAATACCGCCGAAAAAGGCCGTAGCCTGCGCCGGTGCTATTAGGCCAGACGTCCCGCGCAGAATTTGCGGATAGGCGACAAACCACGCGACAGCCGACCCGGTTCCTAGGACGAGCGCGATTGGCCGAGCCCAAACCTTAAGCAGGGTAAGACTGCCGGCAAAAGCCGCACCGACCGTGAGCCACACGAACATGATGGAAATGCGGTCCGGCTCGATCGCTGCATAGCCGGTGGCGGGCGGGTCGATCGCCCAAACCGCTACCGTCAAGCCGGCAAGCGTCAATCCGGCGGCGGCGATCGCGCGCCCGATCGTGGCCACCGGCCGGGTCAGCCACGCAACCCATACGCCCCCATAGGCCATTAGTCCGAAAGCCAGCGCCTCCGGACTTAGCCCGAGGCCGACTGCGACCCATAATCCGAGATACGCTCCAGCACGGCCTCCGCCCAACGCGACACTGCGGATTGCGTACCCGGTGGCTATCGCCGCCGTCGCCGCAAGGAGCACGTGATGGTGGATCTCCCCGGACAGGCCGTATTGAACAATGGAA
>JANPPS010000269.1:0-31914 GCA_031428635.1 Rhodospirillales bacterium
CGGCGATCAGACGAGAGCGGAGATCCTCGGAGAGTGACTTGGCCATGCAAGCTGGCCTCCCTGCCAGCACGCATCTTCAAGCAGACTCCGCCGCGTCGGAGGAAATCCCCTTTCGACTCGGCACGGGCGAAACGTGCTCTAAGTCTGAGTTAAATCACTAGATTAGTCTCATTTATAATACGGTTTTCGAGGGTTTAATCTGCGCCAAATGTTACAGGGCTGATCACAACCCCGCCCGCAACCACGTCGCCAACTTTCACGACGGGGTAACCAACGCCGATTTCGGTGCTTTGCCGCCAGGCCATCACGACCTCATCCCGCAACTCCGACGCGCCGGCGGCGAGGCGCGCCGTGACAAGCGCCAGCTCTGCTGGCTGTGCCGTGCGGTACAGGTCTGGCCGGTCTCCGGCGCCGCCTGCCTCATAAACCTCTGTCACATGGGATAGGGTTTCTAGCAGATAGGCGGGGACGCGTTGCTCGATCGGACAACCGCAGTCGCGTGGCGGGGTCATTGCGGCCTCGACCGCGGTAAAGTTTACGAACCGGTGCACGAATGAACCCTCAAGCGGACCGTGGATCGCGTAGGTGGTGTAGCCGTTGGGGTTCGGGTACTTGCCCCAGCCGTTGAAGTGGATCGAGACATGCAACGGCTGGCTGGCGTCGGCGACGTAATGCGACCACGTGCCGATGTCACGCAGGGTCAGCCGTTCCCGCAACGCGATCGCGCGCGCGAACCAGGCCCGGTCCGCGTCGTTCCGCGCCTGCGACAGCCCGACCTGCATGACGCGCCAGATGCCGAAATCCTTACGTACCTGCTGAAAGCCATCCATCACGGTGTAGGGTAGGTACCCGGCCGTATACTGTGTTTGCCCGCCCAGGCGCTGCGCGGTGTCATACGCCTCTCGCGTCGGCGGAAGGTGGGCGAGGTTGACGGTACCACCCAGGATAGTCCCGTCCTGATCCGCGCTGATATAATGGCCGGGATCGCGCTCGCTATCGTGGATAGTGGGCGCGGTTTGAAATCGGCTGGATCCACCGCCCTCGGTAATGACGCCTGTGGACCGGCTGATGTCCGGCTCCGCGCCGAGCTCGCCTAGCTCCGCCTCGGCCGCGCGAAGGAACGCTGGCAGCTCGTCCGGCAAATGGCGGACCGCCATGGACGTGATCTGTACGTGCCCCGTGTGGCCCCATCCCAGCGCGTGATCGGTTACCAGCAAACCCAATGCCACCACCACGCCGCCCCATCGCTTTTGCATTACGGATCCTTCGTCTACGGTCTGCTTAAAGTCGGGGGATATAGCGGTAATGGAGCACGCGCTCTCGCTTGAAGCAGTGACCGTCGCGTTCGGCGCCTACGTGGCCGTGGCCAGCACGACGTTTCACGTGAAACAGGGCGAGTTCGTATCGGTCGTGGGACCGACGGGGTGCGGCAAGTCCACGTTGCTGAACCTGGCGGCGGGCCTGCGGGCACCCAATAGCGGCGTTGTGCGCGTAGATGGAACACTGCTTGCCGGGCTCAACCGCCACGCGGGATACCTGTTTCAGGGCGATAGCCTGATGCCGTGGCGGACGGCGCGTGACAATGTCGCGGCCGGGCCGGAGTTTGCAGGTCTGTCACGAAGCGCGGCTCGGGCGGCGGCCGAGGCATGGCTCGGTCGGGTCGGCCTAGCCGGACATGGCTTCAAATACCCGCACCAGATGTCGGGCGGGATGCGGAAGCGGGCGCAGCTGGCGCAGACGCTGGTTATGGATCCGCCGATCCTGCTGATGGACGAGCCGTTCTCCGCCCTCGATGTACAGACCCGGCAAATGATGGAGAACGAATTACTGCGCCTTTGGGACAGCGGCAGCGCGATTGCGCGTGACCACCCGGACGGTGCCCACGCGCGTAAGTCGGTGCTGTTCATCACGCATGATCTCGAGGAAGCGATCAGCCTGTCCGACCGGGTCATCGTGCTCAGCGCCGGGCCCGGCACGCACCCGATCGCCGAGTTTCCGATCACCCTGCCCCGCCCCCGCGACGTGGCGGAGATCCGGCTGACGCCCGCGTTCCAGCAGGTCCAGGAAGAGATCTGGTCCGTGCTACGAAGCGAGGTCCTGCGCGCGTACCAGGCGGGCATGGCCGCGTGATTACCGGTGCCCGCCTCGGCATCGGGCTGCTGCTGCTGGCCCTATGGCAGGCCGGAAGCGCCACCGGTGTGCTGTCCCCCCTGTTCTTCGGTCGGCCAGCGGCCATCGCCGGCGTGATCGGCACCTGGTTCGGCACCGGCTTCATCTGGCCGCACCTCATCACCACCATTACGGAGACGCTGATGGCGTTCGCGACCGGTACCACGGCTGGCGTACTGGCCGGGCTGTGGCTCGGTTTGTCACCACGCACACAGGCCGTGCTGGATCCCTACATCAAGGCCGCTAACGCCATGCCCCGCGTTATCCTGGCGCCGATCTTCGCCATGTGGTTCGGCCTCGGTATGGCGAGTAAGGTGGCGCTCGGTTTCACGCTCGTGTTTTTTATCGTCTTCTTCAACGTGCTGCAGGGCGTGCGCGAAGTAAGCCCAACCGTGCTGAACGCCACCCGCATGCTGGGTGCCAGCCGGCGCCAACTGATCCGCCACGTCTACCTGCCGGCGGCGATGGCCTGGGTGTTCAGCTCACTCCATGTCTCGGTCGGCATGGCATTCGTGGGCGCCGTGATCGCCGAGTACCTGGGCAGTGCCCGGGGCGTCGGATATTTGATTTTGCAGGCGGAGGGGGTGTTCGACGTCGACACCGTATTCGCCGGCATCGTTGTCCTAACCGGCTGCGCGCTGGTGCTGGATGCTTGCGTCAGCCTGGCCGAGACCCGGCTGCTCGTTTGGCAACCGCGTGCCGATATTCCCCGCGATACCTGAACCGGAGATAGTCCCATGATCACCCGTCGCGCCACGCTGCTTGCCCCGCTCGTTCTCGCCACACCCGCGATCGCGCAATCCCGCATCAAGGTCCGCATGGCCGGGGGGGGCATCGCGCTGTATGGCTACATGCCGTTCTTCGTCGCCATCGGGCAAAACCTGTTTGCCAAACACGGCATCGACGCCGAAATCGCTCAGTTCCCCGGCGGCGCCCGCGCGATGCAGGCACTGCTGGGCGGCTCGTCCGACATGGTCTGCGGCTATTACGAACACACGATCCAGTTGGCGGCCAAAGGTGCCAAACTGACCGCGTTCGTGCTGCAGGCGCAGAATAGCGGCCTGGCATTGGGTATCCGCAAGCAATTGGCGGACGAGATCAAGACGGTGGCCGATCTGAAGGGACGCAAGATCGGCGTGTCGGCACCGGGCTCGGCCACCCATTTGTTCGCGATGCAGCTGTTGGTGAAGGCCGGCCTCAAATCCACCGACGCGTCCGCAATCGGCGTCGGCACGACACAGACGGCGCAGAGTGCGTTCGAGCGCGGTGACATCGACGCGCTGAGCCTGTTCGATCCAATAATCAACGACCTGGAGCGTAAGGGGTCGATCGTGGTGCTGGCCGACGCCCGCGACGCAGCAGGCACGCAGGCGGTGTTCGGCGGGCCGTACGCGTCGGGCTGTTTGTACGCCGATGCAGGCTGGCTGCCAAAGAACGAGGCTGCCGCACGCGGGTGTGCGGCGGCGATCATGGAGGCGGTGACGTTCCTGCGCACCGCGACGCCGGATCAGGCGATCGGCGCGCTGACTGCCGGCATGTGCAGCGTGGGGACGGAAGTGTGTGAGACGGCGTTCACGCGCAACCGCGACGCGTTCCAACACCAGGGCCGGGTGACGCCCGCGATGGCAGAGACGGTGAAGCGCATGCTGACCAGTTTCGATCCGGCCATTGCGGCGGCGTCGATCGATTTGGGAACGACGTATACGGACCGGTATTTGCCGGCCTAGGCGATGGTCCCCGGCATCGGCCTTGTCGGCGCCGCCGCTTGAACAGCCTCGTGCGTCTGCCTGGACGGCCGGAATCTATGGCGCACTATGACGCGTTGGCAGCGGCGCGGCCTCGATCGCCTGAACCGGCCCGATCGCCGCCAACTATGCATCGCGCAACACGGTCGATCCGGGGCGTGGATCAACCACCGCGTCAGGCGGCAGGCTCATGCGCCGCCCTGCGACCGGACAACCCCCGCCGTCCCAGCCCGATCAGGCCGGCCGCGGCAATCAACAGCAGAAGCAACCCCACCTGCAATCCAAATCCATAGCTGACCCACCCGATCAGCGGTGGCGCCGCCAGCCCTGCCCCATACCCAGCCGTCGCCACCGTAGCCACGCCCGCCGCACCCCGCGCGCCCGCCGCGCTGAACAGCACCGGCACGATGTTGGCGACACCCACCCCCACTAACGCGAAGCCGCACACTCCCGCCGCCAAACCAGGTGCCAGACCCGGTGCCAATACCGGTGCCAGTACCGCCAACAACACGCCTACCCCGGCCACCGCGCCGCCACCCGCCACCACCCGGCCCGGCCCGGCCCAAGCCACCAATCGGTCGCCCACCATCCGCATCACCACCATCGTGCCGGCAAACACGGCGATGCTGGTACTGGCTACCGCCGGCGACGCACCCAGCACGGTCCGCAGATACACGCTGGACCAGTCAGCGGTCCCGCCCTCGATCACGAAGCTGCATGCGACCAGCACGCCTAGCATCACGATCGTCCGATCGGGCCAGGCCAGGCGCTGGGGTACCGGGCGTTCAATCGGTGCTTCTGGCAGGGCAAACGCCGCCAGGCAGCACGCGCCGACAACCACCGCCGGCACCGCCAAGCCCCAGCCCACACCCAGCCCCCACGCCGCGATACCACCCGCCAGCGCCGCGCCCAGCAGCTGGCCCAGGCTCCATCCCGCATGGAACGACGACATGATCGGCGTGCCCCACTCCCGCTCCAGCCACGCCGCATGCGCGTTCATGGACACATCCAGCAGCCCGAGCGCCAACCCAAGCAGCATTCCCGACACCAGTAACGCCCCGAAACCAGGTACGAACGCCGGCATCGGCAACGCCAGCATGAGCAAAAGCCCGGCCATCCAACTCGCCCGCGCCGTCCCGATCCGGCCCGCGTAGCGCCCCGCCACCTGCATCGCGCCGACGGCCCCCAGGCTGACGCATAACAGCATGACGCCCAGCGCCCCGTTCTGCAGGTGCGCCGCCTCCCGCACCCCGGGGATATTCGCAGCCCACGCGCCGAACGCCACGCCGTTGCCCACGAACACCGCCGTCATCGCCAGCCGCTGCGACCGGCGGCGCGTGACGGCTACGCCCGCGACGACCGCCACACCCACCACGTCGCCCCCGCACCCACCAGCAGGTTCGACGCCGCAACACCCAGGAATACACCCGGGACACCAAGCAATCGCCCGCCGACCCACGCAACCGGCACATTCACCAGCATCGTCCGCGCCACCGACACCACCACCGCCGCCCCCGGCCGGTTCAACCCGTTGAACGCCGAGTTCACGATCGCGATCATGCCGCCCGACCCGTAGCTGAGCGGCACCAGCCGCAAATACGTCACCACCACGCCCGTCACGGCCGGATCATGGGTGAACAGCCCGGCCAGCGATGGCGCGGCCCCATACAGCCCGATAGCGATGACGGCACCGAACCCCACGGAGAAGATCAGGCTCGACCGCAATGCATCCCGCACGCGATCCAGCCGGCCGGCACCCACGTTCTGTCCGGCGAATGGGTTCATGATCGCCGACAGGGCATAGAACGGCACCATCGACAGGCTCTCGATCCGGCCCGCCACCCCCGCGCCCGCAACGGCGTCGGAGCCGTATTTCGACAATATGCCAATCAGTATCGCGGCACTGACCGGGATGATCGTATTCGTCCCCGCCGCCGGCAGCCCGACCCGCAACACGCGCCGCGCCGATGTCATGAACCGCGCCGGACCGGGCAGCCCGTCCGCCAGCAGCCCCATCGATCGCAGCCGCCATAGCGTCGCCACTAGCAGCCCGGACCAGGCCAGCGCGTTGCCCACCGCCGCCCCGCGCAGTCCCAGCCCGGCCACACCCGCCACGCCAAAGATTGCCGCCGCCGCAAGGCCCGCGTTCACGACCGCCGCCACCAGCATCGCGAAGCCCTGAAACCGCGCATCCCCCGCCGCCCGCCCCGCCGACAACCCGACTATGGCCGTCATGAACACGACCACCGCGGCGAACCAGATATGCAAATACCCCAGGATCATTGGGATCAGCCGTGGCGGGGCACCCATTGCCCGGAACAGCGGCCCGGCTGCAACCGCCAGCACCAATGCGAAACCGGCACCCAGCAGCGCGGTCAGTAGCATGCTGTCGATCACCAGCGCGCCCGCCGCCTCGCCGCCGCCCAGTGCCCGCGCAACGACAGAACTGGTGCCCGCCGATAGCCCGATCGCCAGGCTGATCATTACCATCGTGACCGGGGACGTGAAACTGGACGCCGACAGCGTGTCCGGTCCCAACTGGGCCAAAAACCAAGTTTCCGCCACGCCGTAGCCGATCGTGGCCAGAACACCGATGACCATCGGCAGCGTGAGGCGTATCAGCATCGGCGCAACCGGCCCGGTTGTCATCGCCCCGCGGCCGGACGGTGATGCGTGCTTCCGCGCGACGTCTAGCCCGTCCATGACCATCCCTTCACCAAAACGCCACACCCGTACCCCTGGCACCGGCCAAGCCGGGTCGCCATAGTGCCGATAGCGTTACACGCTCACGTCCAAATAGGCCGCTTTCGATGACAGGACACACCATGCCCGATATGGCACCCGAATCTGACAATGCTTCCGCCTCTGATCTGAAGCTTTACGGCTCCGCAATCGACAAGACGGCCATCGACACCATCCGCACTCTGTCGATGGACGCGGTCCAAAAGGCGAAATCCGGCCACCCCGGCACACCCATGGCGCTGGCGCCTGTCGCCTACGCGCTGTGGCAGCAGGTTCTACGGTACGATCCGGCCGAGCCGACCTGGGTCAATCGCGACCGCTTCGTCCTGTCGGCCGGCCACGCGTGCATGCTGCTCTATAGCTTGCTGCACCTAACGGGCGTGCGGCGGATGAAGGACGGGGTGGTTACGACCGAACTCGCCGTGTCGCTGGACGACATCAAGCAGTTCCGGCAGCTGGGTTCGATCACGCCGGGTCACCCCGAGTCCCACCACACCACCGGGGTCGAGACGACGACCGGCCCGCTCGGTCAGGGAGTGGCGACGTCGGTCGGAATGGCGTTGGCACAGCGGTGGCAGGCCGCCCGCTACAACAAGCCCGGCATGCCCGTGTTCGATTACCGCGTGTACGCCGTGTGCGGTGATGGCGACATGATGGAGGGCGTAAGTGGTGAGGCCGCCAGCACCGCCGCACACCTGAAACTGTCAAACCTCGTGTGGATCTACGACAGCAACCACATCACGATCGAGGGTTCGACCAACCTGGCGTTCAGCGAGGACGTGGGCGCCCGCTTTGCCGCCTATGGCTGGCACGTCATCCATGTCGACAATGCCAATGACACCGGCGCCATCGCCGCGGCACTGACCGAGGCGGAGGCCGTCACCGACCGCCCCACCTTCATCGTCGTCCACAGCATTATCGGCTTTGGCGCGCCCAAAAAGGCCGGCACCCGTGACGCCCATGGCGAGCCGCTGGGCGTCGACGAGATCATTGCCGCCAAGCGTAGTTATGGCTGGCCAGAAGACGCGCAGTTTCTGGTCCCCGACGGCGTCCGCGAACGCTTTGCCGAACGCATCGGTGCCCGCGGCGCCGGGCTGCGCCATGCCTGGAACGAGATGATGCAGCGCTACACCGCCGAGTACCCAGCACTGGCGGACGAGCTCGGCCATATCGACGCGGACCGTCTGCCAGAAGGCTGGGACCGTGACATCCCCATTTTCCCAGGCGACGCCAAGGGCCTCGCCTCCCGCGACAGCAGTCAAAAGGTGCTGAACGCCATCGCCAAGCATTATCCTTGGATGATCGGGGGCGCAGCCGACCTCGCGCCCAGCACCAAAAGTAACCTGACGTTCGACGGCGCGACCAGCTTCGAGGCGACGGATTATAGCGGCCGTAACCTGCATTTCGGCATACGCGAGCATGCGATGACCGCCATCTGTACCGGCATCGCTCTGGCGGGTCTGCGCGCCTACGGCTCCGGCTTTCTGATCTTCAGCGACTACATGAAGCCCGCCATCCGTATCGCCGCCCTCATGCAGGTACCGGTCATCTACATCTTCACCCATGACAGCATCGGCGTCGGTGAGGACGGCCCCACCCACCAGCCGATCGAGCAACTACTCTCGCTCCGCTCCATCCCCGGCCTGATCACGTTGCGCCCGGCCGACGCGAACGAAGTGGCGGAGGCGTGGCGCACCACCGTTCAGCAGAAGCACCACCCCGTGGCGTTGGTACTCAGCCGGCAGCCTCTGCCGACCTTCGACCGCACAGTCTATGCCCCAGCATCCGGCGTGGCGCAGGGGGCTTATATCCTGGCCGACAGCGAAAAACCGCGCGTTATACTGATCGGCACAGGAAGCGAGGTCAGCCTATGCCTCGGCGCGTATGAGGCATTGAAGGCCGACGGTATCGCCGCCCGCGTCGTGTCGATGCCAAGCTGGGAATTGTTCGAAGCTCAGGATCAGGCCTATCGCGACCATGTGCTACCGCCGCACATCGTCGGACGGGTCGCGGTAGAGCAGGCGAGCACGCTCGGCTGGGACCGCTACGTTGGCATCGGCGGCACCATCATCGGCATGCATACGTTCGGCGCCAGCGCCCCGGCGGCAGAACTGCTCAAGAAATTTGGCTTCACACCCGAAGCGACACTTGAAGCCGCCCGGAAACAGGCCGCCCGTATTGGAGGCCACGCATGAACCCGCTGAAGCAACTCGAACAGTTCGGCCAGTCGCCCTGGCTCGACTTCATCCAGCGCAGTTTCACCGGCAACGGGCTGCAAGCTTTGGTCGATCGCGACGGGCTGAAAGGAATTACCTCTAACCCGTCGATCTTTCAGAAGGCGATGGGCGAAGGCACCGATTACGATGCGGGCTTCAAGGCCCTGGCCAGCCGCGGCGATCATGACGCGCAATGCGTGTACGAGACGCTGGCGATCGAGGACATTCAGCAGGCCGCCGACCTGATGCGCCCGGTGTATGAAGCGACCGGCCACGTTGACGGCTATGTCAGCCTGGAAGTCTCGCCGTATTTGGCACTACGCACGGATGAAACCGTGGCCGAAGCCCGGCGCCTGTGGGCAGCCGTGGGACGGCCCAACATTATGGTAAAAGTCCCCGGCACCACCGCAGGCGCGCCCGCCATCCGAACGCTGATCGGCGACGGCCTGAACATCAACGTGACGCTACTGTTCGCGCAATCGGCGTATGAGGCCGTGGCAGAAGCGTTCATCGCCGGGCTGGAGGACCGCCTAGCGGCCGGGCACCCGATCGCCGGTATCAGCAGCGTCGCCAGCTTCTTCGTCAGCCGGATCGACGCGGTGATGGATAAGGCGATCGACGCCCGCGTGGCGAACGGTGAGACGGCGCTGGGTGCGTTGCGCGGCAAAATCGCGATCGCCAATGCCAAGATGGCGTACCAGACGTATCTAGAACTCGTCGCCTCCCCGCGCTGGCAGCGCCTGAGCTCGCACGGCGCACTGCCGCAGCGGCTGCTATGGGCCAGCACGGGCGTGAAGGATAAAGCGTTTAGCGATGTGCTGTACGTGGAACAGCTGATCGGATCGGACACGGTCAACACAATCCCCCCCGCCACAATGGACGCCTTCCGCGACCACGGCACCGCCGCCGCCACGTTGGCGCACGGCGTGGACGACGCCCGGCGCGTGCTGGCCGACGCGGAAACGCATGGGCTGGACCTGGCCGGTGTGACGGCCAAGCTGGTCGAGGACGGGGTCCGCCTGTTTGCCGAAGCCGCCGACGGCCTACTCGGCGGCGTTGCCACCAAGCGTGCCGCGATGCTGGGCGATAAACTGGTGACCATCGAGCTGTCGGGCCTGAAGGACGAGACGGAAGCGGTCCGCAAGGCGTGGGCGGCCAAGGGCCACGTGCGCGACGTATGGGCGCACGACGCCGCGGTCTGGACCGGCGCCGATGAGGCCAAGTGGCTCGGCTGGCTACACGCAGTGGATGACGCCAACCTGCCGGCATTACAGGCGTTTCAGGACCACGTTCGCGCCGGTAACTACCGCACCGCTGTTCTGCTCGGCATGGGCGGATCGAGCCTGGGGCCAGAAGTATTGGTTCAAACGCTAGGTCAGGCACCCGGCTTTCCGCAGCTGCTTATTCTGGACAGCACGGACCCGGCACAGATCGCGACACTCACCGCGCAACTCGATCTGCAGCACACGCTGGTCATCGTCAGCAGCAAGTCCGGCAGCACGCTAGAGCCGAATATTTTCAAGGATTATTTCTGGGATCGGATGACCAAAATCCATGGCGAGGATGCGAAGAAGCACTTCGTCGCCATTACCGACCCGGGCTCGAAGCTGCAGGGTGTGGCGGAACACGACGGCTTCGCCCACGTCTTTGCGGGCGACCCCACGATCGGCGGACGCTACTCGGTACTGTCCAATTTCGGGCTGGTACCGGCGGCCGCCATCGGCCTGGACATCAGCGCGTTTCTAGACAGCACGGCGCTGATGGTGCGCAGCTGTTCCGCCGGCACCCCGCCCAACGCCAATCCGGGCGTACAGCTGGGCGCACTGCTGGGCATCGCGGCCAAGCACGGTATCGATAAGCTCACGATTATCGCATCACCGGGCCTGGCGGATGCGGGTGCCTGGCTCGAGCAGCTGATCGCCGAGAGCACGGGCAAGCAGGGCCACGGCATCATCCCCGTCGATGGCGAGGCATTGGGTGGCCCGGATGTGTACGGCACCGACCGGATTTTCGCCTATCTGCGCCTAGCGTCGGAACCGCAGCAGGACGCACGCATGGCCGCCTTGGCCGGCGCGCACCCGGTCGCGACCATGACGCTGCACAGCACGATGCAGCTGGGACAGTTGTTCTTCGCGTGGGAGTTCGCGACCGCAGTGGCCGGGTCCGTAATCGGTATCGACCCGTTCAACCAACCCGACGTCGAAGCGAGTAAAATCGAGACCCGCAAGCTGACCGACGCCGTCGCGGCCACGGGCAAGTTGCCGGACGAGACCCCGTTTCTGACCGAGGACGGGATTTCGCTATTCGCCGATCCGGCCAACCAGAGCGCTCTGCCGCACACGGGCCTCGACGCAGTAATTAGCGCCCACCTGGCCCGCGCCGGCGTCGGCGATTACGTGGCGTTGCTGGCGTATATCGAGCGTAGTCCGGCCCACATCGCTGCCCTCGAAACGCTTCGTAACGCCATCCGCGACCATCAACACGTCGCCACCTGCGTGGGGTTCGGGCCGCGTTTCCTACACTCGACCGGGCAGGCGTATAAAGGCGGGCCAAACAGCGGCGTGTTTCTGCAAATTACGACGTCCGACCCGGCCGACCTGCCCGTACCCGGCGCCACCTACACATTCGGCACCGTAAAGGCCGCGCAGGCCCGTGGCGACCTAGCCGTGCTGGAGGAGCGGGAGCGGCGCGCGTTGCGGGTGCACCTGTCGAGCCCCCAAGCGCTACACCGCCTGGCCGACGCCATCACACGCTCGTTTACCAAGGAAATTTGATATGGAACTGGGGATCATCGGCCTGGGCCGCATGGGCGGAAGCATCAGCGAGCGCCTGATGCGCGCCGGTCATACATGCGTCGTGTTCGATCGTACGGAAGCAGTGGTGCAGGACTTGGCGACAAAGGGTGCCAAAGCCAGCACCGGCCTAGCCGACATGGTGAAGCAACTGACCGCCCCCCGCGCCGTCTGGGTCATGCTGCCATCCGGCGCGATTACGGAGGAGACGGTGACCGAACTCGCTGGCCTACTATCGCCGGGTGATACAATAATCGACGGCGGCAACACCTACTACAAGGACGATATTCGCCGCGCCGCCGCCCTGCGAGAAAAGCAGATCACCTACATCGACGTCGGTACGTCCGGCGGGGTCTGGGGCATCGACCGCGGCTATTGCATGATGATCGGGGGCGACGACGCGGCCGTGCGCCGGCTGGATCCGATTTTCGCAGCGCTGGCGCCTGGCATCGGCACCATCGACCGCACCCCCCACCGCGACGGCCACGATCCCCGGGCCGAGCATGGCTATATTCACGCAGGACCGGCCGGCGCCGGGCACTTCGTGAAAATGGTCCATAACGGCATCGAGTACGGGATGATGCAGGCCTATGCCGAGGGCTTCGATATCCTGCGCAACAAAAACAGCGAGGAACTGCCGGAAGCCGAGCGCTTCACCCTCAATATGCCCGACATCGCGGAGGTTTGGCGTCGTGGCAGCGTCATCAGCTCCTGGCTACTAGACCTGACGGCGATGGCACTGGCCGAAAGCCCGAACCTGGAGAACTATCACGGCGCGGTTTCCGATAGTGGCGAAGGCCGCTGGACGGTCGAGGCCGCAGTCGAGGAGGCGGTGCCGGCGCCCGTCATCACCGCGTCGTTATTCGCGCGCTTCGAAAGCCGTCGCCAGCAAAGCTTCGCCAACAAGCTGCTGAGCGCCATGCGGGCCAAGTTCGGCGGGCACGCCGAGCCCAAGCAGTAAGGAGCGGCCGCCATGGATGTCATTCCGTCCAGCCTGTCGGATACCGAAGTCGCAAACCGGCTTGCAGGCCCCGAGACGCTTGCCAAGCTGCTGGGAAAGGCCGACCCGGCCCAACCCTCGACGCTGGTAATCTTCGGCGCGGGCGGCGACCTCACGAAACGGCTGCTCATGCCATCGCTATACAATCTGCGCGAGGCGGGGTTGCTGCAGGATGGGTTCAAGATCGTGGGTGTCGACCGGCTCGACCTGACCGATGAGAGCTTTCAGCAAAACCTCACGACCATGATGGAGAGCTTCGTCACCGATCACGGCGGTGAGTTCGCGCCCGCCAACCTGGATGACGGGGCCTGGGGCTGGCTGCGGCAGCATATCAGCTATCACAAAGCCGAGTTTGGCGACGTGGCTGGCTTCAAGGCACTCAAAGAAAAAATAACCGGACCGTGCATCTTCTACTTGGCCATCGCCGCGGGGTTCTTCGGCACAGTCGTAGAAAAACTGGCCGAGGCCGGGCTGCTGACAGAAGAAGGCGGCGCGTGGCGCAGGCTGGTGGTGGAAAAGCCGTTCGGCCATGACCTGGCCAGCGCCCGCGCACTGAACCAGCTTATTCTCAGCCACGTCGACGAGACCCAGGTGTACCGCATCGACCATTTCCTGGGAAAGGAAACGGTCCAGAACATCATGGCGCTGCGGTTCAGCAATGGCATCTTCGAGCCGCTGTGGAACCGGTTCTACATCGACCACGTGCAAATCACGGCCGCCGAGACAGTAGGCGTCGAAAGCCGCGGTAAATTTTACGAGCCGACCGGTGCGCTACGCGACATGATGCCCAATCACATGTTCCAGTTACTGTCGATGGTCGCAATGGAGCCGCCCAACAGTTTTGACGCGGACGCGGTGCGGTCCGAAAAGGCCAAGGTCATTCAAGCCATCAAGCCGATGGACCCCATGCGTGTCGCCCGCGACACTGTCCGCGGCCAGTACGAGCGCGGCACAATCAGGGGCCAGCCATCGCGCGGATATCGCGCCGAGCCGGACGTGGCGCCCGACAGCACGACCGAAACCTTCGTGGCACTGCGGCTTAAGATCGACAATTTCCGCTGGGCCGGGGTTCCGTTTTACGTCCGTACGGGCAAGCACATGTCCGCCCGCAACACGGAAATCGCAATTGCGTTCAAACAGGCCCCTTACGCCCTGTTCCGCGAAACGCCGGTCGAGCACCTGACACCCAACGTGATGACGATCCACGTGCAGCCCAGTGAGGGGATTACGCTGCAACTCAGCGCCAAGATCCCCGGCCCCAAGATGGAACTGGGCGCCGTCGCGATGGATTTCCGATACAGCGACTATTTCCACCTGCCGTCTGCCACGGGATACGAGACGCTGCTGTACGACGTGATGATCGGCGATCAGACGCTGTTCCAGCGCGCCGATAATGTCGAGGCCGGGTGGGCCGCCGTCGACCCGATCCTTACGGAGTGGGCAAAGAACGGCGACTCTTTGCAGCGTTACACCAGCGGTAGCACCGGCCCGGCCGCGGCCGACCGGCTACTGGACCGCGACGGACGGCACTGGCTGCCGATCGCGCCTTGATCCGGATGGTTGTGACAGACGTCGATGGCACGCTGGTGCAGCCGGACAAGTCCTTGGCCCCCAGCACCATCGCCGCCGCCGGGCGGCTCGCGGCGGCCGGCATCCCCCTCGGCATTGTCAGCGCCCGACCGACCTTCGGGCTGTATGCCCTGGCGAAGGCGCTGTCGCTGGACGGCCTGCTCGGCGGGTTCAATGGCGGCCTGATCGCGCGTCCGGGTGGCGAGACCCTGGCCCGGCGGCTGCTACCCTCGGCGGCCGTGCACATGGCGCTCGATCTGTTCGCGCGCCACGGCATCAGCGCCTGGCTGTTTACGGAAACCGAGTGGCTGGCACAGGATCCGAACGGTCCGCGCGTCCCGCTGGAGCGGCATACGATCGGCGTGACCGAACGGATCGTGGCCGACTTCACGCCTTACGCCAGCCAATGCGGCAAGGTGGTGGGCGTGACCGATGACGAGCCATTGCTGGGGCGGATCGAGCAGGAATTGCAGGCGTTGCTCGGCACCACGGCCAACGCCAAACGGAGCCAGACCTACTACCTGGATGTGACCCACCCGGAGGCCAATAAAGGCAACGCGGTGCGGTTGCTGGCCGGGCAACTGGGGATCGACGTCGCGAACGTCGCGGTCCTGGGTGACATGGCGAACGACCTGCCAATGTTCGCCGTCGCCGGGTTCAGCGTGGCGATGGGTAACGCACCGCCCGACATACAGGCCGCCGCAACAGCCACCACGGGGCGCAACGACGCCGATGGCTGGGCGCAGGCGATCGACACGCTAATCCTGCCGAGGCTAGCAACATGACCGACCTGGCACACACCGTCGCCGATTGGCTGCTACTGACGCTCCGCCCGAGCGAGGGTCCGTTACGGATCGCGCTATCGGGCGGGACGACGCCACGCGCACTGTATGAGTTGCTGGCGCAGGAGCCGTATCGCGGGCTGCTACCATGGGACCGCATACACGTATTCTGGGGCGATGAGCGGTTCGTGCCGCCCGACAGCGACCTCAGCAACTACCGCATGGCCTACACCGCCCTACTGGGCCACGTGCCGATCCCGCCGGGTAACATCCACCCCGTGCAGACGGACGATGTGACGCCGGAGGAGTCGGCCAGCCTGTACCAAGCGACGCTGGCCCGAGTTTATGGCTCCATCACGCTCGATCCAACGCGACCGCTGTTCGACGTGAACCTGCTGGGGCTCGGGACGAACGGGCACACCGCATCGCTTTTTCCGGGCACACCCGCGCTGACCGAGCAAACCGCCTGGGCGCTGGCGGTAACGCCGGAGGGGGAGCCGACCCGTATTACCCTCACGTACCCCGCGCTGAACAGCAGCCGGCATGTGGCGTTTATGGTCGCAGGCGCGAATAAACGGGACGTGCTGGCGCGCGTACGGGCACACGACCCGGCGGAACCGGCGTCGTTTATCGCGCCGGTGGGGCAGCTACATTGGTTTGTGGATAAGGCGGCGAGCGGTGCTTGACCTACGGCGGGACGACCTGTCCCACATAAGCACGCGCGCTTTGCTGGCTCTGCACCTGGCCGGTATGCACGCCAACTCGCCGCCGGGCAGCGTATTTTCCCTCGATCTG
This sequence comes from Rhodospirillales bacterium, assembly GCA_031428635.1. Lineage (GTDB taxonomy): Bacteria > Pseudomonadota > Alphaproteobacteria > Acetobacterales > Acetobacteraceae > JANPPS01. Next base: position 15,811 of record JANPPS010000269.1, read on the forward strand.
TCCGGCCTGCAGATACCCGCCGTCACGGTCTGGACCGTGTGGGACAATGAAGAGGCGGTGGGCGTAGGTGCGCTGAAGGAACTGGGCGACGGCTTGGGCGAGCTGAAGTCCATGCGGACGCACCCCGGGCATGTCCGTCGCGGGGTCGCCGCCATGCTGCTGAACTATATCATTGCCGAGGCGGGCAACCGAGGGCTGCGACGGTTAAGCTTAGAAACAGGCAGTGGCCCCGCCTTCGATCCGGCGCTGGCCCTTTATCGGCGGCGGGGATTTCACGATGGCGCGGCGTTTGGCGACTACGAGCGCAGTGCCTTTAATCAATTCCTGCACCTGGATCTGGCCGTTTCTCCCGAGGTTTAGTGCAGACACGGTGGACCGCCCGTTATTCTTGAAGACCAGCCATGACATCTCGCCGGAATGCACTCGGAAACCTGGGCGCAGCGGTCGTCGCAACCGGCCGCGGCCGAATGGTCCACCCGGGTGACAATGAAAAAGCCGGCTGCTTTCACCGCGGCCTAGACCCGGTCAAGCGTCTCCATCACGGTGTGCACGCTTTTGACCATCAGCAGGTCCTCCGCCCGGGCATTATGCAGTGGCGAGAAGAGCGATCACGGCAAACAAGGCTTTCATGGTCGACACCCCCCAAAGCATTCGGGGCACCATGCCGTATCCCGCGGGCGCCGGTAACCGACAGCATTGCTGGTAGCGCTTCAGCTTTAATAGCTGGTTCCGACCCAAAATCGACCATCAAGTCAGCGAGCGTCTCTCGATGGAGGCAGCCGAACCTGGCGTCCCGGCCGGCAAACTGCGCCCACGCCCATCCGCTGCTCACGTCGGCAGTAGCCCGGAGCCGTACCGCCGCGGTGTTCCGGAACGGTTCGCTACGATGGTTTCATGGCCTCGATATCGAGCACGGCGACGCGCCCCTTCGCGAGCGGCGCAGCCGCTACCATGGCGTCCACCAACGCGGCGCACTCAGCCTTGCCTGTCGCCAGCAACTCACGGAACGACGAGATGCGAGACATAGACCAGAGCATGGCCGCCACCACCGGCGCCGGAGAGCGATCAATCAGCCTCTTTGTCCTGGGATGGACGGGATATCCAAGTCCCTTGATCAGTCCGAAGCTTGCGTGAACACCCCGCGCCAGGACAAGCGCCTCTCCCCATGACGCGCCGCCTCCGCGCCGCACGCCGGCGACCGATACGCTCTCGAACGCGACGCATAGCGGGACGTGGCAGCGAAGCCAGAAAAGCATCTCGCGCTCGATGGCGGCGGGCAGGCCCGCGGCATTGAACACGTCAACCCAGCGCTGCTGGTCCATGAGGGTTTTCTGGCCTGCCGCGCCGATGGTCGCCTTAAGCTTGCCATCCCCGTCCAACGTCGCCTGGACGAAGGGCATGCCGAAAGCGCAACGCCCGGCACCGATCACATCCTGCAGGCGCTCCGGTTCGAAGGTGTTGAACATGAACTGAATGCAGGTGGCCGCGCTGCGCCGCAAGGCCGAAAGCACCGCGTCCACTTGGTAGGCCAGGAGCGTGACGATCACGAGGTCATACGGCGTCTGCTCGTCGAGCACATCGGCCACGCGGACGCTCGCCCGCTCGCCCCTGACGTTGGTGATCGCCTCACCGCGTCGAAGCTGCTCCAGCCGTAAGGAGCCTGGTCGCGCGATGACGGTGACATCATGATGGCCGGTGCGGGTCATTTGGAAGGCGAACGTGCTGCCGATTTTCCCGGCGCCCAGCACGGCGATGCGGAGCGGGGAGGAGGGAGTCATGGCTATGCCGCGCATCATGGGCCTGTCACGGGAGGAATGGAAACTCCACTGGGGGGCAGCCGGACCGCTCGCCACCCAAACCCGAATTCCAGACTGAGACACTATCGCTTTGCCGTGTAGTGTGCGGGGCCGGGCGCCGTACTCTATGCTGACCCCGAATCGTTGGAGCCCGACATGGACACTCCCATCGCCAAACCGCGCCTGACCTCATTGGCCCATGGCGGGGGGTGCGGATGCAAGCTGGCGCCGTCCGTGCTGCAGGATATTCTAAAGGGCCTGCCGACAGGCGGGATATTTCCTGACCTGCTGGTGGGATCGGAAACGGCGGACGATGCGGCTGTCTATCGACTGAACGACACAACGGCGCTGGTGGCGACGACCGACTTCTTCATGCCCATGGTGGATGACCCATACGAGTTCGGGCGGATCGCCGCGACCAACGCCCTGTCAGACGTGTACGCGATGGGCGGCCGGCCGCTGCTGGCGTTGGCGATACTGGGTATCCCAGTGGATAAAGTATCGGTCGATGACGTACGCCAAATCCTGGCCGGCGGAGCCAGCGTGTGTGCGGCGGCGGGAATTCCGATCGCGGGCGGACACTCGATCGATTCGGTCGAGCCGATTTATGGCCTAGTCGCCCTAGGCACCGTTCACCCGGACCGGATTTTGCGCAACACGGGCGCGCGGGCGGGTGACGTGCTTGTGCTTACCAAGGGCCTGGGCGTCGGCATCTTCAGCGCGGCCCTGAAACAGGGTCAGCTCAGTGCGGACGGGTACGCGGCAATGATTGCATCCACGACGCAGATCAACCGCGTGGGGGCGGACCTGCCGGCGATGGATGCCGTCCATTCCTGCACCGACGTCACCGGGTTCGGCCTGCTGGGTCACGCGCTGGAGATGGCGCAGGGTGCCGACCTACAGATGACGCTACGGCTGGCCGACGTACCCGTGTTGGACGGCGCGGGGGCACTGGCGGAAGCCGGCTTCGGCACCGGCGCGTCGGGCCGCAACTGGGAAAGCTATGCCGGCGACGTGACGCTACCGGCCGGGCTGCCGGACTGGCACCGCGGACTACTATGCGATCCGCAGACCAGCGGCGGACTACTGATCGCCGTCGCACCAGAGGGAGCGGACGCATTGGTAGAGCACATTCGCAAAGCCGGGTTCAGCCAAGTCGCAGCGATCGGCACACTAGAAACCGGCCCACCAAAAGTAGCAGTGATCTAACAAAGCGGGGTTTGGGGCCCCGGCCCCAACGGGCCCAGGGCAGCGCCCTGACCTTACTTCCAGCTCAAGCCACCACCGGCTGAGCAACCGCCCGCGTCCCCGCCGACAGCCGTACCGGCTTCTGATCCAGCCGCAACCGTCGCCGCAGCCCACGCGATAGAGCATCGATCGCCATCGACAGCGCCCCGGTCGCGACGATCAGCACGACCGCCGTATCGAGTCGCAACTCGGAGATCGCCGCGTCGATATGGTACCCCAGCGTGCGGACCCCCAAGATGCCGAATACGGCACTTTCTCGCACGATAATTTCCCACCGATACAGGGAGTAGGCCAGAAACTGGCCGTACAGCCTGGGCAGCGTCTCCCAAAAATAGAGGTCCATGCGCCGCGGCGCATCGGGCCGGTAGTGCAGCGTGTCGGCGTGGCGGCCCATCAAAAAGCCGATGATACCGCCATTATGCAGCACCAGCGCGATCACGGCCGGCAGCATGGATGGGCCAAGCATCTGTAGCAGCACGTACGCCACCATGTACTCCGGCGTCGACCGGATCACGACCAGTAGCGCCCGCCCCAGCGGCCGTCCGAACCGGCCCGTGAAGTCCCGCGCCGTCAACGGAAACAGCACCAGCGCCAATGCCGCAGAGCCCACCAGCGCAATTTGCGAGACGATTAGCGTTGTCACTAGCCCTGGTGCCATCTGCTGCCGGATTATCGTCCACAGCCACGTGCCCGTCGCCACCCAGGTGGCCGATGCACCGAGGTCGGCGCCGCGTAACGGCCGGGGCACGATGTCATGGCCCAGGAACCGGCCCAGCGTCGTCCAGACGCTGTCACTCGATACGGACGTGGTCAGCAGCCATAGGGCGGCCACGCTGCCGATCAACAGAAACGGCAGTGTCGATGGCCGCACCCATAGCCGCCGGGTCGCGATCAGTAGGTAAAAGATGGCGACGAACCCGGCTGCCTCGGCATAGTGGCCCTGCCGAAAATAGCTCTCGAGTTCGAACCCCATCGTCGGCAGGCCAATAAAGCCGAGCACGAGGGTGCTGCGCATCCCGCATTCGAAGCGGTACAGCAAATAATTGCCCATCGGTACCGCAAGTTCCGGCGCGCGGGCGTAGGCGAAGCGGGATACAGCGCCCGTTTCCTGCGGCAGCACGCGCTCGGCCTGCAAATCGGCCTCCTCGATCATCTCCGAAAATACTTTGGCGAAAATACCGGAGTACGGGATGGCAATCGCCAGCAACCCCGTGATCGGCGATGGCCCGGCGACCTGCATCAGCAGCAGCGCCCAAAACAGCTCGTGCACCGACCGGACCGCGGCGCACCCCGCCCGCACCGCGCCGGACCGGACATAACCGAACGACAGCACCAGCCCCGCAGCCGCCCCGCCCGATACGCCCAGAACCGCAAACGCCACCGTCAGCACAACGCTGGTCAGCCCGACAGCGGCGAAGTCGGGCTGTATCAGGCCGCGGAACAACCGCCCTAACTCCAACCCGGGGTGCAGCGTTGTGATAGCCACGTCGGCCCCGGCGAGCGCCAAGACAGCCAGCGCCACGAACGCCCAACTGACGCTGCCATAGCCCAGGCGACGCGCACGATCAGCCAAAGAACGCGGCCATTTCCATCGCCGTCCGATCGCCTGGCGGCGTATCCAGCACTACGCGGCCCCCGTCCAGTACGATCACCCGGCTGGCAAATTCGAGCGCCATCGGGATGTCATGCATGGCCACGATCATTGTCTCATGCCGGTCTGCCATACGCCGCAGCACCGCCATCCCCTGCACTCGATCGAGCGCGGAGACGGGTTCGTCCCCGATCACCACGGGACGACCGTTATACAGTGCCCGCGCGACCGACGTCCGCTGCTGCTGACCGCCGGATAGCGTGCCGGCCCGCGCGCGCAGCTTATCCGACAGACCGACCTGATCTAGTACGGCCCCGATCTCCTTCAGTTCCCGCGCCCGCGGCCAGGCCAGCACACGCAGATTATGCAGGGCCGATCGCTGGTCTAGCCGGCCCATGAACACGTTATGAAACACACTAAGGGTCCCGACCAACGCCGCCGCCTGTGGCACCAGTGCCGACTGCGACGCCAGATGACGGTATAGCAGCCCGAGTAGGCTGGACTTACCGGACCCGGAGCGGCCCATGACCGCCACCCGCTCCCCCCGGTACAAATCGAGGTCGAGCGGGTGTAGCGCCACCTGCCCGCCGTAGCTGACACCCTCATGACGCAGGGTCAGCAGCGGCACCGGTGCCTCAGTTCAGCAGATCGGTCTGCTGCGCCACTTGCTCGACCGGCGCGTAATCGACGTTGGACGCGGCGATGAAGCCGGTGCGGCCGAATTGCGACAGGATCGCCGTGTCCTTACAGCCGAGTAACGCCGCCCGCAGCCGCTCCTTGAACCCAGCGCCGAACCGGGCGTCCACGTCACCGCGCACGGTCCAGTTATAGTCGGGAAACGGGGGCGTCTGCCACACGACCGCGACCTGTGCCGGATCGACTCGGCCGGCCTTCTGCTCCAGATCGTAGACGGTGTAGTCCATCGCACCCACCTCGTACGCGCCGGATTGCACCAGCTGCAGCGTACGCGTGTGATCACCGGAAAAGCCGACGCGGGAGAATACGGCATCGGGGGCGCGGCCGAACGCCTGGCGAATATAGTACTCCGGCATGACCCGGCCGGACGTGGATGCCCGTGCGCCGAACGTGAAGCTGCGACCCTCGATCCCGCGCGGAAAGGCGTCGGCCGTGGTGATCCCCGTGGCACGGTTGACGATGAAAAAGCTGCGAAACGCAGTATCCTCGATACCCTGGGCGATCGCCTCCGACCCCGGGACGGCGCGGCGGGCTTGCACGCCGGTCAATCCGCCGAACCAGGCAAGCTGTACCTGGTTGTTGGTGAATGCCGTGACAGCAGCCGGGTAGGATTTTACGGGGACATAGGTCACCGGAACCGACAGGGCGTTCTGTAAATAGGTCGCAACACGTCCGAACCGTTCGACCAGCCGGGTCTCGTCCTGATCGGGAATGGCGGTGAACGCCAGCGTGGGGCCCGATTGGGCTCGCCCGACGGCAGGAACCGCGGCAGCCAATAGGGCCAGCAGTGTGCGACGGTTCATGCGTGAACTCCCGGTGTTGACGGTGCAGACCACGAACGGGTCGATATCGCAATATGTGCAACTGCGCCCAGCGTGACAGGCCCCGATCCCTGGTCGGCGATGAGTGTTGCGGCAAAACGCTCCAGCACGGCCGGGCGCTGCGGGCCGAGGGCATCCAGCATTGCCGCCATACCCGGCGCGAAGGCGAGGGACTGCGTGAGTGCCAAGGCTGTGGGCGCGCGCAATACGGCCTCCGTCCGCTCGATCCGGATGGCCTCGAACCCGGAAGCGGCCAACAGCGCATACAGCCGGTCGGGGTCCGTGAACCGTAGCTGCGCCGGTAGTTCACTGGCCGGCGGCTGTCCACGGATGGCGATGGCTGCGTCCCGTAGGCGGGTGGCCAGTTCGTAGCGGTGGGGCTCCGTCCAGGTGACGATACCGACCCGGCCATGGGGCCGCAGCACGCGATGCAGCTCCGCCATGCCACGCCCCGGGTCGGGCATCAGGATGACGCCGAAGCTGGACAGCGCCACGTCGAAAGATCCATCGCCGAACGGCAGACTACCGGCATCGGCCACGCGGGCATCGATCCGGCCATCGCCGCGCTCGATAATGCGGGCCACCATGGCTGCGGAAGCATCGACCGCCACGACCCGCGAGCCCTGCTCCAGCGCCGCCATACTTGCCCCGCCCGTACCCGCCGCCACGTCGATCAGGTCCATATCCGACAGCGGTGCCAGTAACGCCAGCGCCGCCCGGTTGAACATGTCCGTCAACGGCTCGAACGCCCGCTCATACGCGCCGACGTAGCGATCCCACCGCGCGATATCCTGGTCAGGCTGTGTCATCCCAGGTATGTCCTCGGCCTAAGTCGTCATGCCGGGAGTTTGCCATGGCTTTGGATGCGCTGATACCCGTACCCACGGCCCCCGCCGTCCAGTTTTCGCTGGGGCTTGGCCTCACAAACGAATGCAACCTGGCGTGCTCGTTCTGCTATCGCGACCCCTCGCGCACGGACCGGCTGACGCTGGACCAGGTGCAGGACGTGATGGGGCGCCTGCCGGTCAAGTCCGTGAACCTCGGCACTGGTGAGAACGGCATGCACCCGGAGTTCCGGGAGATGCTGGCCTATCTGCGCACACAGCCGGTGAAGCTGACGATTACGTCGAACGGCCATTCGATCGCTATCGTACCGGATGAAGATCTACGGGCATTCGCGGACGTCGAGTTCTCCTTAGATTACGCGACACGGGAAGAACAGGACGCGCAGCGGGGCGCCGGTAATTGGGACCTCGTGCATGAACAGGCGGCGCGCTGCCGTCGGCTGGGCATCGGGGTCACCATTATCGCCGTCATGATGCGGGCGAACTACCTGGCGTTGGCTGACATCGCCGAGGTCGCTGCCGCATTCGACGCGCCATTACGGCTGAATGTCTATCAGTCGGTACAAAGCGATAGCTACGCTCTGACGTACGAGGAGTACTGGGCCGGGTTCGAGGCGCTGTTTGCCCGGACGGACGTGATTGCGATTGGCGAGCCGCTGGTTCGCGCCATGGCTGGTCTACCGCCGCGCTTGGGTGGGTGTGGTGCCGCGACGGTGCGGGTCACTCCCCGGGCGACGGTACAGCCGTGCGTGTACTGGCCGGGTGGTGGTGAGCCGATGGAAGTGCTGCTCGGTTTGGGTGCCGACATCGTCGATACCGCGCCGTTTCAGGCCGCGCGGTCGTTGCCGGCCTTATGCGTAGGATGCGCGTATCAGGCGCCATGCCGCGGGGGCTGTGCCGGGCGTCGACGGTTGCTGGATATGCTGGATCAGCCTGACCCGTATTGCCCGGTGATCCGGGGCGACGACCGGCGACTATCGATCACGATGGCACCGACACGCGATCTACCGAAACTGGAAAGTGCGTGCACGACCATCGTCCAGGCCAGGCGCCCCGCTTAGGCTGGGCGCCCCGTTCAGGACACGCGACGCCAGACCCACGCCGGAAACGTTCGCAGCGTCGGCCAGCCAGCACGGGCGAGCAGAGCATCGACGCCCAAACTCCGCCCCGCGTGGTCCAGCATGAAGAAAGCATGAACCATGGCCAGAAACAGGTAGTTCCACGGCCACTCCGCATCGATGCGATAAAGCCCGACCCACAGGTTCAGTGCCAACAGAACACCGCCCAGTCCGGCGAGCCGCACGGCCACGCCCAGCATGAGCATAATCGCGATGCTGGTCTCTGCGATCCATACCAGGGGGTCGAGGATAGCGATGTTAGGCAGCAGCACGTCCTTAGCAAACGCTGCTTGGGCAGGTAGGAACGAGCCCTCAACCAACTGCCCCGCCCAGTACTGAAATCCGCCCGAGATGGGCAGTGGCAGCTTCCATAGCGAACCCTGAAACCACATCGTACCGATCAGCAAGCGGAAGAGCCAAATGATTATGGTACGGCCGGTGCGTTGCGCCGGATCCTGCGACCAATTGCGTGCGGCGATTACGATGCTGGCAATCAGTAACGCGGCGTAGGCCATTACCAAGAGGTACTTGGCCCAACCGATGGCCTCGTGATCAGGCGTGTTGCCGATCAAAAAATGTAGACTGTCGCTGAACGGATCGGTGCGCATGGCGTTGGCCCCCGCTGATCTCGGCATGCTGGACCATGGCAGTGCCAGCGCACGCCTAACCGTACGAACTCAGCCTGGATCTGTCAGCCCGATCCGTTACGCCTGTCAAGCAGCCGTCCGGTCCAGGCCCGGACGGCTTAGCCTTCTTTAGTAGCGATACAGCTCGTGCTTGTACGGGCCGGATACGGGCGCCCCGATGTACTCGGCCTGCTTCGGCGTCAGTTTCGTCAGCGTCGCGCCAACCTTGGCGAGGTGCAATGCCGCAACTTTTTCGTCCAAGTGCTTGGGCAGTGTGTAGACCTGGTTCTGATACTGACCCGGCCGTGCCGTCCATAGTTCGATCTGCGCCAACACCTGGTTGGTGAACGACGCCGACATCACGAAGCTCGGGTGGCCGGTGGCGTTACCGAGGTTCACTAGCCGGCCCTCGCTCAGTACGATCAGGCGCTTGCCGTCCGGGAAAACGACTTCGTCCACTTGCGGCTTCACGTTCTCCCACCGGAAGTTACGCAGGCCTTCGATCTGAATCTCGCTATCGAAATGCCCGATGTTTCACACGATGGCGCGGTTCTTCATGGCGCGCATGTGATCGACGGTCAGCACGTCGACGTTGCCGGTGGCAGTCACGAAGATGTCGGCGCGGGGGGCCGCGTCTTCCATCGTCACGACCTCAAAGCCTTCCATCGCTGCCTGCAGCGCGCAGATCGGGTCGATCTCGGTCACTAGAACGCGGCAACCGCCATTCTTCAGGCTGGCGGCTGAACCTTTGCCGACGTCGCCGTAGCCGGCCACGACCGCGACTTTACCGGCCATCATCACGTCTGTGCCGCGGCGAATGGCGTCGACTAGGCTTTCCTTACAGCCATACAGGTTGTCGAACTTGGACTTCGTCACGCTGTCGTTCACGTTAATGGCAGGCATCTTGAGCGCACCGGACTTCGCCATCTCCCACAGGCGATGAACGCCCGTGGTCGTCTCCTCGCTCAGGCCCTTGATGCCTGCCAGCAGATCCGGGTGATTATCGTGGATAACCTTCGTAAGGTCGCCGCCATCGTCCAAAATCAGGTTGGGCGTCCAGCCATCGGGGCCGCGCACGGTCGCCTCGATGCAGGCCCAGAACTCCTCTTCCGACATGCCCTTCCAGGCGAACACCGGAATACCCGCGTCAGCCATGGCGGCGGCGGCGTGATCCTGGGTCGAGAAGATGTTGCAGCTCGACCAACGAACGGTCGCGCCAAGCGCGGTCAGCGTCTCGATCAGCACGGCGGTCTGGATTGTCATGTGGAGGGAGCCAACGATGCGGGCACCCTTCAGCACTTGTGATTGGCCGTATTCTTCGCGTAGCGCCATCAGGCCAGGCATCTCATCCTCGGCCATGAGGATTTCCTTGCGGCCCCATGCGGCGAGGCTGATGTCTCGCACCTTGTAGTCGTGGGTCGGGGAAGCGGCAACGTTCACGTCGGGCATAAGGGTCTCCTGCGGGGCTGCGGCGTCATATAAGGATATCTTTAAGTCTGCAATGCGGTTTGCAGCAGTGCGATCGACGCGACGAAGCCATTGTTGATAACATGCGCTACGATAGACGCCCTCACACTGCCGCCAACATGGCGGATAATGCTGAACAAAATCGCGGCCGGGATCAGAAACACCGGGTATAACAGCCCATTGCCTAAATGTAATGACAACCATAAGCCACCCGTCACGCACGATACCGCGACCGGCGACCAAACCTTGCGCAGGCCGGTCCAAAGCCAACCGCGGAAGAACAGTTCCTCACCTAGCGGTGCAAGGATCACGATCAGCACAAGGCCAGGCAGCATCCACATCGAACCATCGAAAAATAGGCCGCCGAGTTTCTCGGCATTCTTCAGACCATTGGACAATGCGGGGATATGCTGGGCCAGGCCTAGGACGATCCCGCTGATTATGACTTGCGCGATCGACAGTAAAATCACCAACCATAGGCGCTGGATGGGCTGATCTCCCAACCCGGCGCTCACGTTACCATGGCCGACCCGTCGACCTTGACGTTGGCTTACGAGCAAGAACACAACCTGTGTCGCGATGCCAGCAAGTGCCAGAAACGGCCGCCTATCGACGGGATACGGGCTTGCTAGACTGACGAGACCAAGCCGCCAGTCGATCGCCCAAATAAAGGCGATGACTGGTATCGTAATCAGAGCCGACGCAAGTGCCCACCAGACCGCGGCGCCTGTGAGACGCCAAGGACGGATGAGCATATTACGTGTTCATGGCGTCGAAGAAGTCCTGGTTCGTCTTGCTGTACTTCAGCTTGTCCAGCAGGAAGTCCATCGCGTCGGACATGCCCATCGGGCTCAAAATACGGCGTAGCACCCACATCTTCGACAATGTTGCCCGTTCGACTAGCAGCTCTTCCTTACGGGTACCGGACTTGGTGATGTCGATCGCTGGGAATGTGCGCTTATCGGACAGCTTGCGGTCGAGAATAATTTCGCTGTTACCGGTGCCTTTGAACTCCTCGAAGATCACCTCGTCCATCCGGCTACCGGTGTCGATCAGGGCGGTAGCGATAATGGTAAGCGAGCCGCCCTCCTCGATATTACGCGCGGCACCGAAAAAGCGCTTCGGCCGCTGCAGTGCGTTGGCATCCACGCCGCCCGTCAAAACCTTACCGCTGCTGGGAACGACGGTATTGTAGGCGCGGGCAAGCCGCGTGATGCTGTCGAGTAGGATGACGACGTCGCGTTTGTGCTCGACCAGCCGTTTGGCCTTTTCCAGCACCATTTCGGTCACTGCGACGTGCCGGGTCGCCGGTTCGTCGAACGTGCTGGCCACGACCTCACCCTTCACGGTGCGGCTCATGTCCGTCACCTCCTCTGGCCGTTCGTCGATCAACAGGACAATCAGAAATATTTCCGGGTGATTAGCGGCAATGGCGGTCGCGATATTTTGCAGCATCACCGTCTTGCCCGTCCGTGGCGGAGCCACGATCAGCGCGCGTTGACCCATGCCGATCGGGGCAATCAGGTCGATTACACGAGGAGTCATATCCTTGCCGGGGCCCTTGGCGACGGACTGGAAGTTCTCGACCTCCATTTTGAGCTTACGATCGGGATAAAGCGGCGTCAGGTTGTCGAAGTTGATGCGGTGCTTGACGGCATCGGGCGGCTCGAAATTGATCGTGTTGACCTTCAACAGCGCAAAGTAGCGCTCGCCGTCCTTCGGCGCCCGTATTTGCCCCTCAACAGTGTCCCCGGTGCGCAGGGCAAAGCGGCGGACCTGATTGGGGCTAATGTAGATGTCGTCAGGGCCGGGTAGAAAATTGGCTTGGCTACTGCGAAGATAGCCGAAGCCGTCGGGCATGATTTCGAGCGTACCCTCGCCGTAAATCGCCTGGTCGTTATCGGCCAAGTTTTTCAGGATAGCGAACATCATGTCCTGCTTGCGCAGGCTTGAGGCATTTTCGATCTGTAGCGATTCCGCCAGGCTCAGAAGATCGGCTGGGGCGCGGGTCTTCAGATCGGCTAGATGCATTAGGGTATCCTACGTATGGGGTCACCGCCGGGCGCCTTATCCCGGTGGTGGGGACAGCCATGCCAAGCAGGAGTGTGTGGCCGGAACGTTTCACGCACCACTACGCCTTGCTGACAGTGAGCCTGGCCGGCGTCAAGTTCTAAAACGGCTTAGCGACCGCCATAATGACGATTACAATCAGCAGAACCGTCGGGACCTCGTTCGCGAACCGGTAGAATTTATGGGACTTCGTATTCCGGTCTTCGAGAAACTGGCGGCGCCACTTACCCATCGCGCCTTGGAAGCCGGTCATAAGGATTACAGCGCCGAACTTTACGGTCCACCAATTAAACCCGCTCCAGTCCACGACGCCCGGCGTCCAGATCAGCACGGCTCCGAGCAGCCATGTTGCGATCATGGCCGGCACCATAATCTGTTTATACAGGCGCCATTCCATGACCTTGAACCGCTCGCTCTCGACCGAGCCGCGAGCCACGCCGCAATGGTAAACAAATAGCCGGGGCAGATAGAACACGCCCGACATCCAGGCGATCACGGCGATGAGGTGAAACGACTTGGTCCAGGGATAGGCGGCGAGCAGTGCCAGATCAAGCCCGCTCAAACTCCGGCGAGCCGCTCACACAGCGCGGCCAACGACCGGATTGGCGTGGCGCCGGCAGCAGCCAACGCGGCGCCATCGCCGTGCAAATCCAGGCCGAGCACCGGCATACCCGCGGCGACCGCGGCGCGAACACCCAAGACGCTATCCTCGATTACCAGGCAATCAGCCGGTTCGACACCCTCAGCCAGAGCTGCGGCCAAGAACACGTCGGGCGCTGGTTTCCCTACGCCCACGTCACGGGCGCTGTGCATCCGACCGGCCATGAGCGTGGTGAGACCAGTACGGGCGAACTTAACCGTCATTTCATCGTGGCTAGAGTTGGAGGCAACGCGGTAGGGTAAGCCCGCAGCGACCACGGCCTCGACCGCCTCCCGCGCGCCGGGTATCAGTGCGCTCTGAGTATCCAACGCCGCAATGAGTCGGCCGCGCATGTCATCCACCCAACCTGGCGGCACGGCCCGACCAGTGTACCGTTCAATAATGACCGGCATGTCGGCGATCCGCATACCCATGAAGGTGTGCAGCGCCTCGTCGCTCGTCATTGTCCAACCCAGTTCCGTCACTGCAACAGCGCATACAGCAGATGCTGGACCTTCGCTATCGATCAGCACACCATCGCAATCAAAGATGATCAGAGCCGGACGCTTGCTCAAGCAACCGGTTCCAGCATAACGACGGGAGCTGCTGCCGCAGGCTCGGCCCCAGCGCGTGCGTGAGGACAGTCTTTGTGTGGACTGGGGCAGGTACGGCCGCCGACGAAACTACAAAGGCCGGGTCCGCGGCCGAGTGACATTCGGACCAGATTAGCCAGTGCGTCTATAAAGCCGGGGTCACTATTTTGTGCCGGCGCACGGAAGTAGCCCGGTACGCCTTTGTGCTCCGCCACCTCACGATACTCTACATCAAGTTCAACCAATGTCTCCGAATGCTCCGACACAAACGCGATCGGGACAACCAAGATCGCGACCTTGTCGTGGGCCGCACGCTCGATCTCGTCTTCGGTGCTCGGAGTGATCCACTTTTGGGGCGTGGCACGGGATTGGAAGCACGTGACGAAATCCATACCCGGCACATCCATCAGTCGCGAAACCATGGCGACTGTACGCTCGACCTGGAATCGATATGGGTCACCGGCCTTGACGATGCTCTCCGGCAAACCGTGGGCAGAGAACAACACGCGCAACCCGATCTCGGGTGCCAAAGCAGCGCGGGCGTCGTCATATGAGCGCCGGACGATGGCGGCCGTCGCCGCGCCATATCCGGGGTCGGAGTGGTAACAGCACAACGCCGTCGTAGGCTTAATTAGACCGGCCTTCGCTGCGGCCTCGCGCCAGGCAGTCAGGCTGCTGCCAGTCGTGGTGGTGCTGTATTGCGGATAAAGCGGTATCAATACGACTTCGTCAGGGTCCCACGCCTTCACGTCACGGGCTGCGGCGATGCTGAACGGATGCCAGTAGTTCATGGCGACAAAGCAACGTGCGTTCATGTCGGGCAACGCTGCCTCAAGCGCATGCGCCTGTTCGATCGTCAGTTCCAACAGCGGCGACTTGCCACCCAAAATGGCATAGTTGGCAGTTGCTGCCTTCGTCCGGAGCACGGCAATCAGGCGCGCGAGCAAAGGACGGACAAAAAACGGCACACGAAGGATCGCCGGGTCTTTGAATAAATTGATCAAAAACGGCCTGACCGAACTCGGCTTATCCGGCCCACCCAGGTTAAACAGCACGACGGCGATTTTACGGTCTGACATACTATTCAACTTGGCTGGTAAGAGCGCACCGTCAACCCGCTCGCACCTGGGCCAACAGAGCCGCAACATGCTCCGGCGGAGTTTGCGGAACAATACCGTGGCCAAGGTTGAAGATATGCGGACGGCCCCGAACCGCATCCAGCACCGCGGCAATTTCGGCCGTTAATGCTGACCCGCCGGCAACCAATGCGAGCGGATCGAGGTTACCCTGAGTGGCGACATTGAGGGGAACCAACGGCAGAGCGATCTCCAGCGCAGCACTGGTATCGAGTGCCACGGCATTGACCGCCGTCTGTGTCGCATACTGTCCCACTTGCACGCCGGCCAGCCGGGGAAACCCGATTACGGGCACGCCAGGATAGCGCGCGTTGATGGCGGCCACGATCTGTTTCGTCGGTGCCGTTACATACTTAGCAAACAAGCGCGGAGACAGCACGCCGGCCCAGCTGTCGAACAGCATGACGACTTCCGCCCCGGCATCGATCTGTGCGGAAAGATACTCGATCGTGGAGCGCACGAGCGTGTCGATCAAAGCGCCGAATAGCGCGGGGTCACGGTGCGCCATGCTGCGAATTAGGGCGAAGTCTTTAGAGCCGCCGCCCTCAACCATGTAGCAGGCGACAGTAAAGGGGCTACCGGCGAAACCAATAAGGCTCGTGGCGTCAGGCAAGCCGGCACGGGTGAGACGTATGGTTTCGAGAATGGGCGCGATCGCGTTCACGACCCGGCCCTCGTCTAGCCGATCGAGGTCGGCGGCGGTCGATAGGCGAGGTAGCACCGGGCCTTCGCCTTCCTTGAAGGCCAGGCCCCAGCCGAGTGCCCAGGGCAACATCAGGATGTCGCTGAACAGGATCGCCGCGTCGAATCCATAGCGGCGTATCGGCTGCAGCGTCACCTCCGACGCCAGGACCGGCGTGGTGCACAGGCTGATGAAGTCGCCGGCCTGGGCCCGTAGCGCGCGATACTCCGGCAGATAGCGACCAGCCTGCCGCATGAGCCAGACCGGCGGCGGCCACACGGCTTCACCGTCCAAAACGCGGAGGATCGGTTTGGTCATCGGTGACCCTTTCTGCAAAGGAGGTTAAAGAGATTCTTTAGGGGGTGCAGTGGAACCCTGTGAGTCACGAGGTTCCCCGTTACCTGCCCGGTTCGCCCGGGCATGTCCACAGCGTAAAAAACGCTCAACTTGCTGTAGCGACAGGAAATCTCTGGGCTGTCCACATTTAGTGACAGAGGTGCTGTGAGATTGCCCCGCGTATACTCGTACCTTAGCTCTATCCACGTGACTCTCGGATCCGTGACCGTATCGGTTAAAAGACCTCGGTTATCCCCATGATACACACTAGCTCTCAGCCCTTGTTCGCCCAATCTGCGGGTAGCGTCCGCGCTCGTGGTGGAAATTGGATGAGTTCTGCGGGTGGGGTTTTGCCTGGAGGTCGGCGTAGCCGGCCGGAAGGGCCAAACCGCACCTGCAGATCAGGTTTGAGGTGGCCATCGGATCAGCAGGCTACGGT
>JANPPS010000270.1:0-49331 GCA_031428635.1 Rhodospirillales bacterium
GTCGCATGAAGGTCCGCACCAACGCCGAAACCCCGCTCGACGCCGAAACCGCCCGTAAGTTCGGCGCCGAGGGTATCGGCCTGTGCCGGACGGAGCACATGTTCTTCAATCCCGAGCGTATTGGCGCCGTCCGCCAGATGATCATGGCCGAGGACGAGTCCGGACGCCGCGCGGCACTTGATAAGTTGCTGCCATTCCAGCGCCAGGATTTTACCGACCTGTTCCGCATCATGGCCGGCCTGCCGGTCACGATCCGCCTGCTGGACCCGCCGCTGCATGAGTTCCTGCCGCATGCGGAGGCGGAATTGGCGGACGTCGCACGCGGTCTAGGTCAAGACGTGGAGCAAGTTCGCCGCCGGGCTGCCGAGCTGTCCGAGGCTAACCCGATGTTGGGCCATCGCGGTTGCCGACTGGGTATCTCCTACCCTGAAATTTATGAAATGCAGGCCCGTGCGATTTTCGAGGGCGCCATCGCCGCCGCCCGCGAAACCGGCCGGGCCCCGGTGCCCGAGATTATGATCCCGCTGATCGGCATCCGGCGTGAGTTGGAGATTACCCGCGCCCAGGTCGACAGCACCGCCGCCGCTGTGTTTGCCGAGCAGGGTATGACGATCGAGTACCTGGTCGGCACCATGATCGAATTGCCGCGCGCCGCCATCGTTGCCGACCGCATTGCAGAGATCGCGGACTTCTTCAGCTTCGGCACCAACGACCTGACGCAAACCGTGTTCGGCCTGTCCCGCGACGATGCCGGGCGGTTCCTGCCGGACTACGTGCAGCAGGGTATTTTGCCAAAAGACCCCTTCGTCACAATCGACGTCGAGGGCGTGGGCGCTATGGTGAAGCTGGCCGCCGATAAGGGGCGCGCGACAAAGAACGACCTCAAAATGGGTATCTGCGGCGAGCACGGCGGCGACCCGGCCAGCATCGCCTTTTGCGAGGAAATGGGCCTGGATTACGTCAGCTGCAGCCCGTACCGCGTGCCGGTCGCACGGCTGGCGGCGGCGCAGGCGGCGCTGGGCATGGGAATCGATAAAACCGCATAGGGCCACGGCTTGCGCGGGCGAGGCGGTGGTTGCACTCTGTTGCAATGTCACGCACCGCCCGCGTCAACCTGCTGATCGGCACCGGTCACTTCCTCAGCCACTTCTATATGCTGATCCTGCCTCCGCTATTCCTGGCGTGGAAAATCGAGTTTGGCGTCAGCTACGGCGAGCTCGGTATGGCAGCCGCGTTCATGAGTGGTGTAACCGCGCTGCTGCAAACCCCAGTCGGCTTTTTGGTGGACAAGCACGGCGCGCGGCCGTTTCTGGTCGGCGGCACGTTACTGATGGCCAGTTGCATTCTGGCGATGGGGTTTGTGACCGAGTTCTGGCAGATACTGGCGCTGGCCGCCCTGTCGGGCGTTGGCAACTCCGTTATCCACCCGGCCGATTACTCCATTCTTTCCGGATCGATCGCGCGCGAGAAGATGGGCCGGGCGTTCGCGCTGCATACCTTCAGCGGCAATCTGGGTTTCGCCGCCGGACCGCCCGTAATCGCCGCACTGATGGTGGTGATGGGCTGGCGGGAGGCGGTTATGCTCGTCGGTGCCGCGGGCCTACCGGTCGTCGGCGCGATCCTATTACAAAGCCGCATTCTGACCGATCAGGTCAAAACGCACGACACCGGCCCGGCGATATCCGGCCGTGCCCTGCTGATGACCCGGCCGATGCTGCTATTCTTCGGCTTCTACCTGCTGGGTGCCATGGCGGGCGGTGGCGTGCAGGCGTGGGCGGTGACAGTGCTGCATGACGTGCGCGGGCTGGAGGTTGCGGTCGCGAGTGCGGCGCTGACCGGCTACATGGTCGGCAACACGGCCGGCGTTCTAGTCGGCGGCTGGTTTGCCGACAGCGCCCGGCGGCTGACGACAATCACGGTGGTGCTTACGGTCGTCTCCGCCGTGCTGACGTTGGCGGGTGGCGTTCTGCCGCTGGGTGGGTGGCTCACGATCGGGTGCCTGTTCGTGTCGGGCTTGGCGCTGGGGGCGAGCCGCACCCCACGGGACATTATGGTGAAAGATGCGGCACCGCCGGGTCAGATCGGTAAGGTGTTCGGATTTGTGAGCGCCGGGCTGCCGTTAGGCGCAGCGCTCACGCCCGCGCCGTTCGGATACCTGATCGACCATGGCCATCCGGAGCTGGTATTCGTGCTGGTGTCCGCGTTGTTGCTTGGCAGCCTGCTGTGCATGGGCACAGCCCGTGGCGCTAGTCGGGTGGCGCGTTCGGTAGCGGTTGCGGCGGAGTAAGCGAAGCCGTTCCACCCCGCGCGAACGTGACCATAGCCACCTCACCGGGCCGTACCCGATCCTTACCCGTCCACGAACCGGTCGTGACCACCTGACCCGCCCGCAGCCCGCCATCCCAGCGCGCACCAGTGTTGGCCATCCACAGCAGCAGCCGTAGCATTGGCCCGCCTGGGTTGCCGTGGCCGTGCTTCACCACGCTGCCGCCGACCACAACCTCCACTCTCTCATTCGCTGTGTCCACCGCGGTCCAGCCCTCGATCGCTGGGCCGAGCACCAGCCCCGCGTGCCCGCTTGCGTCCGCCAGTCCCGACAACGCATCAGGATCGGCGGCGAAGCGACTGTCCAGCACCTCGATTGCTGGGTGGGCGCTGGCGATCGCGGCCCGAACTTCCGCCTCGGTGTAGGGTTCATTACGTGCAGGCAGATCCTGGCCGAGGACGACAGCGATCTCCGCCTCGATGTAGCCATGCCGCGGTGCGCCGTCGCCAAGGCTAGATTTTGGTAGTGGCGAACAGGTGATCGGCCCGTCTGGCGACGGCGAACCTACCTTCCACCCGCCAATCGGCCCCAGCGCCTGCTGTACCCGTCGCTGGATTACGACCGCCGCCTCCACCGTCGCCGGCGCGTCCGGCAATGCGGTCAGCCGCGTACCCGTCCGTCGTGCCGTCAGTAGCGCGTCAGCTGCATCCATCGGCGGACGATTGCACTCTGCCGAGGCCTTGTCCAACCCAAGCCCGGGGATCGGTCCAGATCCCCTTGCCGACTTGGCTATCACACGGATGTAGGTGTCAGGCTGCCGTCGCAGCAAACTTACGGGACAGGGATGATACCCGTTCTTCGCATCGCCATTAAAGTCTGAACCACCGAAATCGCCTCTCAAGCCGTCAGGTTATGGCAGCCGAGCAGACCGGGTCCCTTCGGAACTATGCCAAACCAAACCGGCTAGAAAAGGGCCATCGCCGGACGGCCCATCGGTCATGTCCCATCCAGGAAACAAGCGACTCACTACTGAAACCGACATGGGCTAGAGGTTACGGGCCGCTTCGCTCTACACCAGCGACGAAGAAAGAAATCGGCCGGCACCAAAGGATATCTAAAGCATGGACGGCCACGCGTTCGAAGACCTCAGCATCGGCCAATCTGCCAGCCTGGGTAAAACCATCACCGACGCCGACATCCTGCTATTCGGGGCCGTAAGCTTGGACACCAACCCCGTGCATTTCAACGCCGAAGCGGCCGCGCTGACCCCATTCAAGGAGCGCATCGCCCACGGCATGCTGTCGGCCGGGCTGATCAGCGCTGTGATGGGGACTAAGCTGCCGGGTGCTGGCTCGATTTACCTCACCCAATCGCTCGCGTTCCGCCGGCCTGTGCGAATCGGCGATACCGTGACCGCGACCGTCACGGTCACCGCACTCGACCCGGCCACCAAACGGGCGACGTTGAGCACCGTCTGCACTGTGGCCGGTAAGACAGTCATCACGGGCGAGGCGACGGTTCTGCCGCCTAGCCGCATTTGATGCCGCCGCTGCCCATGCAGGTCGTCCGCAGCTGGACGGCCGTGCCGGATGGACTGCGCGGGGCGACGGTGGCGCTGGGTAATTTCGACGGCGTCCACCTTGGCCACGCGCACGTGCTTCGCGCCGCCCATTCCGCCCGGCCCGGTGCGCCGCTTGCTGTCCTCACGTTCGAACCGCACCCTCGTCAACTATTCCGCCCCGACGACCCGCCGTTCCGCCTGACCTTAGCCGCCGAGCGCCGGACTGCGCTGGCGGCCCACGGCGTGTCGATCGTGTACGAACTCCCGTTCGACGCCGGGTTCTCTGCGCTTACAGCACACGAGTTCGTCCAAGATGTACTGTACCAGGGCGTGGGCGCCGCGCACCTGACCTGCGGCGCGGATTTCGCGTTTGGCAACCGCCGGGGCGGCGACGCCGCATTCCTGGCTGCGCAGGCGGAGCGGCTGGGCATGGGCCTGACACTCGTGCCGAAACTGGTGGACGCGCAGGGGCCGATCAGTTCCACCCGCATCCGCCGCCTTCTTCAGGACGGCTACCCCGACCGGGCGGCCGCCGACCTCGGCCGGCCCTGGGCGATCCGCGGCGTGGTCGCGCACGGTGACAAACGCGGCCGCACGATCGGCTTCCCCACCGCCAACGTGCCGCTGGGCCAGCACTTGGAGCCTGCGCGCGGTGTCTACGCCGTCCGTGTCACGCTGCCCGACGGCACCATCGTTCCCGGCGTCGCCAACATCGGCCGTCGCCCGACCGTGAATGACGGGCCGGAAAGCCGCGTCGAGGCGCATCTGTTCGAGTGGTCCGGCGACCTGTACGATCAGGATGTGGCCGTGGCCCTGCTTGCGTTTCTCCGTCCGGAACGCAAATTCGATGGACTTAAAGAATTAAAGGCGCAGATCGCCCAAGATGGGCAGCGCGCGCGGGAGATCCTGGTATGACGCGTTACGCCCTGGCTCTGTTTGTTATGTTCACCCTGCCCGCTCAGGCACTCGATCAAACGAGCCAGCCTCCGCCCGTCTTACGCACCACGCTCGCCAATGGCCTGCGCGTCGTGATCGTCCCGAACCGCCTCGCCCCGGTCGTCGCCACCTACCTCACCTACCTCGCTGGGTCCAACGACGCGCCGCCCGGCTTCCCCGGCACCGCCCACGCCGTGGAGCACATGATGTTCCGCGGCTCGGAAGGTCTCGATCGCGACCAGGCAGCAGAGTTATCGGCCTTGCTCGGCGGCGCCTACAACGCCAATACGACCGAAACGGCGACCAACTACACCTATCTCGTCCCGAACACGGACCTGCCACTAGTCCTGAAATCCGAGGCGCTTCGCATGCGCGGTGCCTCGATCACGCAGGCCGATTGGGAGCAGGAGCGGGGTGCCATCAACCAGGAAGTCCAGCGCGACCTGTCGAGCCCGCAATTCCTTATGTTCATGCAGGTCCAGGCCGCGCTGTACCAGGGCTCGCCATACGAAAATGACGCGCTCGGCACGCGGGAAAGCTTCGACAAGACCGACGCCGCCCTGCTGCGCAATTTCTATGACACCTGGTATGCGCCCAACAATGCCGTGCTGGTTATTGCTGGTGACGTCGATCCGGCGCAGGCGCTTACCCAAGTGCAGACCGCGTTCGGCGCCATCCCTAGTCGGCTAATCCCGCCGCATGCCGCCATAAACGCCCCGACCGCCACGGCTAAAACGATCAACCTGCCGACCGATAGCAGCGTGGCGTTCGCATCTGTCTCTTTCCGTTTCCCGGGCATGACAGCGCAGGATTTTACGGCCGCCGACGTGTTGGCTGACGTACTTAGCAGCCAGCGCGGGCCGCTCTACGCGCTTGTGCCGCAGGGTAAGGCGCTATCGGCTCAGTTCAGTTATCAGGCCATGAAGGATGCGGGCGTCGGCATGGCGATGGTGTCGTTCCCGCGCGCGGCCGACCCGGCGCCGACCCTCGACGCCTTGCGGGGCGTGCTGACCGCCATCGCCCGCGACGGTGCCGACCCGGCCGTGGTGGAGGCATCGAAGCAGCAGGAAGTGGCGCAGCTGGCGTTCCAGGCGGACAGCATCTCCGGCCTCGCACGCGCATGGGGCACGGCGCTTACGGTCCGCGGCACGCAATCGCCGGACGAATTGGCAGAAGCCTACGCCGCCGTCACGCCCGCCGACGTGAGCCGCCTGGCGAAGCAACTGCTGGACCAGGGCCAAGCGGTTACAGCCGTGCTGACGCCTGAGGGTGCCGGGCGTCCGCCGGGTACAGCCAGTTTCGGCGCACCCGAAGTACTCGGCAGCCCGCCCGATCATCCGGTCGAGCTACCAGAATGGGCGCGGTCGGCACTGACGAACCTGACACCCCCGGCAACGCCTACGCCGGCCGAGGTCACGATGCTGCCGAACGGCCTGCGTCTGATTGTGTTGCAGACGACGGTTAGCCCCACGGTCACGGTCATGGGCCGGGTCG
Source organism: Rhodospirillales bacterium (assembly GCA_031428635.1). GTDB lineage: Bacteria > Pseudomonadota > Alphaproteobacteria > Acetobacterales > Acetobacteraceae > JANPPS01. The sequence goes on from JANPPS010000270.1 coordinate 6,258, forward strand.
AGAGCCAGGATGCGCTGCAGGAGCCGGCGGGTCAGGAGGGCGTGGCCAAGCTGACCGACGACCTGTTCGAGTACGGGACTACGAAACGCGACCGGCTCGCGCTGCTGGAAGCCGTTGATGCTCTGGCCGCGACCGAGGCCGCGGGCCGTAGTTTCTCGCTTCGTGTTTTGTCGGATAAATTCGAACCCGGAATGGCCCTACTGGCCGAACATGAGCTGGACCCGGCGTTCCCGGAAAACGCGGTGGCGATCATACGCGGTCAGACGGCGCAGGCGCTGGCTGGGCGTAGTCAGTCGCCGCGCTACCTAAACGGTCGCGCCATCATTAGCGGGTTGGTCCCGCCCGCGGACCCGACGCTACGGGAACCGACTGAGGCGTCGGTCGGCGCGCTAACCGGTGAGAAGGTGCGGCAGTTCTACCGCGCGGCCTATCGCCCGGACCTGACGACGATCGTAATCGTGGGCGACGTAACCCCGGCCCGGGCGCAGGGCGTCGTCGCAGCCACGTTCGGCGCGTGGAAGGCGGAGGGGCCAACCCCGGCACTCAATTTACCAGGCGTCCCAGCCAATCCGGCCATCGCTGCCCGGGTACCCAATCCTAACAGCCTGCAGGATCAGGTGACGATGGCGCAGACGGTGGAGCTGCCGGTCACCAGCCCCGACCGCTACACGCTGGAGCTTGGTAACGCGATCCTAGGCAGCGGCTTCTCGTCCCGGCTGTACCGTGACCTACGGGTACGGACTGGCTACGTGTACTCGGTCAGCAGCGGCTTCGATTGGGAACGGACGCGGGCGGCCTACTTCATCAGCTACGGCGCCGACCCCGGTAAGGCCGACGCGGCGCGTACGCTGGCGCTGCGCGAACTGAATGAAATGCAGACGGTGCCCGTTAGCGAGGCCGAACTACTGCGGGCCAGAGTGCAGGTGCTACGGCGGCTAGCGTTAGGCCGGTCGAGCGTCGGCTCGATCGCTGGGCAGTATTTGCGCCAGGTCAGCTTGGGCCTACCGCTGGAGCCGCTGGCGATCGCATCGAAGCGGTATTTGGAGATCACGGCCGCCGACATTCAGCAGGCGTTTGCGACCTACATGCGCCCGGATGCGCTGGTAGTCGTCACGCAAGGGCCGCCGGTACCAGTCAACCAGTAGAGTCGGCTCGGTCCTACCCCATTTCGGGGCGGGACCGGTCGTGGGTTAGGACCGAATCGCGCCTGCCCCACGGCATGTGATCGAACTGATCGCGCAGCCGAGTTCAGGTGCCTTGCGTTGTATGTTCTGCCGCAGCGCACGCGCTGGGATGATCCACAACCCGGTCAGGCTCAATGCCATCACGGCGGCAGGTCAAGGCCGCTGCGTCTTACGACAAGTTCAGGAGCGACCGGCATATGGCTGATTGCCCCGGCGCGCTTCAGGAGAAAAGCGACGGGTTAGCCCTGTAAGCCGGGTTCCAGGCCCGCAACCCTTGACCCGGCCTAACCCCGATCCGCATAACCCGACGATGTCCGCACCTGCCCAAGCCGCCCCTGATTACCGCAGCACCGTGTTCCTACCCCAAACCAGCTTCCCCATGCGGGGTGAGCTACCGGTGCGGGAGCCTGAGATTTTGGCGCGCTGGGACCGCATCGGACTATGGGACCGCAGCCGTGAGCAAGCGGCTGGCCGTCCGAAATGGGTACTGCATGACGGGCCCATTTACTCCAACGGCCACCTGCACATCGGCCACGCGCTCAATCGCATCTTGAAGGACGTGATCATGCGCGCCCACCGCATGGCCAGGCAGGACGTGGACTATATCCCCGGCTGGGACACGCACGGCCTACCGATCGAATGGAAGGTCGAGGAAGAGTATCGCAAGACCGGCCGCGACAAGGACGCCGTGCCGGTGCTGGATTTCCGTGACGAGTGCCGGCGCTACTCCGCCCATTGGCTGACGGTGCAGACGGCCGAGTTCATCCGGCTGGGTGTCACCGGCGACTGGACCGGCCGATACGCCACGATGGACTTCGCGTCGGAGGCGGCGATCGCGGGTGAGATCGGCAAGTTCTTGCTCAACGGCGCGCTGTATCGCGGATTGCGGCCCGTCATGTGGTCGCCCGTCGAAAAGACCGCGTTGGCCGAGGCGGAGATCGAATACCACGACCGCACCAGCGACACGGTGTACGTCCGCTTTCCGGTGCTGACCGGGCCGCTGGCGGGTGCGTCCGTCGTGATCTGGACCACGACTGTCTGGACCCTTCCTGCCAACCGCGCCCTGGCTTACGGACCGGCCATCGAATACGCCGAGGTTCGGGTCGACAGCGTCACCGACGGTTCGCTGGCCCAGCCTGGCGAGAGACTGCTGATTGCGCTGGCCCTGGTCCCGCAGGTGTGCGCGGCCGCCGGTATCGCCACGCACCACGTTATCCACGTGCATTTGGGCGAAACCCTAGCCGGCACCATCTGCGCCCATCCGTTGCGGGGCCAGGGCTACGACCATGACGCGCCCCTACTGCCAGCCGACTACGTCACGACCGATCAGGGCACCGGCTTCGTCCACATCGCGCCGTCGCATGGCGAGGAAGACTTCGCCCTCGGTCGCAAGTACGGGATCGAAATTCCCGAGATCGTGCAAGATGACGGCACCTACGCCGCCACCACCCCGGGTTTCGCCGGCCTGCACGTGTTCAAGGCGGCCGGGCCGGTCGCGGCGGCGCTGGAACAGGCGGGCGGACTACTCGCGCGCGGCACGCTGTTCCATTCATACCCCCACTCCTGGCGCAGCAAGGCACCCGTCATCTACCGCGCCACCCCGCAATGGTTCATCCGTATGGACGGGCCGGAGCACATCCGTGCCCGCGCCCTGGAAGCCATCGCCACAACGCGGTTCGTGCCGGAGGCCGGGCGCACCCGTCTGGCCAGCATGGTCGCCGGCCGTCCGGACTGGTGCATCAGCCGGCAGCGCGCCTGGGGCGTGCCGATCCCGGTGTTCGTAGACCGCACGACGAACGAGCCGCTGCGTGACCCGGCGGTCCTGGCCCGCATCACCGACGCGTTCGCAACCGAGGGCGCCGACGCCTGGTACCGGTCGCCCGCCAGCCGCTTCCTCGGCGATCACGACCCGGCGCAGTTCGAACAGGTCATGGACATCGTCGACGTCTGGTTCGAAAGCGGCAGCACGCAGGCCTTCACCCTCGAAAGTCGCGGCCAGCCCTGGCCGGCCGATCTGTACCTGGAGGGTAGCGATCAGCATCGCGGCTGGTTCCAGCACAGCCTGCTGGAGGCGATCGGCACCCGTGGCGCCGCCCCGTTCCGTGCCGTGTCGACCCACGGCTTTGTGCTCGATGAGGCCGGGCGGAAGATGAGCAAGTCGCTCGGTAACGTCACGGCGCCGCAGAAGGTAACGGACACGCTCGGTGCCGATATCCTGCGCCTATGGGTCGTGAACAGCGACGTGTCCGAAGACCTGCGTATCGGGCCAGAAATCTTGAAGCAGCAGGCCGAGCTATACCGCCGCCTGCGCAACACGCTGCGCTGGCTGCTGGGCAGCCTGGACGGGTGGTCGGATACGGAGGCGCTACCGGACAGCGAGTTGCCGGAACTAGAGCGCTGGGTCCTGCATCGCCTGTCGGAGCTGAACACGCGGGTCAGCGGTGCACTGGCGTCGGACGACTGGACGGGCGTGTACCCGGAACTGCATGCGTTCTGCTCATCCGACCTATCGGCGTTCTACTTCGATGTCCGAAAGGACTGGCTGTATTGCGATGCGCCCGACAGCCTACGCCGCCGTGCAGTGCGGACAGTGCTGGACCGGCTGCACCGCTGCCTGGTGCTGTGGCTGGCGCCCGTGCTGTGCTTTACCGCCGAGGAGGCGTGGCTCGCGCGCTTCCCGAGCGAGGATGGCAGCGTGCATCTGCAGGCCTTCCCGGACGTCCCCGCACACTGGGCAAACCCGGCATTGGCCGCGCGCTGGGTCACGATCCGCGCCGCCCGGTCCGGGGTTACCGCCGCGCTGGAGGCCGCGCGCGCCGCTAAGCTCGTTGGATCGTCGCTGCAGGGCGACGTGACCCTGCCCGCGCCCATGCTGGATTTGCTGGATACCGAGGGCTGGGCGGAACTTGCGATCGTGTCGGCCGTCACACCCGGCGACGCCCTGACGGTTACCCGCGCACCGGGCGATAAATGCGCCCGCTGCTGGCGCGTGCTGCCAGAGGTGAACGCCGCATCGCTCTGCCGGCGCTGCACAGCCGTGGTCGCCCCAACCGAAATCGCCGCATGATCTGGTACGGCATTCTCGCCGCCGCCGCCGTCCTAGTGGCCGACCAGGGCAGCAAGGCCTGGATGCTGTACGGCCTGCATCTGCCGGAGGTGGGACAGGTCGCGCTATTGCCGTTCTTTTCATTCACGTACGTCGAAAACCGCGGCGTCACGTTCGGCCTATTGACGCAAAGTGGTCCGGCAGGAGCCTGGATCCTGGCGGCGGTGGCACTGGCGGTCGTGGCGGCGCTGGCCGTGTGGCTGCGCCGGGCGGAGACGGTGGGGGCGGCGTTGGCGCTGGGCGCGATTGGCGGCGGCGCGATCGGCAACGTGATCGATCGGCTCCGCTTTGGCTTCGTGGTCGACTTCCTGCACGCCTACGCGTTCGGGTGGTCATGGTACGTGTTCAACGTGGCCGACGCAGCGATCGTATGTGGCGTCGGCGTGCTGGTACTGGACGGCATACGCCCCCGCTTGCGAGCAACACAGCCCGGCACTAAACCGTCATCATGATTTACCGCGTCCTGATACCCGCGTGCCTCATCATACTGGCCGGCTGTAGCGGCGATGAGCTGACCCGCACGTTCGGCCTGACCCGTGACGCGCCGGACGAGTTCCAGGTCACGACGCGCGCGCCCCTATCGATGCCGCCCGACTTTCAGTTGCGCCCGCCCCGCCCGGGCACCACCCGTCCGCAGGAATTGACGCAGCGTCAGCAGGCCGAGGCGCTGTTGGCACCCGATAGCGTACTTGCCACCGGTCGCGCCACGCAGACCCGTGGGCAGGAGGCTTTAGTCGCCGCGGCCGGCCCCGCCGCACCGGCCGATATTCGTAACAAGGTCGATAACGAAGCGGCACTCGATACACCGACGCGCGACTTCACGGACCGCCTGCTGTTTTGGCGCGCCGCCCCCGCACCCGGCACGGCGGTAGACCCGCAGCGGGAGACGGCACGGCTGAGGCAGAACGCGGCCCTCGGGCAGTCGCCGGAGGACGGTCCGACACCTATTATCCAGCGTAAGCGCCAGGGCCTGTTCAGCAGTCTGTTCTAAGTGGCTTCCACCGCAGCGGAAGTGCGTATCCGGCCGGGAACGGTCGCCGATGGCCCGGCGGTCGCGGCCATCTATGCTCCCTACGTACTCGGCCCTGGCGTGTCATTTGAACTGGCAGCACCCGATCCGGCCATAATGGCCCGACGGATCACGGAAACCCTGCCCACGCACCCCTGGCTGATCGCCGAACGGGATGGGCGCCCGGTCGCTTATGCCTATGCCGGCGTGTACGGCGTCCGGCCTGCCTATCGCTGGACAACAGAGGCCGCGATCTACGTCGACCCGTCCGAGCGTGGCCGGGGAGTGGGCCGGATCCTGTACCCCATACTACTCGCGGTGCTGCGGGCGCAGGGGTTTCGCTCCGCTTTGGCGCGGATCGCACTGCCTAATCCGGGCAGCACGCGGCTACATTCGCACTGCGGCTTCAGGCAGATCGGCACCCACCCAGACGCCGGGTACAAGCATGGGGTTTGGTATCCGATCGATTATTGGTCGTGCACGCTGAACGCGGCGGACCCGCCTGCCGAGCCGATCGCCTTTTCGGCCCTACCCGATCTGGCCGGGCTGCTGACTACGCCGTAAGCGTCAGCGACATCACGGCCGCGGCCGGCAGTGGCGCATACAAATGCGGAAACGGGTCCATGCCGGGCTCGCTCGCCTCCCACCGCACATCACCGAGCTGGGCCGGGTCCAAATGAAGGATGACCAGCCCGAACTGCCCGGCGAAATGCTGCGCCAATACGAACGGCAATTGCCCGGCCGTGCACAGGTGCCAAAACGACGTCGTGGGCCGGGTCCTCTCCCGGATCAGCTGCGCCCAGCCGGCCTGCGTCGTGACATGCAACAGCGTCATCCGCGCCGCAGCTTCACAACCAGGATGTACCCCGCCAGCCCCAGCGTCACGAAATTGGCCGCGATCACGCTGATGGAACCGAGCAGCAGCCCGTAGCCCAGCCATAATGCGACGCCGGTCACAAACATCAGCAGCATCGGCAGGCTGAAATCACTCGCCTGACCGGACCGCCGGGTCCGCTGCACCTGCGGCACGAACGCCAACGTTGTGAGAATACCTGCCGCCAGCCCCACCCATTCGCGCACGTCATCCGTCATGTTGCGCCTGCGCCTTGTACCCAAACTTTCCCTTCCGTATGCAGGGCCGCATGACGTCCGGCAACCCAACCCCCCTGATTTATCTGATGGCGGGGGAAGCGAGCGGGGACGTGATCGGCGCCCGCCTGATGGCCGCCATCACCGCCGTCCGGCCCGGCACGCGCTATGCCGGCGTGGGTGGCCCACGCATGGCGGAGCTGGGGTTCGACAGCCTGTATCCCATGTCCGACCTGGCGGTGATGGGCATCGTCGAGGTCATTCCCCGCATCCGTCGCCTGCGCCGCCGCCTGCGGCAGAACCTGGCCGACATCGCCGCACAAGCGCCCGACGTGGTGGTCACGATCGATAGCCCGGGCTTCATGCACTGGCTGCTGGAGAGCCTGGCCAAACGCGGCGTGCCGCGCATCCATTACGTGGCCCCGCAGGTCTGGGCATGGCGCGCGCACCGGGTGAAGCGCTATCCGGGATTGTGGAACCGGCTGCTGTGCCTGCTGCCGTTCGAGCCCGCGTGGTTCGCGCAGCATGGTCTCGACGCGCAATTCGTGGGTCACCCGGTGCTGGAATCGGGCGCGGGCCAGGGTAACGCCGCCCGGTTCCGCGCCACCCACAACCTGCAAGCCAACCAGCCCATCCTGATTTTGATGCCCGGCAGCCGACGGAGTGAGGTGCCGCGCCTGCTTCCGGTGTTCGGCCGTACGCTGGAGCGGCTGGCGGTGCACGAAACGTCGCTACGCCCGGTTGTGCCCGTATCCGCCGCCGTGGCCGACACCGTGCGCCGGATGACGGCGGGCTGGCCGGTGCAGCCAATCATTGTGACGGACCTGCAGGATAAGCACGACGCCTATGCCGCCGCCGCAGCCGGTCCGGGTGCGGCGCTGACCAAGTCCGGCACATCGACGCTGGAGCTGGCGTTGGCCGGCGTGCCGATGGCGGTAACGTATCGGGTGAACGCCATCAGCGCCGCGATGGCGCGCCGCATGATCACCGTGCCGCATGTGGCGATGGTCAATCTGCTGGCCGGGCGCGCCGTCGTGCCGGAGTTGCTGCAGCAGGATTGCACGGCGGAGAAGCTGTCCCGCACCGTACTCACCCTATTACGCGATCCGGCGATCGGCGCGGCGCAACGGGCGGCGTTTGGTGAGGTTATGGCGTCGCTGGCACCCCCTAACATGCGTCCGAGTGAGGCTGCGGCGCTGGAAGTATTGGGCGTGTTGGATGGGCTGACGTCGACGAACGGTACTGGTAGCGGGGCGGCGCTTGCACGGGCACCGTTCCGGTTTCATAGACGCGCATGAACCCCCTGCCGCCCGCGACTGTCGCCCCGCCCACCATTACGTGGCCCGGACCGGGCGCGCCGCCACCGGACCTTGCCGCCCTCGTCTGCCCCAACTGCGGCAGTACGGCGCCGAAATCGTTCGTGCTGTCTATCGATGTGCAGCTACCCGACAACCCGGGCCGATCCCTGCGCGTCGCCGGCTGTCCGGATTGCGGCGCCCGCTTCTACGACGGCCAAACCCCGCCCGATTACGCCGAGCCCGGCCTGAACGATCGCGGCCGCGTCCCGTTTTATGTGCAGCAGGGCGCCGGTGTATCGCTGATCACCCGCCCGATCGCCCAAGTCAGCCGCCCGCCGGGCACAACGTATCTGGAGGTCGGGTGCGGCTACGGCTTCGGCCTCGACTACGCCATCAACACGCGGGGCTGGCGCGGCCGCGGCATCGACCCGGCGCCACTCGCCGCCCTCGGTCGGGACGCGCTGCTTCTACCGATCGAGCTGCGGTACCTGCGGGACGACGATGAGGCGCGGGGCACGATCGAAGTCGTGCTTGGCTCTGAAGTGATCGAGCACGTGACGTCGCCGGCCGGCTTCGTCCGTACGCTGCGGGCCATGCTGGCGCCGGGCGGCGTGCTGATACTGACCACGCCCAACGGCCTCGACATTCGTCCCGAAACCCCGCCCGGCGTGCTTATCCCACTGCTATCGCCCTGCCTGCATCTGACGATCCAGACCCCGGACAGCCTGCGCGGGCTGCTGAGCCAGGCGGGCTTCGGCCATATCGAGATCGAGATCGACAGCCACTCCCTGGTCGCATTTGCCAGCGACGCCCCGATTGCGCTGGAACAGGACGCCGCCACGCTACGCCGGGCGTTACGGTCGCATTTGGGCACACGCGGGCACGCGCTGGGTGCGAACGGCCCGATCGATCTGGTGCTGGGTTTTGCCGGCCGTGGGTACATGGAGGCTGTGAACGACGGTGCGTTAGACGAGGCCGATGCGCTCTGGCCGCTACTGACCGCCGCCTGCCAATCGCAGTTCAGCTTCGATCTCAACACGATCGAGGCGCTGCCGGATGGCGTGGCAGCATTGGCGCTCGAGGCGATGGCGCACCGGGTACCGCTTAATTTGGGCGGACTAGTCTATGCGCATTCGATCCGGCAACTGACCGCCGGTATGCCCCGCCCGGCGCTGGCGGCGCGTTTCCGGCTGGCGGCGGCGGCGGCGGCGGCGATGCGTCACGCGCTGGGCGGGCTGGCGATGGAGGACGGCCAGACCGAGGATATCGGCTGGACCGCGCTGGCGGAGGCGGCGCTGTGTGACGCGGCGGGGGGCATGGCCGCGGCGCTACTCGACCTGCCCGGTGCCCCACAGCCTGGGCGACGCCGGATCATGCTGGCGCGTGGCTTCGGCATGCTGGCCAGCGCCGGGCACCACGGGGCGGCACGGGCATTGCTGGCCGACCCGGACCTGCATGATGCCGAAGCCGATCCGCTGACGCCGTTCAAGCGGGATACGCTGTTCTTTCGCGCCGTGCTCGCGCGGCAACCGGACGCGCCCGACGCGGCTGCGGCAGCCGACTGGTTCGCGCGCGTGCGGGCAGCGTCGGCGCCGGGCCGCGACTCCGACAGCGACGGCCTGTGGTGGGCGGCGTTGCGGGGCGGCGCACAGGCGCTGGGCGAAGCCGGCACGGACCTATTGGTCGAAGTGGAGGCCACCCGCCCTGGGCTCGATTGGCCGGAGGACCTCGCGTTCCAAGTCACGCAGGCGCTGGTGGAGCGAGATGCTCCCGGTCTGGCCCCGCGGCTCGTACGGCTGACATCGGCGCAGCAGGCGGTTGTGATCGGCCCGCTGGTCAACACCGGCCGGCTATCGCTGGCCCGCACGATGCTGGCATCCGGTACTATGGCGGCACCCACCGACCTATCCGACCCGGCCGAGCGCGACCGGCTATTTTTCATGGCCATGGTCGATGCGGAGATCGTGGACGGCCGTCCCGCCGGGGATCCCGCCCGCGCCGTACCCCGCTTCGGCGCCGTCCGCGCCGCGACGGAGCCCGGGTCAGGGCTGTGGATAGCGGCCCTGCGGGGTGAGTTACAGGCGCTAGATCTACAGGGTCGGCAAAAAGACGCGGCCGGGCGCGTGCGCGAGGTTACTCTCGCCCACCCCGTCGTGACGCTGGCGCCTGACATCCTAGTGCGCATCGGCGTCAAAGTTTGATTCGCAAAGCGATCCGGGCCGGTATCCGACGCGCTTACCTAGGCGTCCGCTACAACCTCGGACCCCGGATCGGTCACGTGCTAATGGCCCGGCGCAGCCCGCATGCGGTGCTGTCCCGCTGGCCCGACGGTCCGTTCGACCTGGGGCCACGCGCGTGCGTGTTCGTACACTGGGATAGCGCCGGCGCTGTGCGGGATCATGTGCTGAACCAGTTGCGCGCGCTGCAGGCTGCCGGCGTGTCGACCGTCTTTGTCACCAATGCCGGCCGGCTGACACGCGCCGCGACCGAGGCCGTTCGGCCCCTGGTCGCTGGCATTCTGGTCCGGGACAATGTCGGCTATGATTTCTGTGCCTGGCGCGATGGGCTGGAGCAGGCAGCCCTTCCCCGCCCGGATACGGCCATGGTGTTGCTGGCCAATGACAGCGTGTACGGCCCGCTACGCCCGCTCGGCCCGCTATTGGACGGGATCGACTTTACCCAGGCCGAATGTTGGGGTGCTACCGAGAGCTGGCAGCATCGCTACCACCTGCAATCCTATTTGCTTGCGTTCAGCCCGGCGGTTGTGGCGAGCGACGCGTGGCGCCTTTTCTGGGCCGGCGTGCGCCCAACCTGGTCAAAGAACTGGCTAATCCGAATCTACGAAATCGGTCTGACGCAGGCGATGCTAAAGGCGGGCTTCCGGTGCCGGGCCGTGTGGCCGTATGCGGCGATGAGCCAGGCGATCGATCCACTACTGCTGCGCGACGATGATGAGACGGGGCTCAATCTGGCGGACCCGGCGGTTCAGGTGCGCCGGACCCACGCGAGCCGCATTCGTGCCGCCGCCGTACGCCGCCAGCCGCTCAATCCCACCAGCGACCTATGGCGGCAGCTATTGGCGGCCGGATACCCGTTTTTGAAGCGGGAGCTGTTGCGGGATAACCCCACCTTCGTGCTCGACATCGGCGATTGGCGGGACGTGGTAGGCGCAATGGGTGTACCGGATGCCATTATCGAGCCGATCGAGCGGGACTTGCAGCGGACGCTGAAGGACCGCTCGGCGTAGTCGCTACGTTTTTGGGTGGGGAGCGGCTTCGGCCACCATGGCTCCCGCTTTTGTACTATCGCGGGATCACGGCAAGGCTGTCACGCAGGTTCACCGGCATCTGGGCCCGACACCGAGCATAAGGCATCAGGCAGCCCAGACGCACCCGCCGAGCCCCTCTACGTGCACGCCCCAAGAGGCGGGTTCGACTCCTCCGCAGGAATTGTCGCCACCAAGTTATACAGGTCCCATGGCCCACGGCTTTGTGCCGGCGTCTTGCACTCCATCAGGTACGCCGGGTGCATCGCCTGCCCGTCCTGGCGAATGCGGATGCTTCCATAGCAATCGTCGTCGGTGGGCATCGCCTTCATTCGCGTCACCGTATCGGTGCCGCTCGCCTTCGCTGCCGGCACGCCCAAATCGGCGGCCGCTTTCAGGTAATGCAGCGTCGCCGCATACGTCCCCGCCTGCTCCGAGCTGACATAGTTACCGCCCAGCTTGCCTTTGATCCGGTCCATGAACGCCCGCGTCCGTGGGTTCAGGTCCCAGTAAAAGCTCTCTGTCAGAAGAAGTCCTTGCGCTGTTTCCAGGCCCAACGAGTGGATGACCTGGATGAATGCCAGCATCGCCGCAATCCGCTTACCGTCTCGGGCCAGTCCGAATTCTCGCGCCTGTTTGACACAGTTCACCGCGTCGATCCCGGCATTACCGAACGCGATCACATCGGCACCGCTGGCCTGCGCCTGCAATAGATACGACGAGAAATCAGTGGTGCTTGGGAATGGATAGGCGGTGCTGCCGAGCACCTTACCACCGGCCTTGTTGACGAACTCGGTCGCCGTCGCCGTCAGGTCCCGGCCGAATACGTAATCCGCCACGACGAAGAACCACGTCTTACCACCGGCCCGAACGTTCGCGCCGGCCGAGCTCGCCAGCATGGTCGTATTGTAACCCCAATGTACCGTGTTTCCGGAGCAGGTCGCCGTCAGTGCCGTGGAGGCAGCGCCGGTGTTGAGATATGCTTTGTTCTTTTCCTTGGCGATTGCGTTTACGGCGAGTGCGACGGCGGAGTTCGGAACGTCCGTAATCATGTCGACACCGCTGTCGAACCATTGCCGAGCAAGCGCCGCACCGACATCGGGTTTGTTCTGATGATCCCCTTCGATCACCTCGACCTTAAGGCCACGCGACCCCGCGAAATCCTGCACCGCTTGCCGCGCACACGCCACCGATGTCGGGCCAGACGTGTCGCTGTACGGCCCCGATAGATCGGTCAGCACTCCAATCCGCAGCGTCTCATTAGGCGGACTCTGCGCCCAAGTCCGGTGGCTAAGTACCGGCGCCAGCGCCGCCGATATCAAAAGAGTCCGGCGATCGAACGTCATGGCAACGGTCCCTCCACACGATTCCTGGCTTAAAATACCAGGTTCTGTGTACGAGCATTAACCGTGTCGCACCAAAGAACCATAGCAAAGCGTCGTACAGTCCGTAATAAAATGCGGCCGAGACCGGATTGGTGACCGCACGAGGCCACACCACCAGCCTGCGTGTTCGACACACAGGACGCAGGCGCTCAATCCACGTGGCGACGCGTGGAACTGGCTGTCTCGCCGCGTGACCGGATACCTACGACCGCATCACGGGAGGGGGCGGATGCTAGTCACCAAGTACTAACACCCGCCAGCCTTACCCGCGAGGGGGCAACGCTTTGACTACAAGCGCGCCTACAGCTTCTCAACCTGGCTGTACTCCAGCTCCACCGGCGTCGACCGGCCGAAGATCGAGACGCTGACCTTCACGCGGCCCTTCTCCTCGTCCACTTCCTCGACCGTGCCGTTGAAGCTGGTGAACGGGCCGTCGGCGACACGCACCTGCTCGCCGATTTCGAACAGGATGGCGGGGCGCGCACGCTCCACACCCTCGGCGGATTGCTTAATAATCCGGTCGGCCTCGGCGTCCGTGATCGGGGACGGCCGGGTCTTGGTGCCCAGGAAGCCGGTGACCTTCGGCGTATCCTTGATCAAGTGCCAGGTCTGGTCCGTCATCTCCATCTTCACCAGTACGTAGCCGGGGAAGAACTTACGCTCGGCATTAATCTTCTGGCCGCGCCGGATTTCTACCACCTCTTCGGCTGGCACCAGCACCTCATCCACCAGGTCGGCTAGGCCCTTTTGCGCGGCCTGCTCCTTGACCTGCTGCGCGATCTTCTTCTCGAATCCCGAATAGACGTGGACGACGTACCACCGCTTGGCCATGGCCTTACTCTCAACCCCCAACATGGTCAGTGCCCGACGCCAAACAGCGCGCGCACGCCAACACCGATCACTTGGTCGGCCACAAAGAAAAACAGCGCCGCCAGTGCCGACAGCGCGAACACGAGGCCGGTCGTGACCAGCGTCTCCTTGCGCGACGGCCAGGTGACCTTCGTCACCTCCAGCCGCACGTCCCGCAGGAACTTGATCGGATGCACTGCACTCAACGCCATCGACCCACCCCGTAAACATCCTGCATTATGCCCAACTGGCACAATCCAACTGACACAATCCAACTGGCAGGGGCGGAGGGGGTCGAACCCACAACCTCCGGTTTTGGAGACCGGCACTCTAGCCAATTGAGCTACGCCCCTGCATTGGGCTGTGCAGGGGGCGTAGAAACGGGGAAGCAACACATCTGTCAAGCCACGCAGCCCAGCCGTCCCACCGGCGGGCTGGCCGGAGAGGGCCGGATTGGGCCATAAGGCGGTAATATGAAGGACTTCGACCCCGATCCAGACGCTGCGCCCCGAACGCGCCTGGCCCCGCCACAACGCCCCGCCCTGCTGCGCCGGCGTCGAATTGCGGTGGGCGTGTCTGTGCTGGTGCACATGGCGGCCATCGCCCTGTTACTGTTTGCGCTTCCGTCTCCACCTGTCGATCTATCGGCCGAGCCGTCGATCGACGTCGTGTATGAGGACGCCACGTCCGCGGCCCCGTCGACCAGCCCCGCGACCGACACGGACCGCCCAGCCGCCGAACAGGCACCCGCGCGCCCGGCCCCGCCAGAGACGGTACCCACGCCCGTCCCGGTCAAGCCACCCGCACCCGATGTGCAGCCCGTGCCAACCCCGCCGGAGGTCACGCCACCGACTGCCGCACCAACCCCGCCCGACCTGGCGCCGCTCGACCCGACGCCGCCCCCTCCGGAGCCCGTCACGCCCTCTGTCCCTGTTGTGCGGTTAGAGGCGCCGCCCACGTCCGAGCCCGCACCGGCAGTGCCCGAATTCCGGCCACCCGCGGCGCCGCCGCCGTTACCGCGCCCGCCGCCGCCGCCGCCGCCGCCGCGAGTGGCCCAACGCCCACGGATTGCGCCGGGCTTCTCACCGCCGATCGACCTCAGCTACGGCCCCGCCCCTACCGCCCCACCATCGCGTCCGTTGGCGGGACCGGGTTCGCGCGCGATCGACCTAGCGCTGGGCGCACCAAAGCCCGGCCCGAACCGCCAGGAGGCATTTTATGACGCGCGGGCCAAGAAGATCGGGGCCGATTGGGCCAATGGTCTTTCGGCCTGGTGGCTCGCCCACCGCTACTACCCGCGCCAAGCCGCCGAGAATGGAGATGACGGTACAGTCAAGGTCGAGCTGACCGTCAACCGGTCGGGCAAGGTCGAGAGCGTGAACGTCATGAGCCGGTCCGGATCCCCGTTCCTCGACATGGCAGCATTAAGCGTCTGGCGTGGCGCTCAGTTGGCGCCGTTCCCCGCGGAAAATACCAAGGAGCGAGAGACGATGGAGATCACGATCAACTACCTGCTGATCCGCTGACGCTCTCTGCCTCCGCCCGCAAACGCACGAAGCTGCGCCGGCTGAACGGCAGCATGACCAAGTAGATCACTCCCGCCGCCGCCATCGCCGCCCACGGATCGGCGACCAATAATGCCGCGAAGGCACTGACGCCCAGCAGTAACGGCAGCACAAGCTGCTTTGGTACCTTGAAGTTCTTGAAGCTCCAGACAGGCAACGTGGACACAAGCAGCAGCGCCGTCCCCGTCAGCACGGCCGCGCAGAACAGCGGGTTACGCGCAATCGCAACCAGCCACGGTAGGCCGAGGTCCTGACCCTCAAGCCCCAGGAACAGTGGAAACAGCGCGAGGCCCGCACCCGCCGGGGCCGGCACGCCGGTGAAGAAGCTATAAGCATAGGCGTGGGCAATCGCTGGTGGCTGATCGAGACTGGCGTTGAACCGCGCCAGCCGCAGCGCCATACACACCGCAAACAGCAGGCAGGGCATGAACCCATAGCCGCCGCCGGCCTGCAGCGACCATAAATACAGCACCAGCGCGGGTGCGACGCCAAACGCGCAGAAATCCGTCAGGCTATCGAACTCCGCCCCGAACCTGGACGTGGCACGCAGCAGCCGAGCCAGGCGACCATCCAGCCCATCGATACACGCGGCCACCGTAATCGCCGCCGCCGCCGCCCCGAACCGACCCTCGAGCCCATAGCGCATCGAGGTGAGGCCAGCGCAAAGGCCCAACAGCGTCATAATATTCGGAATCATGCGGTTGAACGACGGTCCCACGTATCGGGGCCGCCGCCGCGGCCGAAACCGCGTTTTCAGGCGCGCAACTGTAGTCACAGTTGCGCCATCACCGTCTCACCACCCACCATCGTCTGCCCGACCACGACCAGGGGATCGACGCCCGGCGGCAGATACAGGTCGGTACGGCTGCCGAAGCGGATGATGCCGAACCGGGCGCCGGTACGGACGGCCGCACCCTCGGTCACCTGGCAGACGATGCGGCGCGCGATCAGGCCGGCGATCTGCACGACGGCAATCGCCCGCCCGTCCGTTAAGCGGATGGCCAAAGCGTTACGCTCGTTCAGCTCGCTCGCCTTGTCGTGGCTGGCGCTGATGAACGCGCCGGGGTGGTAGGCGATACGGGTGACGACCCCGTCGCCCGGCATGCGGTTCACGTGCACGTCCAGCACCGACAGGAACGTGGCCACGCGCCAAACAGGCGCCGAGCCAAGCCCTAGTTCCTCGGGCGGGGCGACCTGCTGCACCGACACGATGTGCCCGTCGGCGGGTGCCACCAGCACGCCGGGCCGGGTCGGGGCCACCCGCTCCGGATCGCGGAAAAAGTAAAAGCAGAACAGCATCAGCAGCGCTGCCAGGCCCGCGAGCCAGCCGGCGACAAACAGGCAAACGATGGTAAGGACCGCAGCACCCAAGATAAATGGGCGACCGGCGGGATGGGGAGGCGGGAACGCAGCCCGTAATGTCTGGACGAGGGTCATGGAGGCCTACTGAATGGGCAGCGCGAACGCCTGCCCGGGATAAATCAGGTTCGGATCACGAATTTGACCCTGGTTGGCAGTATAGATGACGGTATAGCGAGTGCCCTCGCCATACGCCGTCCGCGCCAGCCGCCACAGCGTCTGACCCGGCTGTACCACGATTTGCGTCACGGTGGCCGGGCCCGCGATGGGCTGACCGACGGCGGTCGTGGTCCCATCGGCCATAACGACGCGCACTGGCACCTGATCGCGCTGAAACGGCAATTCGATCCGGGCCATGACGCCGGCAGTGCCGAGTTGATCTAACCGTAGCGTGTGGACACCCTGGCTGACCGGCGTTGTGGGGGTGAGCGCCCACTGGCCGGTGCTGTTGACGACCGTCGTACCCGCTGGAGAGTTGTCGATATACAGGCGTAGGCTGGTACCGGGCGGGGCGACGCCCGAGAACCGGATCGCGCCATGGTCGTCATAGTCCACGGTTTGTAATGCCAGCGAAGCCGGGGCGGACCCCTGCAACAAGCGAACCGGACCCTTGGCCGGCACGGCCAGCGCCATCACCGGCTCGCTCACGGTGGCCGTGATCGCCGTGACCGGCCGGGGCGGGACGATGACGACCAGGGTTTCAGCCCCCGCTACGTCCTGCCCGCCCGGCGTGCGGGAAGCGAGCGTCAGTGAACGCCCGCCAGGTTCGATCGCGGCATTGGGGACGAGCACCCACTCACCCCGGCTATCGGCGGTGGACTGACCGAGTAGGGCGGCACCGTCGTGAATGAACACCTGCGCCCCCGGCTCCGCACGGCCGGCCAAAACAGCACTTCCGGACGGACCGACCCGGACGACGTCGAAGCTGGGCGCCACGGAGCTGGAGGCAGCGGAGGTGGGCGGTTGCGGGCTGGTTGGCCCAGTGCTGACCACGGCGGGGCCGACAGGGGCCGCCGCCAATGCCGAATCGCCGGCCGGTACCGATCCACGCGCCACTAACCCGGCTGGTACAATGGTGCTGGCGCTTCCCCGATACCGCAGCGCGACGAATCCGCCGACAAGCGCCACCACCAAAAGGCAGACCGTTGGGATGGGCCCTACTTTCATGCAAAGAACGTAGCGTCGGGATCACAATTCCGCAACGTGGCCGCTGCGACTGGATCACGCCGGACGGCGCCATTACACCGGTTTCAGCCCCACGCTACACAGCGACCGTACCGGAGACGTCGTCATGGCCCAACCCACCCGCATCGCCCGGCCGATCGGCCCCGCCAAGCCGCGCATACCTAACCTGCTGATGCGCGTATGGGACGTTCCGACCCGGCTGTTCCTGTGGGCCGTCTTGCTGCTGATCGCGTTCAGCTACGTCTCGGTAAAGTTTGAGTGGGTGCAGCTCCACTTCCTTTCCGGTTATGCGGTGCTGACATTATTGCTGTTTCGCATTCTATGGGGCGTCGTCGGTAGTGAGACGTCGCGATTTTCCCATTTCATGCGCAGCCCGATCGCCGTACTGCGCCAGTTATGGGCGTTCACCGGCCCACGCACCCCGGACACCGCGATCGGGCACAGCGCCGCCGGGGGCTGGATGATGTTATTCTTATTGGCGATTTTACTGTTTGAGGTCGCGACCGGTCTGTTCGCGGGGGAGAAGGCGGGGCCGCTCGGGCCGCTCAGCTACCACCTCGACATCGCCGGCGGGCTATGGGCTGCTGCGGCGCACAGGGTGTCGTTTAACATCATCGTGGGTTTAGTCGCGCTGAATGCCGTGATCATCGGTCTGTATGCGGTCTTGAAACGGCAAAACGTCGTGTGGCCGCTGATCATTGGGCGAAAGCGCCTGCCGGCCACGATACGTCAGCCGCGCTTTGCGTCACCGATACTCGCGGTGGCGATCCTGGTTGGGTCGGCTGTGTGCGTTTGGGCGCTGGTGCGGTTCGGATAGGTGGGAACTCTCGCCACGGGCGGACGCTCTGTGCCCAACGATAGATTGGGCGGGTCGATGACAGAGATGCAACACCCCCGCCGGTTGCGAATGGTATGGGCCGGGGCGGATGCGGACGTGGCCGGGCTGGCCGGGTCTGCCGACTGGCTATTGCGCGCCGGCTATGAGGGGACAGTGCCGGCGGGCATGAAGACAATGGTCGACTTCGATCTCGCCCAAACCGCCGTACGCGTTGGCCTACCGGAGGTTTTTACGGCATTGCCCGCGCCGTCGATCGATCCGCGTCATGGGCCGGCTTCGTCCGGTATAGCACTCGCGTTACTCGGTACCGACGCCGACGCCGACCGGCTTGCGATATGGGCCGGGCAGCAGATCGCGGCGCTACCGGCGGGCGGCGTACGCCTGTTGGGGCTGGACCAACTGCCGGCGTCGCTGCTCGGCCGTGTGTTGACCGGATTACGGCGGGCGGCCCCCGACACGCTGCTGTTCGGTTGGTTGGCCGGGCTTTCCGCGTCGGCGCGGGATGGAATTCCGCCTGGGACGCTGGACGCGGTTTCGTCGTCGTTGCCCTGGTGGGATGGCCACGCCGCCTGGATCTGGGCGGAGCTGACAGCGCTGGAGCGGATCGCCCCGGTCGTTTTGCCAGCGGCTTCTGCGGCGGACGATCAGCCACGTTGGCTGCACCTGGCGGCGACGCTGGGCGATGGCTGGCTAGTGCCGGCTGGATCTGCGGCAGGACTGCCCGACACCGCGGCCCGCGGCTCGCGGCACGTGCTCTCTGCGCCGGGCGCCCCCATTTTGGCCGTGTTGCGCACCGACACGCCCGACATGCGGCAGGCATGCACCGCAACGCTCGCCTTGAGCGCCGACCAGGCCGCGGCCGTACCAGCGGCTACCCTGCTGGCCGCGATGGGTCGGCCGTTCACACCATTTCATACCGCTGAGGGCACGGCGCTGGACGGATTGACGCTCGCCGCCGGCCAGGGTGCGATCCTGCGTGCCGAGGCCATCGTCACGGACCGGCCCGCGCCCCTGCTGGCCCACGCCGCCCGTGCCGCCGGGTCGGCCGCCCGTTTGGCGCTGGAGGCACCGTCCCCCACCGTCGACGCTGGCCGCTTCCCTGCCCGGCGCGTAGTTGGCGAGGACGTACCGGTCACAGCCGACCTCATCGGTGACGGGCACGACAAATTCGCCGGTATCCTGCGGTGGACGGCTCCCCATGACGAGACAGTGCACGAAACGCCGCTTGCCCTGCTCGGCAATGATCGCTGGGGTGCCACTCTGCCGCTGCGGACGTTGGGCGTGCACATTTTCACCCTGCTCGCCTGGCGGGATGAGTTCGCGACCTACGCCGACGGCCTGCTCAAGAAGTCCAACGCCGGCGTTTCGATCACGCTGGAGCTGCAGGAGGGCGTGGCGCTGGTCGACCATGTCGCGCACGCTGCCGACCGCGCGCACCGCCCGGCGCTGACCGCGCTACAGACTGCCTTGCAGCGTCTCGACGCTGGGGCGCAGCTCGATCTACTGCTTTCGGTCGAAACCGCCGACCTGATGCGCGCCGCCGATCCGCGGGCGTTCAGCACGCAGATCGGCCCCTTCCCGTTGCAGGCCGAGCGTGCCGGCGCTGCCTATGCCGCGTGGTATGAGGTGTTCCCCCGCTCGCTAAGCGACGACCCGGCGCGCCACGGGACCTTCCGCGACGTTATTCTTCAATTGCCGCGTATCCAGGCGATGGGCTTCGACGTGCTGTACTTCCCGCCCGTTCACCCGATCGGCACCCGCAACCGCAAGGGCCGCAATAATACGCTGACGCCAGCGGCTGATGACCCAGGTAGCCCGTACGCGATCGGCGCCGCGGATGGCGGGCACGACGCTCTGCACGCGGAGCTCGGCACGTTCGAAGACTTTCAGGCGCTACGCCAGGCTGCGGCCGAGCACGGATTGGAACTGGCACTCGACTTTGCCATCCAATGCTCGCCCGATCACCCGTGGCTGAAGCAGCATCCGGATTGGTTTACTTGGCGCCCGGACGGCACGATCCGTTACGCCGAGAATCCGCCCAAGAGATATGAAGACATCGTCAACGTCGATTTCTATGCCAAGGGCGCCGTGCCGGGCTTGTGGCTGGAGCTATGCCGGGTCGTGCTGTTCTGGGCCGAACAGGGCGTGCGGCTGTTTCGCGTCGACAACCCGCATACCAAGCCGCTGCCGTTCTGGGAGTGGATGATCGCCGAAGTGCAGGCGCGCTACCCGGACACGGTGTTTCTGGCCGAGGCATTCACCCGGCCCAAGCTGATGTACCGGCTGGCCAAGATCGGCTTCAGCCAATCCTACACGTACTTTACGTGGCGCGAGCAGAAATGGGAGTTCGAACAGTATCTGACCGAGCTTACCTCTGGTCCGCCAGCCGAGTTCTTCCGTCCGCATTTTTTCGTCAACACGCCCGACATCAACCCGGTCTACCTGCAGAATGCCAGCCGGGGCGCGTACCTGGCCCGCGCCGTACTCGCCGCCACGCTGTCCGGCCTGTGGGGGGTCTATAATGGGTTCGAACTGTGCGAGGGCGCGCCGGTACCGGGCAAGGAAGAATACCTCGATAGCGAGAAGTACCAGCTGCGCGCCTGGGATTGGGATCGTCCGGGCAACATCGTGGCCGAAATTACACAGCTGAACGCCGTCCGCCGCGATAACCCGGCGCTGCACACCCATTTGGGCGTGCGCTTTCTACGCTCGGGCAACGACGCCGTGATGGTGTTCGAAAAGGCGACGCCCGACCGCAGCAACGTGGTCTGGGTCGCGATCAGCCTGGATGTGCGTGGGCCGCAGACGGCGGATGTCGAGCTACCGTTCTGGCGGTATGCGCCCGAGCCGGCAACGCTCGCCGCGACCGACCTGCTGACGGACGCGACCTGGACCCAGCGCGACCGCACGGTCTCACTCACTCTAACGCCGGACCGGCCTTACGCCGTCTGGCGCCTCATGCCGGAGTTGTAAGAGTATGTCGGACGCCACCGTGCAGGACTGGTACAAAGACGCGGTCATTTACCAGTTGCATCTGAAGTCTTTTTACGACGGCAACAATGACGGTACCGGCGACTTTCCCGGCCTGATGCAAAAACTGGATTACATCGCCGAACTGGGTGTGACGGCCGTCTGGATGCTGCCGTTCTACCCCTCGCCCCGGCGTGACGACGGCTATGATATCGCCGACTACACGAGCGTCCATGCCGACTACGGCACCATGGACGACGTGCGCGCGTTTATCGACGCGGCGCACGCCCGCAACATTCGGGTGATTGCCGAACTGGTGATCAACCACACCAGCGACCAGCACCCCTGGTTCCAACGCGCCCGCCACGCCGCCCCGGGCAGTCCGGAGCGGGAATTTTACGTGTGGTCCGACACGGATACCAAGTACGCCGGCACGCGCATTATCTTTGTCGACACGGAAACGTCCAACTGGACCTTCGACGTGGTGGCTGGCGCTTATTACTGGCACCGGTTCTACTCGCATCAGCCTGACCTCAACTTCGACAACCCGGCCGTATTGGCGGAGGTGCTGTCCGTAATGCGATTCTGGCTGGCGCTGGGCATAGACGGTCTGCGGCTAGACGCGGTCCCGTATTTGATCGAGCGCGAGGGCACCAATAACGAAAACCTGGCCGAAACCCACGGGATATTGCGGCAAATCCGCGCCGAGCTGGATCGCGTCGCGCCGGGCAAGATGCTGCTGGCCGAGGCCAATCAGTGGCCGGAGGATGCGCAGCAATATTTCGGCAACGGCGACGAGTGCCACATGTCGTTTCATTTTCCGCTGATGCCGCGCATGTACATGGCTATCGCGCGCGAAGACCGGTTCCCGATCACCGACATCATGCGCCAAACGCCCGAGATTCCGGCCAACTGCCAGTGGGCGATCTTCCTGCGCAACCATGACGAGCTAACACTCGAAATGGTTACCTCTAGCGAGCGCGACTACCTCTGGAACGCCTACGCCGCCGATAAACGGGCGCGGATCAATCTCGGTATCCGCCGTCGCCTAGCGCCGCTGCTGGAACGCGACCGCCGCCGGATCGAGCTGATGAACGGCCTGCTGCTCAGTATGCCCGGTACGCCCGTGATCTATTACGGGGACGAAATCGGGATGGGCGACAACATCTTTTTGGGCGACCGGGACGGCGTTCGCACGCCCATGCAGTGGTCGATGGACCGCAATGGCGGGTTTAGCCGCGCCGACCCAGCCCGCTTGGTCCTACCGCCCATCATGGACGCCAATTACGGCTTCCAGTCCGTCAATGTGGAGGCGCAGGCCGCCGACCCGCACAGCCTGCTTAACTGGACCCGGCGCATGCTGGCCGTCCGTGGCCGCCACCGCTGTTTTGGTCGCGGGGTGCAACGCTTCCTGTATCCCAGCAACCGCAAGGTTCTGGCCTACATCCGCGAGCATGAGGGCGAGGCTGTGCTGTGCATCGCCAACCTGTCCCGCGTGGCGCAGGCGGTCGAGCTGGAGCTGGGCGCCTACGTCGGACGGGTCCCTGTGGACCTGGTGGGCGGGGCCGTGTTCCCGCCAGTGGGCCAGCTCAATTACTTGTTCACCCTGGCCCCGTACGGGTTCTTCTGGTTCCTGCTATCGGATAAGGCGGCCCTACCCGCATGGCATGTAGAACCGCCGGAGCCGCTGCCGGACTTCGAGACGATCGTGCTGCTGCATGGCACCGCGGCGGAGGCGGCGGAGCGCGGCCGCATAACGCTTAGCCGCACGGCACTGCCAGCCTATCTGCCCAAGCGCCGCTGGTATGGGTCCAAGACCGAACAGCTTAGCACCGCGACGGTTGCCTATACAGCGGCGTTGCCGGGCACGGACCAGGCCGTGCTGGCGGAGGTAACGGTCGAGCTGCCGGGCCGGACCGAGAACTACGTGCTGCCGATGGCGATCGTGTGGGATGACGAGGCATCTGGCGCGCTGCCGCAGCAACTGGCGCTGGCCCGGGTGCGCCGGGTCGCGCGGGTAGGTGTGCTGACCGACGGGTTTGCGTCCGACCCGTTTGCCCAGGCCATGATGGCGGCCTTTGCTGACGGCACGGCGGTCGCGATCACCGGCGGCATGCTGACGTTTCGCCGCACGGCCGCGTTCACGCCACCGCCCGAGGGCATTCGGCGGCTAGCGGCGGAGCAAAGCAACTCGTCCATGATCCTAGGCGATGCCGTCGTGCTGAAACTGGTTCGTAAAGTGCTGGCCGGCGTGCATCCGGAGGCGGAGATGACCGGCTATCTGACCGAGCACGGTTTCACCAACACGGCGCCACCGCTGGGCGAGTTGGTGCGCGTCGATACCGACGGTACGCCGCACACGCTGGCGCTGGCGCAAGGCTTCGTCCGCAATCAGGGCGATGGCTGGGGCTGGACACGGGAGTTCCTGAAGCGCGCGGCGAACGAGCTGGCGATCACGGACGATCTGCCGGATGCAGGCGACCAGTTCGTGGCCTATGACGTGTTTGCCCGCGCAGTTGGCACGCGCCTGGCGGAACTACACCGCACGCTCGCTGCGCCGACGGACCACCCGGACTTTGCCCCGCAGCCGGCCGACGCCGACGTCCAGGCCGAATGGGCGGCGGGTGCGCGGGAGCAACTGGAACTGGCGCTGGCCATGCTGGAGGGTCATGACGCGGCAGAGGCGCAGTGGCTGCTAAACCACCGCGTCGCTCTGCTGGACCTTCCCGCACGGCTAGCGTCCCAGGGCGCGGGCGCGCTCAACACCCGCGTCCATGGCGACTTCCATCTGGGCCAAGTCCTTGTGGTAGAGGCCGACGCGTACATCATCGACTTCGAGGGCGAACCCGCACGAACGATGGAGCAACGCCGCGCCCGGTCATGCCCGATGCGGGACGTGGCCGGGCTGTTGCGGTCATTCGACTACGCCGCCGCCGCCGCCGCCACCGAAACCGCCACTGCGACCGCGCCCGACGCCACGAACCCGGCCAGCATCCGGCGTCAAACGGTGCTGTCCGATTTTCGTATCCGCGCGGCCGCCGAGTTCCTGGCCGCCTATCGCGCCGTCCTGCATGACGGCCCCGCCTGGGTTCCGCCCGACGCGGAACAGCCGCTGCTGGACTTGTTCCTGATCGAAAAAGCCGCCTACGAAATCCGGTATGAGGCGGAGAACCGGCCCACCTGGCTGCACATCCCGCTGGACGGGCTGCACAGCATCGTTCGGCGTCTGATCGAGGGACCAGATTTATGATCGACCGCGGAACCGCCGACGCCCTGGCCGGTGCCCGCCATGGCGATCCATTCGCCGTGCTGGGCCCGCATGACGGCACCATCCGCGCCATACTGCCCGACGCCCGCGCCGTCACCATCGTGACCGCGGCCGGCGAGACCCGCATGGAGCGCGTCCACCCCGGTGGCGTGTGGGAGGGCCCGGGTGCCGCACCCTACCGCCTGCGCGCCGAATACGATGGCGCCGTGCATGAGGTGGCCGACGCCTACGCATTCGGCAGCACCCTGGGCGACCTCGATCTCTATTTGCTGGGCGAGGGCCGGCATCACGAGCTGGCCCACGTTCTGGGCGCGCACACCATGACGGTGGACGGCACAACGGGGACCCGGTTCGCCGTTTGGGCGCCCAACGCCCGCCGCGTATCGGTCGTGGGCGGGTTCAACGCCTGGGACGCGCGTCGCCATCCCATGCGGAAGCATAATGGCGGCGTGTGGGAGCTGTTCATTCCCGGCGTGGGCGCCGGGGAGATTTACAAATACGACCTGCTCGGTCCGAACGGTCAATCGCTACCGCAGAAGGCCGACCCCGTAGCCTGGGCCGCCGAGCGCGCGCCGCGCACCGGATCGATCGTCGCCGGTGCCGACCCGGTCTGGAGCGACGCCGCATGGATGCATCGGCGCGACCAGGGGCCGTCCGCGCCGATGTCGATCTATGAGGTGCACGCCGCATCCTGGATGCCGGCTGCCGAGAACGGTACCGGATGGCAGGACCTGGCCGACAGGCTGGTGCCATACTGCGTGGGGCTAGGCTTTACCCACGTGCAGTTGCTGCCGATCATGGAACATCCGTTCGGCGGCTCCTGGGGTTATCAGCCGCTTGGCCAGTTCGCGCCCTCCGCCGTGCTTGGTACCCCGGACGGGTTTGCGCGCTTCGTCGACCGCTGCCACGCGATGGGCGTCGGCGTCTTGCTGGATTGGGTACCAGCCCACTTCCCCACCGACGCGCACGGGCTGGCGCTGTTTGACGGCACGCATCTGTACGAACACGCCGATCCGCGGGAGGGTTTTCATCCCGACTGGAACACGAACATATACAACCTGGGCCGCAACGAAGTCCGCGGCTTACTGATCGGCAGCGCGCTATTCTGGCTCGAGCATTATCACGTCGATGGCCTGCGCGTGGATGCAGTCGCGTCGATGCTGTACCGCGACTATTCCCGCAAGGCCGGCGAGTGGGTGCCGAACAACCAGGGCGGGCGTGAGAATTTCGAGAGCGTAGCGTTCCTGCAGGACCTTAGCTTGGCCGTCCGCGCCCGCTGCCCCGGTGCCGTGCTGATTGCCGAGGAGAGCACCGCTTGGCCCGGCGTGACCCGTCCGGCCGAGCACGGCGGCCTAGGCTTCGACTACAAATGGAACATGGGCTGGATGCACGACACGCTGCAGTACATGGAGGAGAACCCGATCAACCGCGCCTGGCATGCGCATGAGATGACGTTCGGCATGGTGTATGCCTACAGCGAGCGTTTCGTCCTGCCGCTCAGCCATGATGAGGTCGTGTACGGCAAGCGTTCGCTGATCGGCAAAATGCCGGGCGACCGGTGGCAGCGTTTCGCAAACCTGCGCGCTTACCTGGCATTTATGTGGAGCTATCCCGGTAAAAAGCTGCTGTTTATGGGTGGCGAGTTCGCGCAGGACCGGGAGTGGGACCACGATCATGGGCTGGACTGGCACCTGCTCGACGATCCGGCCCATCGCGGGGTGCAGTCGCTCGTGCGGGACCTGAACGGCCAGTACCGCGCGCAGCCGGCCCTCCATGCGCTGGATCATGAGCCGGCCGGGTTCGATTGGCTGATTTCCGATGATCGCGCCAACTCGGTGTTCGCGTATTTGCGCCACGGGCCGCACGACACGGTGCTGGTGGTATCCAACTTCACGCCGGTGCCGCGGTACGACTACCGGGTGGGCGTACCGACAGCCGGGGCGTGGGTCGAAATGCTGAATACCGACGCGGACGTTTATGCCGGGTCGAACCTGGGTAACGCTGGCACCGTGATGGCCGACGCGATGCCCGCCCACCACCAGCCGGCCAGTTTGTCACTAACCCTGCCGCCGTTGGCAACTTTGTTCCTGCGCCGGGCTTAGGTCGCACCATGAAGTTCGCACACGCTCTGCCGTTCGGCGCCACGCTGCAGGATGACGGCAACACCCAGTTCCGGATCTGGGCACCGTCTGCCCCAACGCTCGACCTAGTGATCGGCGGGGTGATCGGCGGGGTCGCCAAACCGATGCAGGCGCAGGATGGCGGCTGGCACACGCTGACCTGCTTGGCACCCGCCGGCACGCAGTACCAATACCGCCTGCCCAACGGTCTGCTGGTGCCCGATCCGGCCAGCCGGCAGCAGGCGACGGACGTGCATGACCCAAGCGTGGTGGTGGACCCCAATGCGTATGAGTGGCAGCACGGCGACTGGGTCGGCCGGCCGTGGCACGAGACGGTCATCTACGAGGCGCACCCCGGCCTGATGGGCGGTTTCTCCGGGATGCGCGCCCGGCTGCCGGAGCTGAAAGCGCTCGGTATCACGGTGTTGGAACTGATGCCGATCGCCGATTTCCCCGGCACCCGCAACTGGGGCTATGATGGGGTACTACCCTTTGCGCCAGACACCGCATACGGCACACCCGACGAACTGAAATCGCTGATCGACGCGGCGCACGGTCACGGCATGTCGGTGATACTCGACGTCGTGTATAATCATTTCGGACCGGATGGCGCCTACATCCACGCCCTCGCCAAGCCGTTCTTCAGCGAGGCTAAGCAATCCCTCTGGGGTGCCGCGATCGACTTCAAGCGAACCGAGGTTCGGGACTACTTCGCGCAGAATTCGCTCTATTGGCTGCAGGAATACCGCTTCGACGGGTTCCGCTACGACGCGGTGCAGGCGATTTCTGAAGAGGATTTCTTGCCCGAGATGGTCGGCCGCCTGCGCCAGGCTTCGCCGGGCCGCCATGTGCACTTGGTGATGGAGCACGAAAACAACCGCTCCCGCCTGCTGCGCGGTCCTGGGCCCCATTTCGACGCTCAATGGGCCGATGACTGGCACCACGCCATGCACGTCCTGCTGACGGGTGAAACGGAAGGGTATTACGAGGATTTCCAGGACGCGACCGCGCTGATGGCCCGCGTACTGGCAGAGGGGTTCGCGTACCAGGGCGAGCACTCCCGCCACGCCGACCGCCCGCGCGGGGAGAGTACGGCGAAGCTGGAACCTAGTTCGTTCGTAACGTTTCTGCAGAACCACGACCAGACCGGCAACCGGGCGCTGGGCGAGCGGCCTACCACGCTGACGAGCCCCGACAAGCTTGAGGCGGCAACGGCGCTGCTACTGCTATCGCCCATGATTCCGCTGCTGTTCATGGGCGAGGAGGATGGCTCGACGTCGCCGTTCCTGTACTTCACCGACCATCACGGCGAGCTGGCCGAGCTCGTGCGCGCAGGACGGCGGCGGGAGTTCCGGCATTTCCGCGCGTTTTCGGACGAGAGCATGCGCGACCGGATCCCGGACCCGAACGACGTCACAACGTTCGAGCGATCGGTGCCGAACCGGGCGAACCCGGCCATGCGGGCGCAGATCACGCAGCTGCTGGCGTTGCGGCGGGAGCATGTGACGCCGGGCATCCCGAGCGCGCGGAGCCTCGGTGCTGCCGTAGTCGGCGACCGCGCGATCCGGGCCGCTTGGCGCCTGGGCACGAATAAGACGCTCACGATCATGATCGACCTCAGTGACGTCCCCTCCCCCATGCCGCACGACGATGCGCTGTTCAGCACGCCCCGCATCGCCGTCCGGATAACTGCATGAACGAGGCACCACTGCTGGCGCTTGCGGCCGCGGCCGGGATCGCGCACCGGTGGCAGGACATTTACCGCGTTTGGCACGACGTGAAGCCCGAAACGCTGCGGGCCGTGCTGGCGGCGCTGGGCCTACCCGCCTGGACTGACGCGGACGTGGTGGACAGCCTGCATCTGGCGCAGCATCCGGCTGGGCTGCCGCCACTCGTGACCGCCGCACTAGATACACCAATCCAGTTGGCCGTGGCCGACGGCCCGGTGCAGGTCGTGTTGGAAGACGGCACGATACAGGACATGCGCGTGACCGGCGGCACGCTGCCGGGCATCGGTCAGGTTGGCTACCACCGCCTGAGCACCGCCACGGCGGAGACGGTGCTGGCGGTCGCACCTGCCCACTGCTGGTCGGTGGCGGACGCGCATCCGCAGCACCGGCCCTGGGCGCTTGCCGTGCAGCTTTATGCGCTGCGGCGGGCGGGGGACGGCGGCCTGGGCGACTTTGCTGGCCTGCAGGACTTCGTAAAGGCTGCCGGGCCGCATGGGGCGGCGGCCGTCGCGATCAGCCCGGTGCATGCGCAGTTCTCGGCCGACCCAGACCGGTTTAGCCCGTACTCGCCCAGCAGCCGGCTAATGCTGAACGTACTGCACGCGGCCCTGGATGTGCCCGACGCGGCGCGGGAGACGGCGGAGCTGGTCGATTGGCCCACCGCTGGCCGCGCCCGCCTGACCGCCTTGCGCGCGCGATTTGCGGCCGCCACGCCGGACGAGCGCGCGCGCCTGGCCCAATTTCGGGCCGACCGTGGCGACGTGCTGGAAACGCATGCCCGATTCGAGGCCCTGCACGCCCACCTATTCGGCGCCGACCCCGGGCGTTGGCACTGGCGTACCTGGCCCGATCAATACCGCCGCCCTGAAGCGCCGGCCGTAGCCGGCTTTGCCCAGGAAAATGCGGCCGAGGTCGCGTTCCACGCATACGCGCAGATGCTGGCCGATGACGGGCTGGCCGCCGCGCAGGCGTCGGCGCGGGCGGCAGGGATGCCGATCGGGCTGATCGCCGACCTGGCCGTGGGCGCCGATAGCGGCGGTAGCCAGTGCTGGAGCCGCCAGGACGAAACGCTGCTGGGCTTGAGCGTGGGCGCACCCCCGGATCTGCTGAGCCCACGCGGACAGAACTGGGGCCTTGCCGCGTTTTCACCCCGGGGATTGGTGCAGAACGGATACGGCGCGTTCCTGGAAATGCTGCGCTGCGCCATGCGTCATGCGGGCGGTGTGCGGATCGACCACGCGATGGGTTTGGCGCGACTATGGGTCGTGCCCGATGGGGCCAGCGCGGCCGATGGGGCGTACATGCATTTCCCGCTGACCGACATGCTTCGCCTCGTCGCGATCGAGAGCAACCAGCGCCGCGCCATCGTCCTGGGTGAGGATCTGGGCACGATCCCCGAGGGGTTCAGCGAGGCGCTGAGCAGCCACGCCGTGCTCGGCATGCGCGTGCTGTGGTTCGAGCGGGAGGGTGGGTTCGGCGCCTACACCCAGCCGCGCACGTGGACGCCGGGTGCAGCGGCCATGACCGGCACGCACGACCTGCCGACCGTCGCGGGCTGGTGGGCGGGGCGCGACCTGGAATGGCGGCATACGCTCGGTCTGTTCATGGACGCGACCCATGATGCGAACGAAAACAGCGCCCGCCACGCCGATCGGGCCGGGCTATGGCACGCGATGCAGGCGAGTGGCGCGGCCCAGGGCGATGCGCCGCCCCCTAACGCGCCCGCCGCCGTGGTGGACGCCGCCATCCGCCACGTCGCCACCGCCCCAAGCGCATTGCTGATTTTGCCGATCGAGGACGCGCTGGGCTCGCTCGATCAACCCAACCTGCCGGGCACGATGGACGACGCCCACCCGAACTGGCGCCGGCGTCATGCCGGCCCGGCCGGCGCGCTGCTGGATTGGCCTGAGGTCGCGGCCCGCTTGGCCAGCATGGGACCGTCCGTCATATGAAGCCGCTGACCGCCACCGCCCGGCTGCAGTTCCACCGCGGTTTTACCCTGCACGACGCGACGGCGCTGGTGCCGTATTTTGACCGGCTAGGCATCAGCCACCTATACGCGTCCCCCTTGCTGACGGCGCGCGCCGGATCGACGCATGGGTACGACATCGTGGACCATAACCGCATCAATCCGGAGCTGGGCGGTGAGGACGCGCTGCGGACCCTGGTGGAGGCACTGCGCGCCCGAGGCATGGGGCTGATCCTGGATATCGTGCCGAACCACATGGGCGTGGGCGGCGCCGATAACGCCTGGTGGCTGGATGTGCTGGAGTGGGGCCGGGCCAGCCCGTATGCCGTCTACTTCGACATCGACTGGGATCCGCCCGACGCGACCCAGCGTGGCCGCATGCTGGCACCGTTTTTGGGTGAGCCCTACGGACAGGTTCTCGCCAGTGGGCAGCTAAGCCTACAATTCGACGCCGAAGACGGCCGGCTGTCGGCGGTGTACGGCGAGCACCGCTTCCCGATCCAGCCGCGCGACTACGCCGCCGTATTGCTGACCGAGGGCGGCACGCTGGAGGAGCCTGCCCGCCTGTTCGCCGAGATCGGACAAGGCGGCCGCGCGTCCGTCCGCGCCGAAGCAAGCGCCGCCCGTGCGGCCCTCCGTGAGCCGCAGCATGAGGGCGCGATCGCCGCCATGCTCGAAGCGTACTCGCCCAAAACCGAGCTGGGCCGGGACCGCCTGCACCGGCTGCTGGAACGCCAGAGCTATCGCCTGGCGTGGTGGCGGGCAGCAACGGACGAGATCAACTGGCGCCGCTTCTTCGACGTGAACGGCCTGGCCGGCGTGCGGCAGGAGGTGCCGGAGGTGTTCGAGGCAACGCACCGGACCGTGTTCCGCCTGTATACCGAGGGCCTCATCGACGGCGTGCGCATCGACCACGTCGACGGCCTGGCCTACCCGCGCGACTACTGCCGCAAGCTGCGCCGCCGCCTAGACGCGATGACGCCGGAACGGCCGGAGGGGCTGCGTGACCCCGCGATCATCTGGATCGAGAAAATACTGGCGCCGAACGAACGCCTGGCAGCCGACTGGCTGACCGACGGCACCACCGGCTACGACGCGATGAACACGCTCGGTGCCCTACTGCATGACCCAGCCGGTGAGGCACCGCTAACCACGCTGTGGCACGACCTGACGGGCCGCCCGGCCGTGTTCGAGGAGGAGGCGATGCCCGCCCGCCGTCAGGTACTGGCCGAAAGCCTGGCGAGTGAATTGTATCAGACCGCGACCGCGCTGCATCGCGTGGCCCGCCGCGACCTGTCGACGCGCGACTTCACCCATTCGGCCATCCGGGCGGTGCTGATCGAGATCCTGGTGCATTTTCGCGTTTATCGAATCTACGCGGGGCTAGCCGGTATTTCGGAGATCGATAAGCGCGTCATGGACCGGGCCGTGGCGGGTGCCCGCCGTACGGTGCGTAGTGCCGACCGGCTGCTGCTGGACTATGTCGAGGCCTGGTTGTCGGGCACCGGTGCCCGGGACGTGCCGGCCGGGGTGCGGCGGCATGAATGGGCCCGTGCGATGGTCAAATTTCAACAGCTCAGCGCGCCCACCGCCGCCAAGTCGGTCGAGGACACGACGTTCTACCGCTACGGCCGCCTGCTCAGTCGTAACGAGGTCGGCAGCGAGCCGTCGCAATGGTCGCTATCCCCCGCCGCGTTCCACGCCGACTGCGCAAACCGGATCAAGCGTACCCCACGCGCCCTGCTTGCTACCGCGACGCACGATCACAAGCGCGGCGAAGATACCCGCGCCCGCCTGGCCGTGTTGAGTGAGGCCCCGGCCGAGTGGGAAGCGGCTCTCAATCGTTGGATGCGCCTTAACGCCCCGCTGCGACGTGACCTGGGTGGTCCAGCCCCCGATCCGGCCGACGAGATCATGCTGTATCAGATCCTGGTCGGTGCCTGGCCCATGGGCCTTATACCGGGTGACGTGGACGCCATGCGTGATTACGAGACTCGTGTCGCTGCCTGGTTGGAAAAGGCGCTGCGGGAGGCCAAGCGTCACACTGACTGGGCCGCACCGGATGAGGCGTATGAGGGCGCGGCCCGCGCGTTCCTGGGCGGCGTGCTGGACCCCAGCCGTCCCGTGGCCGCCGAACTGGCTGAGTTCGCAGCCCGCATCGGACCGGCTGGCGCCATCAACAGCCTGATGCAGATGGTGTTGCGCCTTACGATGCCCGGCGTGCCGGACCTGTATCAGGGCACGGAGTTCTGGGACTTCTCCTTGGTGGATCCAGATAACCGCCGGCCCGTGGACTTTGCCCGGCGGGATGCGGCACTCGGGGTGGCACCCGCGGACGCCATGGCGGACTGGACGGATGGGCGGGTGAAGCAGGCGATCCTGGCCCGGCTGCTGACGTTACGCGCGGCGCATCCGGAGCTGTTTGCCGCCGGGTCGTACACGCCGTTGAAGATCGATGGCCCGGCAGCCGATCACATTGTCGCGTTCATCCGGTCGTTGGGCGAACAAACTGTAATGGTCGCTGTCACACGGTTACCATACGGACTAAGCAGGATGGGACTGGCGATTGATCGGCCCGTGCTGAACGCGAGCGTATGGGCCGGAACCACGGTGCTGGTGCCCAGCAATCGTGGTGGTCGCCAGTGCGCTAGCGTGCTGACCGACCAGAGGGAGACAACGGTTTTGGATCATATTTCAGCCGCGTCGCTGTTTGCAGACCTTCCCGTCGCCGTCTTGCTATTGAAGTGACCGCGACCGCCCGGCGACCCGGTGTGCGCCCAACCCGCCGCGTGGTGGTGGTCAGCAATCGCGTTCCCGACCTGAGCGCCGGCGCGCAGGCCGGCGGATTGGCTGTGGCGTTAGGCGCGCTCATGCAGCGGCGCGGCGGGCTATGGTTCGGATGGAGCGGCCAAGTGTCGGATGACATCGCCCTGCATCGGACCCATGCCGACGGCGTCGACTACGCCACGATCGACCTTACGGCCGACGAACACGAGCGGTACTACACGTCGTTCAGCAACAGCACCTTGTGGCCGCTGCTGCACTCGATGCCGGAGTTGATGAGTTTCGACCGGCAGAACGCGGCCATCTACCGCGCCGTAAATGCGAAACTGGCGACGGCGCTAGTGCCGCTATTATCGGCCAACGACCTCGTGTGGGTGCACGACTACCATCTGATGGGTCTGCCGGCGCTGCTTCGGGCCCAGGGTGTCAGGGTGCCGATCGGCTTTTTCCTACACGTGCCGTTCCCGACGTCCGACATGCTGGCAACCGTGCCGGAATCCGAAGGATTGGTGCTGGACCTGCTCGGGGCCGACCTGATCGGGTTTCATACCGCCAATGACCGCGACAATTTTGCCGGTGCTGCCGTGGCCCTTTCTGGTGCGACCCGCGTGACGGAGAATGTGCTGGAGGTCGATGGACGCCGCGTGCGGTTAGGCGTGTTTCCGGTCGAGATCGACGCGCAGGACTTCGCCGCCACCGCCGCCCAGGCTGCTTCCTCGCCCGAAACCGTTCGCCTGCGCGAGAGCATCGGCAGTCAGGCCCTAATCCTGGGCGTTGACCGGATGGACCCGACGAAGGGCCTGCCGCAGCGCCTGGCCGGGTACCAACACCTGCTGGAAACCCGGCCCGAATGGCATCGCCGAGTCACGTTTCTGCAAATCGCCGCGCAGAGCCGGGCCGAAGTTGCTGCCTATCGCGAGTTGCGGGAAGCGATCGAGCAGGAGGCTGGGCATATCAACAGCCTGTTCAGCGAGCCCGATTGGACGCCGCTACGCCTGATGGCCCGGGCCGGCGCGCGGGACACGGTCGCCGGCTATATGCGGATCGCGCGCGTGGGACTGGTGACGCCGCTGCGGGACGGCATGAACCTGGTCGCGAAAGAGTTCGTGGCCGCCCAGGATCCGGCCGATCCCGGCGTGCTGATCCTCTCCCGCTTCGCCGGTGCCGCCCACCAGTTGGGGGCCGCGCTAATTGTTAATCCGCACGTCACGGCCGGGTTGGCGGATGCGCTCGACCGGGCATTGTTGATGCCGCTGGCCGAACGGCAGCAACGGTGGCAGGCGTGCTGGCAGGTGCTGCAGGACACGTCAGCGCTGTCCTGGGGCAGCCGGTTCGTGGCCGTGCTGCTGCGGGCGGCGACCCAGACGGACACCACCGGGATACGTGGGGCGGGGGCGCCGGACGTGCGGGGTACCGGGCGCCCGCCGGCGTTTCATTCGCTGTAGCAGGCATTCGCACAGACCTACGCAGTCGATAATGCTCGCCGCCTGCCATATCCGGGCCCGAGTCAAACGCCGGCTATAATCCGTACCAATGACTAGTCCGGCGCAGGCACGTCTACATGACGATAATCGCCGTATATAGCGGCCTACACGCAGCTGGATCACCAAGATTCAAGTGGCCGAGGCGCTCGTGAATCGAGTTCCAGGGATGTTTATCGAGGCCAGCGCATCCGTCGCAACAATGGCGGTAGCCACTGCCTTCAGCCTCTGGTTCTCGTCGCCGCCCCCCTTCGGCGGCGAGCACCTTGTCTCTGTGCCGAGAAATGAGAGGCAGGTCGCCATACGTCGGCCACAACCCCGCTGACCTCATATTCCCGGACCAGCACAGGATCTCAAGAGTGTTTAAGGTAGGCTGCCCGCACGGGACGCGATCCAAACGAAAGGATCGCCTCCCGGTCGGTACTGTCAACGTAGCGTATGACTACGTTAGCAAGCCGCAGACCGCCGCTTACTGTGCCTTGAAGACGCGACGGCGCATCGTAACAACTCCAGCGGCCCCGAAGACAAGTAGCGCGAGTGAGCTGGGTTCTGGAACGGCGGTTGCGATGTTTGCGGAGACGTTATCAAGTATACCATCCTGACTGACAGTGTTATTGTCAGGATAATCTGCAAAGCTAATAGTCGTAGTGCTGGATATAGCGGTAAAGTTTAGCGAGTATGGCTGCGTCGGCACGCTGGACGTATAAGATTGGCTCGATAGTGTCTGACCTGCGCCATTCTGAGCGGATGCGGTAATTGATTGCGAATTTCCAGAGGCGTAGGCGTTATCTACGTAATTGAATGCCACAGTATAGCTTGTACCAGCTACCGTCGATATTGTCTGGTAAAGTACTCCGTTCGGTACAGAGTCTCCCCCATTAAAGGAGGCCGAGTAATTACCGTAAGTCGGCTCACTGAGCCCGAAGTATGGCATGGCTGCTATCCCCACGTTCCCGGTCGACATCCAACTTGATAGCGTCCCAGTTTCAAAATCACCGTTTGTGATGAGGTTTGCCCGCGCCGGCAATGCAGCGCATAGTCCCGCAAGTGTCACTAATCCAATTACACTCAGTCGGTATGTAGTACGAATATTCATCACTTAATCCCTACAAATTATAAGGCAGATACTACATTACTGTAGCATAAAAAGCGCCCTGTTGATTGGAATATAGCATCGTATTTGAAACAAAGTCAATCTAGGTATTTCAGATTATTAATTTTTTTTGTCGGACTACCAACGCTATCGGGTAGTAAACTTCTATAAAGCGTTAGCTTTTGATAAAGACCTTATTTGATATTACTTTATCTCACACCCCGCTCAGTATCTCGGTAGGGCAGCGCCGAGAATGCGGTTTAGCCAGGCGATGGTTCGCACGACGATCCAGCGCTGAGACCGCGACGAGGCAGCCTGCGCCAAATCGCTTGCCGATGTTGACGCTGATCTGTCGGCAGATAAGCCAGTCGGTTACCGAGAAGCGGCGCCTGATGGTGCCTATGGACGCAAAGACTGAGAGAAGACGCGTACAGCCAAACGGCGACGCAATCCGCAACACGCCACCATCACGGCCCTGACTGTTGACGACTTGCATGGGCCAGCCTTGTGAAGCAACGAAGGTTCGGCGCCTACAACCCCGAACGCTGTTCGGGCGGCGAAGCCAAGTTCGTCATGAAACGTTAACCGCTGAACATGCAAAAGCCCCGCTGATAGCACAAAAGTGTCATCTCCATCATCGAACTTCCGCCGCGACATCGTGAAACACCCGCGCCGGAAGCCCCGCGCCAGTCACACCCCGCATCGGACGCGCGTCGTCATTTCCTAACCACACACCCACCACCACGGGACCCGTCGCGGTACTCACCACGCCCATGAACCACGCGTCACGAAAATCCTGCGTCGTGCCGGTCTTACCTGCCACCGCCCGACCCGGCAGCGCGGCTGCCCGTCCGCTGCCCCGGGTCACAACGGCGGTCAACATCTGCAGCATGTTCGCCGCTTGCTCCGGCGACATAACGACGTCGCCCGGCGGGTGCGGCACGGGCGCCCGTTTACCATCGGACTGCATGGCCCCAATCCCCCACGCCGTCACAGCGTGCCCGCCATTCGCGAACGGCGCATAGGCGGACGTAAGCTCCAGCAGGCCCACCTCACCCGTGCCCAGTGCCAATGACAGGTCGGGCGGCAGCGAACCGGCGATACCCAGCCGCTTCGCCACTGCCGCCACCGCGCGCGGCCCGCCCGCCTGCTGCATCAGCCGCACGCTGGCAGTATTGAGCGACTGCGCCAGCGCGTCTTCCAGCGTCACCTCACCCCGATACGCCCCGTCGTAGTTAGTGGGGGCATAGCCGCCGATGCGGATGGGGGCGTCCAGCACGGTGCTGTCCGGTGTAAGCCCCGTTTCCAGTGCCGCCAGCCACACGAATGGTTTGAACGCGGAACCCGGTTGACGCCGGGCAGCAACGGCGCGGTTGAACGGGCTGGTACGCCAGTCCCGCCCGCCAACCATCGCCCGCACCGCCCCCGATGTCGCATCCAGCACCACGACGGCGCCCTGCTGCACCCCGGCCGCAGCACCTGGTCCGTCGAGGACCGTGGCCAACCGCGCCTCCGCCAACGCCTGCAGCCGGGCGTCCAATGACGTTTGCACCAGCGCGTCGGCGCCGGGCGGCACGATGGTGGCGGATTGCTCGGCCACCCACTCGGCAAACCATCCCGCGGTGGCCGGCCGGGGCGTGAACGCGATCTGGGCGGCCGCCGTATCGGCTTCGACCCGGGTCAGCGCGCCGGTATCGGCCATGGCGGTCAGCACCTCCCGCCCCCGCGCCGCCGCCGCTGCCGGGTCCGCACGCGGATTGATGCGGGACGGGGCACGCGGTAGGCCCGCCAGCACCGCCGACTGCCATACATTCAGGTTACGCGCCGATATGCCGAAATACAGCCGCGCCGCCGCATCCACGCCCCACGCGCCGCCGCCGAGGTACACGCGGTTTAGCCAAATCTCCAGAATTTCGGTCTTGGTAAACATACGTTCCAGCCAAATCGTCAGCAGCACCTCCTGCACTTTTCGTCGCACCGTGCGGGCGTTGCTGAGAAACAGGGTCTTAGCGACCTGCTGCGTGATGGTGCTGCCGCCCTGCACCAGCCGGCCGGAGGTGACGTTCACAAAAACGGCCCGCGCGATGCCGATCAAATCGAGGCCGGAATGGCGATAAAAGCGTCGGTCCTCGACTGCCACCGCCGCCGCCGGCAATGCACGGGGTAGGTCCGTCAACCGCAGCGGCTCACCGACGACGTCACCGAAGGTCGCGAAAATCACCCCCGACCGGTCCTGCAACGACAGCCCGGGGCGCCGGGCCGCATCGAGCGCCGCATCGGGCCGCGGTAGGTCGCGCGCCAACCACAGCACGGCTAGCACGCCCATCAGCCCCAGCCAGACGCCGAGGATGAACAGCCCGCGCAGCACTCGCCA
Organism: Rhodospirillales bacterium; assembly: GCA_031428635.1. Lineage (GTDB taxonomy): Bacteria > Pseudomonadota > Alphaproteobacteria > Acetobacterales > Acetobacteraceae > JANPPS01. Next base: position 44,179 of record JANPPS010000270.1, read on the forward strand.
CCGCCACCGCCGCCGTGGTACCGGGCGCGCCACCACGGGTACGAAGGTGGGGGCGCCCGGCACTCAGGTCAGCGGAAGCATAGGATGTACAGCGTCGACGCGTTCGCGACCTCACCCACTTCGTACACGCGCTTGTCCGGGCCGGTGCTGTCACGGAGGGTGGGGCGCACGTTGTTTTCGCGTAGGAACGCCAGTGCCTCCGTCCCCTTCACGGCGAAGTTCACGTTTTGCGGTATGTCGCCGCCCGTCATTTGCGCCGTGCGCATGGCGTTCAGCTTGCTTACGACCACACCCACGACGTTGGCCTGAATATCCAGCAGCGGCCCGCCCGAATTGCCCGGGTTGACCGGCGCCGTAATCTGAATGTTGGCCGGGTCGTCACGCAGGCCGGCCAGCGCGCTTACGTCCCCCGTCGTCAGCGTGGGGCCGGAGGATAGCAGGCCCGACAAGGGAAAACCGTAGGTGATCACGGTCTCCCCCCGCCGTATGGCTGGGTTGTCGCGAAACGCCAGCGGCGGCCCGACCTCGGCCGACACAATCAGCAAGGCCAGGTCACGCCGGCGGTCGATGGGGCCCACGCGGGCGGTTAGCCGCTGGCCTGCCGGCGTGCGCACCGCGACCCGGCTGCAATCGGTGATGACGTGGTTGTTGGTCATCACCCGGCCCTCGGCCACGACGAAGCCGGTGCCGCTCGATGTGGGTTGCTCGCCCGGGCGTGGCGCGTTGCTATTGGGGCTAACCCGGTCGGGAGCGACACGGCCCGGGTTACCAATATTTGGGAACTCGGTGTTTGGGGGCGTGGGCCGCTCATCGGCACCCAGCGGTGGCGGCTTCGGCGGCAACCCATCGTTGCGGTCTGCCAGGGCCGCCCCGTTGCCGAGCACCGCCAGGCCCGCCACCATCACCAACCCTAGTACCGGAGCACGCATGTCCACCCTGTTCCTCGACGCCGACCCGGCGATGGCCGCAATCTATCACGCCATCCGCCGCCCGTCTGACGGGCCGGTGGACCTCAACCTCGCTGCCCACGTGGAGCCGTCGTTACTGCCCGCCAAGCTGGCCGGCCGCACCGTTGTCCTGAATGACCACAGCTTTATGCCGACCGACGCGATGCGCCAGTGCCCGGACGTGCGGCACGTGATCTTTCTGGGTACCGGGGCACGAAGCTATATGGACCCGGACGAGCTGGCGACGCTCGGCATCACCGTTCACACCATCAAGGGCTATGGCGACACCGCCGTGGCGGAGCACGCGATGGCGCTGTTGTTTGCGGCCGCGCGCGCACTGGCGCTCATGGACCGCGGCGTGCGCGCTGGCGGCTGGCCGCGGCAGGAGGGAATGCAGCTGGCCGGCAAGACGCTCGGCCTAATCGGCGCGGGTGGTATCGGTATGGAGTTGGCGCGCATCGCCCGGGGCGTCGGCATGGACGTGATCGCGTGGAACCGCACCCCACGCACCGATCCCGGCGTACGGTTCGTGCCGCTTGAGCAGTTACTGGCTGAAAGCCACGCCGTGTCGATGCATCTGCTGCTGACGGACGAGACGCGCGGCTTCCTCGATGCGCGCCGGATCGCGGCGATGCGGCCGGGTGCGATCCTCGTCAACACGGCACGTGGCGCAGTCGTCGACTCGGACGCGATGGTGGCGGCGCTGCGGTCCGGCCACCTGCGGCATGCGGCGCTCGATGTGTTCGACCACGAACCTTTGGCACCGGGTCACGTGCTGACATCGCTTACAAACGTCACGTTGTCGGCCCACAGCGCCTTCTGCACGCCCGAGGCGAGTGAGACGTTGTTGCGCCGCGCCCTAGACATCGCCGCCGCGATTGCGGAGAAAGGGGCACGTCCGTGATTGAGCGCGCCCGCCTGGCGAAATGGTAGACGCACTGGACTTAAAATCCAAGGCCGTAAGGCGTGCCGGTTCGAGTCCGGCGGCGGGCATTGGGTAGAGCGCATAGGTAACCAAGCCGGCCTGGTCCGACCGGCCGTTTAGCCAGGACCCAGAACCGGGGAAGTTCGCGACCAGCACTGCCAGACAGACGGTTCATGCGCGGCTACTAAATTGGCTGCCCAGTCTGCGTACTGCCACGGCAAAACGGACGGCTACAGCACGGCGGAGGAGGTCTGGACCCACGTGTTGCGGGGTTAACCGCGCGAAGTCCGGTTCAGTCGCCCGGGCTGGCCTGCAATGCAGGAGCGCGCAGGCGCAGCCGCCCGCTGAACAGCAGCACGGCCGCCGCCAGCAGCACCGGCGGAAACACGACCCAATTCACCGCCGCCCATCCCCACACCTGCAGCAACTGCCCGGACGAAAACGAGCCCACGGCCATCGTGCCGAACACCAGGAAGTCGTTGAACGACTGCACACGCGTCCGTTCCTCCGGCCGATGGCATTGCAGCACCATGGCCGACGCGCCGACGAAGCCGAAGTTCCAGCCGAGCCCAAGCAGGATCAGGCCCAGCATGAAGTGGGGCACCGTGATGCCCGACAGCCCCGTTACCGCCGCCGCCGTCAGCAGCAGTAATCCCGCCGTCACGACCCGTGGCGCGCCGAACCGAGTGATCAACGCGCCGGTAAAAAAGCTCGGCCCATACATCGCCATCACGTGCCATTGCAGCGCCGTGTTGGACGACGCGATCGGCAGCCCGCATAGCTTCATCGCCAGCGGCGCTGACGTCATAACCAGGTTCATGAGCGAGTAGCTGACCACGCCGCAGAGTGCCGCCACGATAAACGACCGCTGACGCACGATGTCGCCCAACGGCCGGCCCCGCGCCTCATTCGCCACCGGACGCGGCACGCGGACGCCTGACAGCACCACCATGGCCAAGACAGCAACGCAGGCCTGCGCCAGGTAGCTGGCCGCGAACATCCGCCCGGGCGTGAGGTCCATGGTGTAGGTCACCAGCTGCGGCCCGATCACGCCCGCGAATACGCCGCCCGCCATAACCCAGCTGAGTGCCCGGGGCCGCACCGCCGCGTCCACCCCGTCGGCAGCGGCGAAGCGGAAGCTTTGAACCACGCTGGCGTACAACCCGGCGCATAGGGTGGCGACGCAATAAAGCTCGAACGACCCGATCCAGAGCGCCACGGCGCCGATCAGTCCGGCCATGGTGCCACACGTACCGCCAGCCATGAACGCGGCGCGCCGGCCGTAATGCCGGGCGACCGCCCCGGTCGGTAGCGTCCCCAACGCCATTCCAACCACGTACACGCTGATCGGCACCGTTGCCCACGCGGGGTTGGGTGCGAGGGTCGCGCCGATGATCGCGCCAGTGGCGAAAATGACAGCGGCGTTGGCACCCGCCAGGGCCTGGGCAATCGCAAGACGCGTGACGTTGGAGCGGGTTGTTCTATCCATGGCGGGCGCGGGCATAGGATTGATCTACCCGCAACGCCGCGAATGGCAAAGGCATGTTGTTACAAGGGCCGATAGCCGCCCACGCTTCCCGTGCCGCCCCGCTTGTGTCAGACCGTGGCCGCACGCCGACCAGGAGCAGTTTATTGAACCATCGCCACGTCGCCCTCGCCGCCTTCGCTGCCCTCGCTCTTCAGGGGTGCGCCGCGCAGCCCGCCGCGCCGACGTTCGCGCAGGACGAGCTGCTGGACGGCCAGGCCAAGACCTGCACCGCGTCCACCCCGGACCTGAAGGCGAGCCCCGCGGCCACGATCGCCATGACCAATGACGGCTGGTGCGGCGTTTACGTCACCGACGCGAGCAACAAGCCATTCGCGCTTGCACTGATCGGCACGCGCCCGGAGCACGGCCGGGTGTACACGCAAAAAGTGAATAGCCGCACGCGCGTCGAATACACACCCTTTGCCGGCTACACGGGCGCCGACGCCTTCACACTCATGCTGCGTCCCGCCGGCGGTGGTGCCGAACAACCGCTTCAGGTCGCCGTGACCGTCACCGCGGGTGCTGCCCCGGCCGTGGCTGAAGAGGCACCGACGCCGGCCAAGAAAACCACGACCCGCGCCACTACCACGCGCCGGGCCAAGCCGACCCGCTAAGCCCGTTACTCCACCGGCGTGAATCCGTCCGGGCCTAGCCGGGACAGCACGCCGGTGTGAATGCCAAATCGCATTCCGGTCACCTGCAACGTCCCGGCTGCCTCTGCCGACGCGATCCACGGGAACGTGCGCAGGTTTGCGAGCGAAAGACGCACGACCGCAGCCTCTGCCTCATTGTCTGTCATACCCGGCGTAAGGGCGTCCCGGGCGATCGCCATCCAGGGTACGACGAAATCTTGCGCAACGTCGGGCGCGCCGTGCAACATGGCGTGAATGCCACCACACTGCGCGTGGCCCATCACCACCAGCCGCTGCACGCCCAGCACGCGCACGCCGAATTCCAGCGCCGCGCTGGTGCCGTGATCGCGGCCATCGGGTTGCCAGGGTGGAACCAGGGCGGCGACGTTGCGGACTACAAACAGCTCGCCCGGCCCGGCGTCGAACACAGTGGCCGGGTCGACGCGGCTATCACTGCACGCCACCACCAGCGTGTGCGGTCGCTGCCCGGCCTCGGCCAGCGCCTGATACCGTGCACGCTGGGTGGGCCAGGTCTCCGTGCGGAACCGGCGATATCCTGCGATCAGACGATCCATTATTCCGCCGGGGCCGGGGCCGGGGCAGCCGGCGGGCGCGGCCGGGCCGATGCCGGGTTCGGCGTTGCGTCGCGTGGCGTCAGCAACCGTCCGAACAGCCGGCCCGTCCGGCGCTGCACGTCGTCCATCACGGTGAAAAAGCTCGGTACGAAAACAAGCGACAGCAGCGTACTGACAATTAGCCCGCCGATCACGCCGATGGCCATGGGCGCCCGGAACTCACCACCCTCACCCACGCCCAGGGCACTGGGTATCATCCCCGCCACCATCGCGATCGTGGTCATGACGATCGGCCTCGCCCGTGTGCGCCCGGCGTCGATCACGGCCGCACTACGCTCCATACCGGCCGCCCGGCGTTCGATCGCAAAATCCACCAACATGATCGCATTTTTAGTTACAATACCCATCAGCATCAAGATGCCGATCACCACCGGCATGCTGATCGGCTGTCCCGTCACCAGCAATGCCAGGATCACCCCGCCAAGGCACAGCGGCAGGCTCAACAGGATGGTGACCGGCTGGAACACGCTGCCGAACAGCAGCACC
>JANPPS010000271.1:0-15629 GCA_031428635.1 Rhodospirillales bacterium
GGGCTGACGTGTTCGACTACATCGAGAGGTTCTACAACCCGCGCCGACGCCACTCGACCAACGGGTATCTCAGCCCTATGGAATTCGAGCGGATCAAAGCGTCGGCTTAAGCTGCGTGTCCACCAAACCGGCAGCAGCTCAATTTGTCGTGATCGGCGCTGGCAGGCTCCGACGCTACCCACGCGCCGAAGTACGCCCAATCCGTCGTTTAGCGAAGGTGCAGCGCGCCCCAGGTGGGCTGCAGGTGCGCGCTCGGGCAAGCCTGCATTAAGCGGCGGTTCCTCGTCAGAGGGCCATGCCAGGTCATTGATACCGCCCACTAGGTGCGCATAATTTCGGCTCACTCGCATCCAACGCCGCCTGCAGAATATACGCCGCCGCCATCGCATCCACGATCGCCGCGCGCCGCCGCCGGGTCGCGTCCAGTTCGGTGATCAAAAATCGGTTCACCGCCGATGACGAAAGCCGCTCATCCCACAACGCCGCCGGCCACCCCAACACGTCCGACAGCGCCAGCGCCCAATCCCGCACCGCCTGCGCCGCCGGGCCCATCGTGCCATCCATCGACAGCGGCCAGCCCACCACCAGGCCGCCCACCCCCTCCTTCGCGCCAATACGGCGCAATTCGTCCGCCACCGCCGCCAGCTTACCCCGGCGCACCGATCCCCATGGCGATGCCAACAGGCACGTCGCATCCGACAGCGCCACGCCAATCACCTTGGCCCCCGGGTCCAACCCGATCAGCCGTTGACCCGACGGTAGCCCCGCCCGTAACTCACTTATATTGAACAAGGTCATGGGGGCCGTTATGGTCCTGGCCCTTGCCGAACTCCAGCATCAGGACGCGAATGCCGATCGACGAAGCCACTATCCGCCGGGTTGCGAAACTCGCGCGCCTACATGTCCCAGCGGGGGATGAGGCAGCGCTCGCGCAGGAAATCGGCGGCATCCTAGGCTGGATCGAGCAGTTGAACGAAGTGGATGTGACCGGCATCGATCCGCTGACGGGTGCCGCACAGATGGCGTTGCGGTTGCGGCCCGATGTCGTGACCGATGGCGGCATCACGGACCAAGTACTAGCCAACGCGCCCGATCGCGGCCCCGGGCCAGATGGCCCATTCTACGCGGTACCGAAAGTTGTCGAATGACGCTCACCGACCTGACCCTCGTTGAGGCCCGCGCGGGCCTCGCAAAACGCACTTTCTCGGCCGCCGAGTTGACGGCCGCGCATCTGAACCAGATCGAGGCGCAGGAGCCGCGGTTGAACGCGTTCATCACCGTCACAGCCGAACAGGCGACCGCGCAGGCGCACGCCGCCGACGTGGCGCTGGCCCAGGGCGATACGCGCCCGCTGCTGGGCCTGCCGCTGGCAATCAAGGACCTGTTTTGTACCGCCGGAATTCGTACCACCGCCGGCAGCCGCATGCTGGAGCCGTTCATTCCCCCCTACGAAAGCACCGTCACGGCGCAGCTATTGCGGGACGGCGCGGTGTTCGTGGGTAAGGCGAACCTCGATGAGTTCGCGATGGGGTCCAGCACCATGACTTCCGCCTATGGCCCCACCGTCAACCCATGGTCGACGGCGGATCGTTTATTAGTGCCCGGCGGGTCGTCCGGCGGATCGGCGGCAGCGGTGGCGGCGGGCCTGGCACTCGGTGCGACGGCGACCGACACCGGCGGATCGATCCGCCAACCGGCGGCGTTCTGCGGCCTTGTGGGTATGAAGCCGACCTATGGTCGCTGCTCCCGCTATGGCATCGTGGCCTTTGCATCGTCGCTCGATCAGGCCGGCCCGATCGCGCGCACCGTCGCCGACACGGCGGTACTGATGACGAGCATGAGCGGCTTCGACCCGCGCGACAGCACCAGCGCCGACCGGCCGGTGCCGGATTTTGCCGCCGCCTGCGCCCGTGGCGTCAAGGGACTGCGCATCGGGGTACCCCGGGAATACCAGGCCGACGGCATGGCGCCCGAGATCGCGGCCCTCTGGCAGCAGGGCCTGGATTGGTTACGCGACGCCGGCGCCACAATCGTCGACGTGTCGTTGCCGCACACCAAATACGGTCTGGCCACGTACTACATCGTGGCCCCGGCCGAGGCATCATCGAACCTCGCCCGCTACGACGGCGTCCGCTACGGCCTACGCGTGCCCGGCGACGACTTGACCGAACTATATGAACAGACCCGGGCGGCCGGGTTCGGGGCGGAGGTAAAGCGGCGCATTATGATCGGCACCTACGTTCTATCGGCCGGGTATTACGACGCGTACTACCTGCGGGCGCAGAAAATCCGTGCGCTGATCCAGCGTGACTTTACCGAAGTCTTCGCGCAGGTGGACGCGCTGCTGACCCCCACTGCACCGAGTGCCGCGTTCGCGCAGGGCGAGAACATGGCCGACCCGGTAACGATGTACCTGAACGACGTATTCACCGTCCCCGCCAGCCTGGCCGGCGTGCCCGCGATTTCCGTGCCGGCGGGCCTGGACGGGGCCGGCCTGCCGCTCGGCCTACAGATCATCGGCCGTCCGTTCGATGAGGAGACGGTGTTCGCCGCCGCCGCCGTCATCGAGCGTGCGGCCGGCTTCGACACAACCCCCCGGAGGCCAGCATGAGCTACATCGTCGAGGGCACCAGCGGTCCGTGGGAGATCGTGGTCGGGCTGGAGGTCCACGCCCAGATCGTGAGCCAGTCCAAGCTGTTCAGCGGCGCCGCAACCGCATATGGCGCGCCACCCAACAGCCAGGTCAGCTTCGTCGACGCCGCATTCCCCGGCATGCTGCCCGTCATCAACCAGGAATGCGTGGCGCAGGCGGTCCGCACCGGTCTGGGCCTGGGCGCGCAGATAAACCTAGTCAGTCAATTCGACCGCAAGAACTACTTCTATGCCGACCTGCCCGCCGGCTATCAGATCAGCCAGTTATTCCACCCCGTGGTCGGCGCTGGCGCGGTCGAGGTCGAGTTGTCGGACGGCACCACCAAGCGCATCGGCGTTACCCGTCTGCACCTGGAGCAGGACGCGGGTAAGTCGCTACACGATCAGGACCCGGCACGCAGCTTCATCGATTTGAACCGCTCCGGCGTGGCGCTGATGGAGATCGTGAGCGAGCCCGACATGCGCAGCCCGGAGGAGGCCGGCGCGTACCTGCGTAAGATGCGGTCGATTTTACGCTACCTCGGCACCTGCGACGGTAATATGGAGGAGGGGTCGATGCGCGCCGACGTGAACGTGAGCGTGCGCCGCCATGGCGAGCCGTTCCGCACGCGGTGCGAGGTGAAGAACGTGAACAGCGTGCGCTTCGTCATGCAGGCGATCGAGGCCGAGGCCGTGCGTCAGGTGCAGGTGTGGGAGAGCGGCGGCGAGGTCCGGCAGGAGACCCGCCTGTTCGACCCAGCCCGCGGCGAAACCCGCAGCCTACGCAGCAAGGAAGACGCGCACGACTATCGCTACTTCCCCGATCCGGACCTGCTGCCGCTCGTATTGGACGAGGCATGGGTCGAGACGCTGCGCCTGGCCCTGCCGGAACTGCCGGACGCCAAGCGCGCCCGGTTCGTGACGCAGCACGGACTGACCCCCTACGACGCCGCCGTGCTGGTGGCGGATCAGGAAACGGCCGCGTTCTACGAAACCGTGACCGCCGGACGCGATCCGAAAATGGTGGCGAACTGGATGACGGGCGACTTCTTCGCCGCATTGAACCGCACCGGGCGCAGCATCGCCGATAGCCCCGTTAGTGCCGCGGCGCTGGGCGGCCTCATGGACCTGCTGGCCGACAACACCATCAACGGCCGCATCGCCAAGGAGGTGTTGGAGGCCATGGTCGATACGGGTGAGCACCCGGCCGCGATCGTCGAAGCCCGCGGCCTGCGTCAGGTAACGGACACCGGCGCGATCGACACCGCCGTGCAGTCCGTGCTGGCGGCCAACCCGGACAAGCTGGCGGAGTACAAATCGGGCAAGGAAAAGCTGTTTGGCTTCTTCGTGGGCCAGGTGATGAAGGCGATGGCCGGCAAGGGTAATCCGGCGCTGGTCAACGACGCCATCAAGAAGGCATTGACCTAGGCGCACCCCCGGTCCGACAATAAGGTAACAAAAAAAGGGAGAGCCGTTATGAACGCATCTGTGCCCCCATCCGCCATGGCTGGCGTATCGTCGGAGGAATGGCAGGTCCGCTGCGACCTCGCGGCCTTGTACCGCCTGGTCGCGCATTTCCGCATGACCGACTTGATTTACACGCACCTCAGCGCCCGTCTGCCGGGGCCGGACCATCACTTTCTGATTAACCAGTACGGCGTACAATTCCATGAGATGCGGGCCTCGGACCTGGTGCGCATCGACCTCGATGGCAACATCGTTCAGGACGGCGCCAGCAGCCGGCAGGTAAACGCGGCTGGGTTCTGCATTCACTCGGCCATCCACATGGCCCGGCCCGAGCTGTCATGCGTGATCCACACCCATACCGCCGCCGGCATGGCGGTCGCGGCGCAGAAGCACGGGCTGCTGCCGATCAGCCAGCATGCGCTAAAGTTCTACGGCCACCTGGCGTATCATGGCTATGAGGGCGTGGCGCTTGATCTGGACGAGCGCGACCGCCTGGTTCGGGATTTGGGCACGCACGACGCCATGATCCTGCAGAATCATGGCCTACTGGTCGCCGGGCGTACGATCCCGGAGGCGTTCCACAACATCTACTACCTGGAGCGCGCATGCCAGGCGCAGATTGCGGCGCTGTCGGGCGGTACCGAGTTGGTTACCCCGCCTGAGGCCGTACGCGTACACACCGCCGAGCAGTTTCAGCGTGAGGGTCGGCTCGAGCATTACGAGATGATGTGGGATTCTTGCCTGCGCCTGATCGAAAACGACAAGCCTGACTATCGTTCCTAAGCCGCTGCTGACCATCGACGGGCTGCGCACGGTCTTCGGACCCGTCGCAGCCGTCGATGGGGTAAGCCTGTCGATCGGCCGGGGTGAGACGCTGGGCATTGTGGGCGAGAGCGGGTGTGGCAAGTCCATGCTGTCGCTGTCGATCATGGGGCTTGTGCCCGATGCCGGGCGGATTGCGGCGGGCCGGATCCAGTTTGACGGCCGCGACCTTCTGACGCATCCGGCCCGGGCCATGCGCGACCTGCGCGGGCGTAAGATCGCGATGATCTTTCAGGAGCCGATGACCAGCCTGAACCCAGCCTACACGGTCGGGGACCAGATTACGGAGGCTATGCGCGCCCATGATCGGGTGACGCCCGGTGCCGAACTGCGTCGCCGGGCCGTGGCCGCGCTGGACCGCGTGCGGATCGCCCGCGCCGCCGACCGCGTGCACGATTATCCCCATCAAATGAGCGGCGGCATGCGCCAGCGCGTCATGATCGCCATGGCGCTGGTGCATGATCCGGCGCTGCTGATCGCCGACGAACCGACGACCGCGCTCGATGTGACAGTGCAGGCACAAGTGCTGGATCTGCTACGGGACCTGCAAGCGCAGACTGGCATGGCGATCCTGCTGATCACGCATGATTTGGGCGTTGTGGCGGAAATGGCGGATCGTGTGGCCGTCATGTACGCGGGCCGGGTGGTGGAACAGGCGTCGACCCGCGACCTGTTCGCCGATCCGTTGCACCCGTACACGCTGGGGCTGATGGGCAGCATCCCGCGTATGGACGCGCCGCCGGGCACGCGGCTATTGGCGATCGAGGGCGCGGTGCCAGCCCCGGGCACGGTGCCGGTCGGTTGCCGGTTCCAGCCACGCTGCGTGTTCGCCGCCCCCGATTGTGCGCAAATCGACCCGGCACTGACCGCACTGGCCCCCGCCCATACTGCCGCCTGCATCCGCGCCCCGGTCGAGGCTTTCGCGTGACGCTGCTATCCGCCCGCAATCTGGTCAAACGCTATGGCCGGGCGCCGGTCCCGGCGGTGGACGGCATCAGCTTCGACGTGGCCGCTGGTGAAACCCTGGCCCTGGTCGGTGAAAGTGGCTGCGGCAAAAGCACCACCGCGCGATTGGCGATGCGGCTGCTGGAGCCCTCGGCCGGGCAGGTGCTGTTCGACGGGCAGGACATCACGGGGCTGGGCGGTGCGGCGCTACGCCGGGTGCGACGCCGGATGCAGATGGTGTTTCAGGACCCGTTTGCGTCGCTCAATCCGCGCATGACCGTGCAGGCGATCGTGGCCGAGCCGCTGGTTGTGCACGGCGTCGGCACGGCGGCTACTCGGCGTGATCGCGTCGCCGCCCTGTTGGATCTGGTCGGCCTGTCACCGGCCCAGGCTGGCCGTTACCCGCACGAGTTCAGCGGCGGCCAGCGCCAGCGCATCGGCATCGCCCGGGCACTAGCGGTGGAGCCGGCGCTGGTTGTGTGTGACGAGCCGGTAAGCGCGCTCGATGTGTCGATCCAGGCGCAGGTGGTGAATTTGCTGCAGGATCTGCAGGCCCGGTTAGGTCTGTCGTATTTGTTCATCGCGCATGATCTGGCCGTGGTGCGGCAGGTCGCGGACCGAGTGGCGGTCATGTATCGCGGCCGCATTGTTGAGATCGGGCCACGCGCCGCCGTGTATGACGACCCGCGCCATCCCTACACCCGTGCCCTGCTGGCCGCGATCCCGCGCCCCGACCCCGGCCATACGACTATACGCCCGGTCGTGACCGAGGCCGCCGAGACCGGGCAGGGGTGCCGCTACGCCCCGCGCTGCCCGTACGTGATCGACCGCTGCCGTCTGGAGGACCCTGTTTTGTTACCTGTCGCCACCGCCCAAGTCGCCTGCCACCGCGCGAACGAGTTGCCGCCCCTCGCCACGCTGGCAGAAGCCCCACTGGCTCCCGCCGCCGCGCGACGCTTGGCGCTGTATGCCGAACGGGCGGGGGCCCGATAATGGTGACGCCTGTGATAGCTACCATTGTTGCCCCGCGCCTGATCCGCGTGGGTGCTGGTGCCGTGGGGGAGCTAGCGGGCGTGCTGGCGACGCTTGGCCTGTCGCGGCCATTCTTGGTGACGGACCCGTACATGGTCCGCTCCGGCCTACTCGCCCGCTGCCTTGATCCGTTACAGGCCGCAGGCGTGGTCGCGACGGTGTTTTCGGACACAGTGCCGGAGCCGACGGATACCGTGATCGATGCGGGCGTGGCGCTATTGGCGGGGCATGACTGCTTGATCGGGTTCGGCGGCGGCTCCCCGATCGACACGGCTAAGGCAATCGCGATCCTCGCCGCGGGCCGGGCGCGGGGGGCGGGTAGCCACATGCGCGACTACAAGGTGCCGTTGCAGAACGACGCACCGGCCCTGCCGGTAATCGCCATTCCCACCACCGCCGGCACCGGGTCGGAAGCCACGCGCTTTACCGTCATCACCGACACCGAACGGGGTGAGAAGATGCTGATCGCGGGCCTCGCCGCCCTGCCGCTGGCGGCACTGGTCGATTACGAACTGACGTTCACCGTCCCGCCGCGCATCACGGCCGACACGGGTGTCGATAGCCTGACCCACGCGCTGGAGGCGTATGTGAGCCGCCGCGCCAACCCGTACGCGGATACGCAGGCGCTGGCAGCGATGGGTTTGATTGGCGGCCATTTGCGCACGGCATACGCGCAGCCGCACGATCGCCCGGCGCGGGAGGCAATGATGCTTGGCGCAATGCAGGCCGGGATCGCGTTCACCAACAGTTCGGTGGCGTTGGTGCACGGCATGAGCCGCCCGATCGGTGCGCGCTTTCACGTGCCGCATGGACTGAGCAATGCGATGCTGCTGCCGGCGGTGACGGCGTTCGGGTTGGCGGCAGCGCCGGCGCGCTATGCCGTGGCGGCGCGTACGATTGGTATGGCGGCACCGGGCGATGACGACACCGTGGCGGGTGCCAAGCTGGTGGCGGGGCTGGTGGCGCTAAACGTGGCCCTTGCGGTGCCGACCCCCCGCGCGTTTGGAATCGACCCGGCCGAGTGGACGGACGCGCTGCCCGTCATGGCGGAGCAGGCGTTAGCAAGCGGCAGCCCGGGTAATAATCCGCGGGTGCCGGATGCGAACGAGATCATCCATTTGTATCAGGACGTATTCGGGTAGGCGGTTTCGTCCGTACGGGACCTGTTGGATACGGCTCCCCCACACGGCGGATGTGGGGGAGCCGATCCGGACGCGACTACTCGCGCCGGCTGCGGCGTCCCATGGCAGCCGCAGCACCAATCAGGCCTGTCATCATTAATGCGATGCTCGTCGGCTCCGGCACGGTTGTCGCCGGTGCGAACACCGCGACGCATCCGAGGCTGCAATTCGGGAACGTCGACGAGCTCGGCGACTTGGTCGAGGCACCAAACGCGACCAGAACCTCGTGCGTGACGGGATCCACTGCCACGGAATGATCATTGTATGTGATCGAGATGCTCTGCGAAAAGGACCCGTCGCTGTTAAAGATCCCGAGGAGTGGGGTGGCACCCTCCGCACCGCTCGGAAGGGCGAACCGGGCAGCCTCGAAATATACGCCGGCAGTCGGGTCGAATGCGATCTGGTCTGCGCCGGCCACCGCGTCGGACGTGGTAATCGAGCCTTTTCCGCCATTGGCTGCCGGATCGAGGAATAGGGTGAGACCCGGGGCAGCAATGGTGCCGGATGTTCCGCAGGCGACGCCGATCACGCCCCCTGCGCCCTGTACGACGCCGTTGGGGTTACACGCGCCGGATGCACCCAGCGCGTCGAAGTCGAATGTCCGGAGCAGCCCCCCAGTGGCCGGGTTAATTTCCACCACGCCGCCGCCGCCAGTTCCGGCACCGGTCGAATCGGATGTAAGGTTTGGAATGGCAACGAAGAAGGTCTTGGTTAGCGTGTCATAGATCGGCCCCTCGACCCCGTTGCCCTGGCCATTCGGCGCGCCGCCCGCGCCGTTCAACAGCAGCGTATTGATGATGTGGCCGTCCGCGTTGCTCAACGTCGTAATCACACCCGGCGTCGATGCGTTATTGGCCGCCAGGATCGTGTTGGTAAGGGGTGAGTATACGACCCCGTCAACCCGGTTGGCCGGGGTCGGCGTCGAGGCGTTTGCCGTCGTCAGGGTACGGGTCTGGTTCACCGTCAGCCCATTCGAGGCGAGATTAAACGCGATGACATTACCCACGGTGCTGTTGGGGGCCGTGTTTCCGGCCAGCAGCAGCTTGGTTCCATCCGTAAGCGTCGTGATGGAGATACCGTTTGGGCCCGCGGTATCGTTGCTGGTCGACACGCCGCCGAAGCCCGCGGTCTGGCCAATCCGCTCGATCAGTGTGTTTGTCTTGGTTGAAATGACGTCGATCGCGCTGGCCGACCGGTCCGTCAGGTAATAAAGCTGCGTCGACGGATCGACCGTGCTGTTGTCATATCCACTGAATTTCACCGAGCCCTGATTGATCGGAATCGTAGTGACCAGGCTATATATCGGGGCGGCCTGAGCCATCGTCGCGGTACCGGCGCCGGCGGCAAGCATCGTCGTCGCCATCAGGAGGCGGGTGGTGGCCTTCATTGCACGTTTCCCTTTAATCTTTTTCGTCGGGAAATGTTGTGTGGACTGGCGCGCAAAGGCAAGGGAATAAGCCGTTAAAGCCGCATTTGCTAATATTGTGACGTGCGGCTGCCACACGGTATCCAGGAACCGTCAGCCCTTTACGACCACCGCACGCGTGTCCCGCCGAAGCCGATTTTCGCCGAGCAGCAGCAGGATCGGCGCGGCGATAAAGATGCTGGAGCTTGTCCCGACCACGATCCCAAACAGCATCATGATCGCAAACCCCTGCAAAGATGCCCCGCCGAATAACGCTAAGGGTAGTGTGGCCAAGAAAATAGTCATGGACGTGCCAAGCGTACGGTTTAGGGTTTCGTTAATACTCAGGTCGATCAGCTGCCGTAGCGGCATCGTTTTGTACTTACGCAAATTTTCGCGCATTCGGTCGTACACGACAACCTTGTCGTTCGTGGAAAATCCGATAACCGTCAGGATCGCGGCCACCATAACCAGGTCAAACTCGATGCGGGTGACGACCAGAAAGCCGATCGCCTTGGTCACGTCCAACAGGAGTGTCACCACGGCACCGACGGCAAACTGCCACTCAAACCGGAACCAGATATAGATCAGGATCATCAGCAGGCTGATCCCCAGCGCCAGCATGCCGTTCTGAAACAGCTCCTGCGATACACTGGCACCCACCGCGTCGGTCCGTACGATGCGGGTACCGGGCGCCGCGGCCTCTAGCCCCTGTCGCACGCGGGAGACGGTCGCCTCGGTCGCGTTCTGGTCACCCTGCGGATCCAGCCGGATGCGCACCTGATCCTCACCACCGAACCGTTGCAGCCCGGCGTCTACGACCTTCGCCTGCGCGAGGCCAACCCGCAACGCGTCGAAGTTGGCTGGGCCAGGAGTGCGAACCTCCATCACCACGCCGCCGCGAAAGTCGATGCCCAGACGCAGGCCGGGGTGGAAGAACAGCACGAGCGACGCAAGCGACAAGACGGCAGACGTAGCCAGGCCAAGGTAACGGCCGCGCATGAACTGGATCGTCGTGCCATCGGGCACCAGGCGGAATAAAGGACGATACAGCATGCGTTACACCGGCAACATGGCAGGGCGAGTAGACACGTACCAGCGGACCATCAACATTCGCGCCACCAGCGTTGCGGTAAACAACGTGGTGACGATCCCCACGGTAATCGTGACGGCAAATCCGCGTACCGGACCCGATCCAAAGATAAAGAGCATCACATGCGCCAAAAAGGCGGTCGCGTTACTGTCGATGATCGTGCTGTAGGCCCGGCGAAATCCTGTCTCCAATGCATTGAGCGGCGTACGCCCATTCTTCACTTCCTCCCGCACCCGTTCGTTGATCAGGATGTTGGCGTCCACCGCCACGCCTAGCGTTAACAGAATGCCGGCCATACCGGGCAGCGTCAGAGTCGCCTCGAGCAGTGACAGCACCGCCACCTGCAGGAACAGGTTGAACAGCAGCGCCAGATTCGCGAACCAGCCGAACAGGCCGTAGAAGGTGCCCATGTAGGCTACGACCAACAGGAACCCGACCCCCAACGCCAGTGCGCCCGCGCGAATGCTGTCGGCTCCTAGCTCAGGCCCGACACTCCGCTCCTCGATCACCGTGAGCGGCGCGGGGAGCGCACCGGCGCGCAGCAAGACAGAAAGGTCCTGAGCGCTACCGGCCGTAAAGTTGCCGCTGATCTGGCCGCGGCCGTTACGAATGGCCTCGTTGATTACCGGCGCGCTGATCACGTGGTCATCGAGCACGATAGCGAACCGGCGGCCTACGTTGGCACTACTGACATCTGCAAACTTGCGGGCGCCCACGCTATCGAACGTGAAGTTTACGACCCACTGCCCACGCTGGTTATCCTGGCCCGGTCGGGCATCCGTGAGGTTCGCGCCGTCGACCTCTGTCCGCCGCCGCACCGGCAGCCGGGCGCCTGCACTGCTGTCATCAATAAGGTAATCCACGCCGGGCGGTGGCGGTCCGGCCATGTTTGCCGTGTCATCCAGCAGCCTGAACGTCATGCGTGCCGTACGACCGATGAGCTCTTTGATCCGGTTTGGATCCTCGACACCCGGCAGCTGCACCACAATGCGGCTATCGCCCTGGCGCGTGATTTGCGGATCAAGCACTCCCGTCTCGTCGATGCGGCGACGTATGATCTCGATCGATTGGGTCACAGCACTCGATGCCCGGTCACGGAGGGCCTGGGGCGATAACGCCAATGTGACTTCGGTCGGCGTGACCGTCGTCTCAAACTCAGGCGGTTCGCCCTGGGATGTGGCCGCGGTGCGCAGCAAGCGACCGAGGTCTTCCACTTGCGCCGGGTTGGTCGGCCGGATCAGCACGCGGGATTGATCGGGCTGCACGACGGGGGCCGCCGCGATACGCGCCGTGCGCAAGACGCCGCGGGCAGTGTCAGCAACTGTATCCAGCCGTTCCCGCAACACGGTCGCCATATCGACCTCAAGCAGGAGATAGCTACCGCCGCGTAAATCGAGGCCCAGGCGTACCTGTCGCCACGGTATCCAAGACACGGGCGCCGGAAAAAAGTTAGGAAGGCACAGTAGCAGGCCCAGCAGACAGATGCCGACGATCGATGTGACCTTCAATCGGCTAAAGTACATCATGGGCGGCGGGCATCTCCAATCTGGAGGCGTCTCATGCCGCGCGGGGGCGCTTGGTGCAACCCCGAGGAAGGCACCCCTGGACCACCGGCCCAGGGGTGCGACCGATTTAGGCCTTCGGCATCAGCACGGCGTCGATCACGTGGATCACGCCATTGGTGCATGCGATGTCGGCCGTGGTGACATGCGCGCCATTGACGGTCACGCCATTCGTGCCGTCGACGTTCAGCGCCTCGCCATTAACCGACGCCGGGGTCAGCTTCTTCCCAGTCACGTCGGCGGCCATAACCTTACCCGACATGACGTGCAGGGTCAGGATTGCGGTCAGCTTGGCCTTATTCTCTGGCTTCACCAGCATTTCGACCGTACCGGCCGGCAGCTTGGCGAAAGCGTCGTCCGACGGAGCGAACACGGTGAACGGGCCAGCGCCCTTCAAGGTGTCCACCAAGCCGGCGGCAGTTACGGCCGCAACGAGGGTCTTGAACGAACCAGCGGCGACTGCAGTGTCAACGATATCGTGAGCCATTTGTAAGTCTCCATGTTAGGCGAGCCCCGCAGATGACGTTGGGGCCCGCCCTTTCAAGGACAGAATAAGTATTAAAGATTAACGACTCCGGGTTGTATTAGTCGGCTTTGCTATCAAAGCATCCGTTGTAGGATAATCTTCTGGACGTCCGACGTCCCTTCGTAAATTTGACATACGCGCACGTCGCGATAGATCCGCTCGACCGGATAATCGGCCAGATATCCATACCCACCCAACGTCTGGATAGCGGCCGAGCAGATGCTTTCCGCCGCTTCGGATGCAAACAGCTTGGCCATTGCGGCCGCTTCCAGCGCCGGGCGGCCTGCGTCCTTCAAGCGGGCAGCCCGCAGCGTCAGTTCGCGTGCCGCCGCCAGCTTGGTCTTGGCCTCCACGAGCCGGAAACCCACGGCCTGATGTTCGATGATCGGGCGGCCGAACTGCTTACGTTCTTTCGCATACGCGATCGCGAAATCCAGCGCCGCCCGGGCCATACCAACACTTTGTGCCGCAATGCCGATGCGCCCGCTTTCCAGCGTGCTGAGTGCGATCTTCAGGCCCTCGCCCTCGGCCCCGATGCGCTGACTGTCATCGACCTGCAGATCGTCAAACGCGAGTGCGCAGCTGTCCGAAGCCTTTTGCCCCAGTTTATGTTCGACCCGTGCGACGCTGAAGCCGGGCGAGTCGTTCGCCACCACAAAGGCTGAAATCCCCTTTTTGCCTGCGTCCGGGTCGGTCACTGCGAAGATAATCGTCGTCTTGCCGACGGAGGCGTTGCTGATGAACTGCTTGCTTCCGTTGATGACGTAGCCGCTGTTGGTCCGTACTGCCCGGGTCCGCACGCTGCTCGCGTCCGATCCGGCGCCGCTTTCGGTCAATGCGAAGCTTGCCACCACCTGGCCGCTCGCCATCGGGCGCAGCCACTGCTCCTTTTGTGCGTGCGTGCCGAACCGTTCCAGAATTTCGCAGGTCGGCGCGTTGTGCACGCTGACGAGGGTGGAAACCGAGCCATCACCGGCGGCGATCTCCTCGATGACCTGGGCATACGTCTCGTAGTCGATTTCGGAACCGCCCCACTCGGCGCTGTTGGTCGCGCCCAAGAAGCCCATCTCGCCCAATTCGGCGATGATCTCCGGCTCGATACGGCCCAGTGCTTCGCGGGCGGCGGCGGTTGGGGCCAGCCTTTCCTGCGCAAACCGGCGGGCTGTTTCGACAATGAGCGCGTTCGGATCGGTGTGGTCGAGCATGTTCGTTTCTCCCTTATCGAGACATAGGCTCGGGCCGCCCCGAACAAAAGGATTAGGCAGCCACCGACTGCCGCGCCGCGCTCAGCCGTGTCAGCAGTGCCGCCCGCTGCGGCTCGGCCGCCTGAATGCTTGCGGTCTTCACCGGGCCGTAGCCGCGGATGTGCATCGGCAGCTCCGCCAACGACACGGCCGCGTCCAGCGTATCCGGACGCCACGTTGCCATGGCGTGGCGGATGTCACGCTCATACCGGTCCGTGAGCGCACGTTCCGCCCGCCGGTCCGCCTGCCACCCAAACACGTCCAACGGCGTTCCGCGCAGCACGCGCCCGTGCTGTAATACGCGAAACAGGGGCGCCATCACCCGGCCGGACATCGCCAGTTTACGCGGCCGGCCTGTGGCCGGGTCGATACGGGTGAGCAGCGGCGGTGCGAGGTAGAAAGTCGCCTCCGCCCCTTGCCCCGCCAGCGTATGCAGCCGCGCGACCTCATATTCGTCCTTGATTGCCAGCGCGCGAAACCACCCCTCGGCCACGGCCCGCGTCAGCCGATCGTGGCCGGCGGTCGCCGCCAGCTCCACCAACGCACGAAATCGCCGGGCCAGACGCGGACCCAGGAGCGGTCCGCCATAGCGTATGAGTTCGTCCGCCCGCGCGTCGATCAGGTCGGGCGTAACCCGGTCCGGCACGGCCTGGTCGGCCAGGATCGCGTCGGCCAGCGCCGGGTCTGCCGCCAGGATGCGTCCCCAGCGAAACGCCTGGCGGTTTAACGCGACCGCGGTGCCGTTCAGCGTGACGGCCTGCATCAGCGCCGCCTCACCCACAGGCACCGACCCAAGCTGCCACGCGATACCCAGTAGCAGCGTGTTCATGGCCTGTGCGTTGCCAAACAGGCGCTCTGCCAGTGCCGCGCCGCGCAGGTATAGGCTGCGGCCCGCATCCGTCCGCCGTTCGATCACCCGGCGATGCAGCCCACCATCGATGCGTAGGTCGCGATTGGTCAGGAACGCGGCTCCCGCCTGCAGGTCTAGGTTGCCGATCACAACGGCGCCCGGTCCACACCGCCCCAACACGTCGGCCCCTGCAGCCACGGCAAGGTCGGCGCCCAGCAGCAGGTTCGCCGAGCCCAACGGTATCCGCACAACATCCAGACCGGTATCTGCGATCTGTACATGCGAAACGACCGCGCCATTCTTTTGCGCCAGCCCGGTGAAATCGAGCGTGCTGACCTGCCGACCCTCAATATGGGCTGCCATCGCCACGATCGCGCCGCACGTCACGATCCCGCCGCCGCCGATACCGGCAAACAGCCCGCGCCAGGGCATCGGTGCCAGGTCGGGGGCGGGCAGGGCGGCCACCAGCGCCTCCTCCTGCATCAGCCAGGGCGATGCGTCGGCCGTGGCGGCCGGTGCGGTCGTGGTAACGAAGCTGGGGCAGAACCCCTTCAGGCACGATAGGTCGGTGTTGCAGCTTGTGGGGCTGATACGGCGCTTGCGGCCGTAATCGGTGTCGATGGGCTCGATCGCGATGCAGTTGCTTTGCGTTGTGCAGTCGCCGCAGTTTTCGCACACGCGCGGGTCGATCACGACGCGCATTTCGGCGGCGGCCAGCGTGCCCCGCTTGCGACGGCGGCGCTTCTCGGTCGCGCAGACCTGGTCATAGATGATGGCGCTGACCCCGGGGTAGGCGGCAACGCGGCGCTGCACGGCGTCGAGGTCGGCCCGCCCATGCCTCAACGTGCCCGGCGGTAACTGCCCCGGCGCC
>JANPPS010000272.1:0-11455 GCA_031428635.1 Rhodospirillales bacterium
AACGTTGCCGCGTCCCCGTAGACTTTGCCCTGACACAGCGCCCCGTACCACGGCCAGACCGCTATATCGGCGATCGTATAACCGTCACCGGCCAGATACTCGGTCTCAGCCAGGCGACGGTTCAGCACGTCGAGTTGCCGCTTCACCTCCATCGCGAACCGGTCGATGGCGTATTCGATCTTGGTTGGGGCATACGCGTAGAAATGGCCGAAACCGCCGCCGAGAAAGGGTCCGGCGCCCATCTGCCAAAACAGCCAGGACAGGCACTCCGCCCGCGGCCCCAATTCCGTGGGCAGTAACGCGCCGAACTTCTCGGCCAGATAAACAAGGATCGCGCCTGACTCGAATACCCGGATCGGCGCCGGTCCACTGCGGTCCAGCAACGCCGGAATTTTCGAGTTGGGATTAACGCCCACGAAACCGCTGCCGAATTGGTCGCCGTCCGCGATGCGAATAAGCCAGGCATCGTACTCCGCCCCTGAAAAGCCAAGCTCAAGCAACTCCTCGAGCATGATGGTCACCTTCACGCCGTTTGGCGTCGCCAGCGAATAGAGCTGCAACGGATGCCGCCCGACCGGAAGCTCCTTGTCATGCGTCGCCCCGGCCACGGGCCGGTTGATGGAGGCGAACTGGCCACCATTACCCGGCTTCCAGCTCCAGATTGCGGGTGGGGTGTAGTCGGGCACATCGGTCATCGCGGGGTTTCACTCATGCTGTTGATAGGACGGGAGGGTACGATGTCCCGGTCGGCTTGCACATTGGTATGCACGCGCGTGGGCGCACGGCCGAGGATCATTCGTGGTGACCTAGCCGCCGCCGCACAGTCAACCCTCTGCCGCCAGCGCCAGCCGCGCCAGGGCCGGCAGCGACCGTGCGCCGGTCTTGTGCATGATGGCGGCGCGATGGTTCTCGACCGTGCGTTGGCTGATACCCAGGTCGGCGGCGATGTTCTTGCTGGGCTGCCCCGCCAGTACCATCGACATGATGCCGCGCTGGCGGGGCGTCAGGCCTGCAATGCTGCCGGACGCGGCGGCCTGCCACGCCGATCGGGCACCGGCGTCGCGGGACTGGTCCATGGCGCGCCCGATACTGGCCAGCAAATCCGGCAGGCTCACCGGCTTTTCGATGAAATCCAGCGCGCCTACCTTCATCGCCTCCACAGCCATCGGCACGTCGCCATGGCCGGTGATCACAATTGCCGGCAGATGGTGCCCGGCCGCCGACAGCCGTCGCAACACCTCCAACCCATCCATGCCCGGCATCGCCGCGTCCACTAGCAGGCACGTATCCCGGCCTGGCCGACCGGCGCCGTAACCGGTCAAAAACACCTCGCCGCCCGCATAGTCCTCCACCACGTAGTCCCCTTGCTCCAGCACGTCCCGCATGACCGTCCGTATGCCCGCGTCGTCATCGACGACAAAGACAATCGGTGCATCCGATGCCGGCGGATGACGTGTCGCCGCCGGGTGTCTGGAACCGCCTGCAAGCAGGCCCTCGATGGCCGCAATCAGGCCGTGCGGGCTCACCGGTTTGCTGAGGTGCAGGCAATCCTGACTCGCGATCGCCTGCAGCGTGGCAGCCGAGATGTCGCCGGTTAGTATGATGGCCGGTGTGACGCCAGCAGGTCGGCCATGCACCATCTGTCGCAGGGCGTCGACGGCCTGCAAGCCGTTCATGCCGCCGGGCAGGTTATAGTCGGCAAGGAGCAGGCAGGGCGGATGGGGGTCCAACACCCCGCTATGCAGCACGGCTAACGCCGCCGGTCCGTCCGGGAAAGCCTTCACCAGCCATCCGGCATTCAGCAGCAGCGTTTGCAGCAGGTCCAAAAGGTCCGGGTCATCCTCGATGACCAGGATCGTGCCGGTGCTAAGGACGTGATCGGACGCAACCGCTGTGACCCCTTGCCCGGCGGCCACGGGTTCCGGATCAGGCGCCGCCGTCCGAATCAAAGGCCCAGATTGCACCTGGTCGAAAACTCGCGGCGTGTCCACGATGAAGACAGAACCTTTACCGGGACGGGAACGGACGCCGAGCGGGTGCCCCAGCAGCTTGCCCAGGCGCTGAACGATCGCCAGGCCCAGGCCAAGGCCGCGGCTGCGGTCGCGCGGTTCGTTTCCGACCTGATGATACTCGTCGAACACCGCGTCCAACTCGGCGAACGGGATGCCGATCCCGGTATCCCACACCTCGATCGACACGGTTTCACTTCCGCCAGTCCCATGCCGGCGGCACCCCACCAGCACGCGGCCTGACTTCGTGTACTTCAGCGCATTCGAGATCAGGTTACGGAGCATCTGCTCCAGCAAGCGGGGATCGGTCCGGATCGTGAGGCTGCATGGCATCACGAGCAGCTTTAGGCCTTTCGCCTGGGCGTGGTAGGTAAACTCATCCCGCATCCGGGTCAGCAGGCTATCCACGTGAACGTTGGACAGTTCGGCCCGGACCACGCCGGCCTCGATCTGGTTAATGTCGAGCAACGTGTCGAGCATGCCCGTCATCGCACTCAGCGTATCGTCCATGCGCGCTACCAGCCCGGGTGCCCGATCCGCCCCCGTGGCGCCCGCCACCGCCCCTGCCAGCAGCCCCTGCAACAGCGCCAGCGTCTGCATCGGCTGACGTAGATCGTGACTCGCCGCCCCCAGGAAGCGTGACTTGGCGCGGTTGGCTGCCTCTGCCGCCTGCTTGGCCGCTTCCAGCACGGCCGCTCCCTGCTTGCGCCGGGTGATGTCGTTGAAAGTGATGACCACGCCCTCCACACCGCCCCCGGCAGCGCGAGACGTGCGGTATGGCAAGATACGGCGGCGGAACCAGACCCCGCCCGGCGTCTCGATCTCACGCTCGACCGGCTGCAGGTCGTGCAGTACCGCCCGGGCGTCGGCCGGTAGCAGGGTATCCGTGGCCAGCGAGTGCAGGTCCGCTAGCGGGCGTCCGATGTCGCCGGGGATGACGTTGAACAACGCTCGGGTGGCCGGCGTGAAGAAGCGAATGCCCATATCCCGGTCGAGAAACAGTGTCGCCACGTCCGTGCTGTACAAAATGTTTTGCAAGTCGTCGGATGTAGTGCGTTGACGGTCGAGGGTTTCTTGCAGCTGACTATTCAGCGCCGTCAATTCTTCATTGAGGGATTGCAGCTCCTCCTTGGACGTCAGCAGCTCTTCGTTCGTGGACTGGAACTCCTCGCTGACTGATAGCGCCTCCTCATTGACGGCCCGCTGGTCCTCGGCCACTGCCTGCAGGGCTTGGTTCGACGCATTCAACTCGGCGCGCAGCGCGGCCATTTCCTGCTCGAACTCCGCCACGCGCGGCGCGGCGCGGCGCGGGGGGGTGCCGGCGCCTGCCGCCAGCTTCTGCCTGGCCCCGCTCTCCTGCGCCGGATGCGGTGCATCCACGAAGCAGACCAGGAACAGCGCCTCGCCATCGCGATGCAAGGGTTGCACATCGATGGTGAACCAGACCTGGTGCCCATCCCTCATGATTTTGCCACCGGGTGCCGTCGCGCGGATCCCTGTTTGCGCGGCCTCGATCAGCGCGGCGCGGAGCCGGGGTCGCACCGCACGCCGGGCCATCATAACCAAGTCGTCCGTCACCTGGCCCGGCGGCACCTGCAGGTAGCTGTCTGTCGGCCCCAGCAAATACAGGCACGCATACCGCGCATCGCACAGCACCGCCGCCGGCGCATGCTGGTCGAGCACTGTCTGCCGGCACAGCTCCGCCAGGCTTGCCAGCCGCGATAGCACGGGAGTGCGGTCGGACCGGGCGGGCTTTACCCCGTTTGCGCCAGGACTGGCGTCGGTAAAGCTCAAATCGCCCGGACGCTTGGGGCCGACATGCCGATAGAGTCGCGCGGCTTTCTCCACCATCTGAAACCGGCCATCGGTCTCGCCGACGGTTTCGGCGCTGCCGAGCAGCAAGTAGCCGCCCTCTTTCAGTGCAAAATGGAACAGGGCGCCAGCCTTGGTCTGCGCCTCCGTACCGAGGTAGATCATCACGTTGCGGCAGGAGATCAGGTCGAGGCGGGAGAATGGCGGGTCGGACAACAGGTCCTGCACGGTGAACACCACTGCGCCGCGCAGCTCCGGCAGAACCCGGTATCCGTGCCCATCCTCCTTCGAGAAAAAGCGCGCCAGCCGCTTGGCAGATACATCCGTGGTGATCGACGCCGGATAAAGGCCCTCGCGCGCGACGGCGACAGCGTCGGGGTCCAGGTCGGAGGCAAACACCTGCAGCTTGATGATGGGCGCCGCACCCGGTCCTGCGTCCCTACCTTGGGCCTCCATCGCCTCGTGAAACAGCATGACGATGGAATACGCCTCCTCGCCCGTGCTGCACCCGGCGACCCAGACGCGCACCAGCCGGTCAGGTGCCACGGCCGGGGCCCCTTTCTCGGCATGGCCGTGCAGCAGGGCGGGGATGACCGTCTCGGCCAGGCATGCATACGCGGCCGGGTCGCGGAAAAAGCTGGTGACGTGGATCAGCAAGTCTTTCGCCAGCAAGTCCAACTCACCCGCATCGTGTCTCAGCAGTTCCAGATAGCGGCTCAGCTCACTCCTTTTGAGCGAGGCGAGCGCCATGCGCCGCTCGATGCGGCGCTTCAGTGTGCCCGACTTGTAAGGGGTAAAATCGTACCCCGTGCGGCCGTGCATCAGTTCGATAACCTGCGACAGCAAATCGAGGGACGACCGGTCGGCTGCAACGGCCCCCGGCGCATCCTCGCCCGTGGTACTTTCCGAAGCCGCAGCAGCAGTACGCCCCGTGCGCTTGGCCAAAAGTGCTTCGGGTATCTCAGCGGCCGGCGTCACGACGTCTACGTCGCCGGTCGCGATGGCGCTGCGCGGCATGCCGTCATAGTCCGCCTCCGCCGGGTCCTGTACGACCGCGAACCCGCCTGCAGCCTTTACCACGCGCAGTCCGGCGCTACCATCGTTGCCGCTTCCGGACAGCACGACGCAGGCCACCCGGGGCCCGTATTCGTCCGCCAGAGAACGCAGGAGCACGTCAAACGGCAGACGGGCCCCGCGCCGGGCCCCGCCGCGCATCTCCGGCGGTGATAGACGGAGCGCCCCCTTGGACGCGGACAGGTACGCGCCGGGCGGGATTACGTACAAATACTCCGGCGCGATGTGCATCCCGTCCGCGGCCTCGACCACGGTCAGGCGGGTGTGCTCGGCTAGCAATTCGACCAGCATACTGCGGTGCGTGGGCTCGAGGTGCTGGACGAGGATGAAGGCCATGCCGGACGGGGCCGGCAACGCATCCACCAGCTTTTTAAATGCCTCAAGGCCGCCGGCGGAGGCACCGATTGCCACCACCTGAAAAGACGCATTGTCGGGCGCGGTCACTGGCACCGGAGCCGTGACACCTTTGCCCATTCCCGCCTTGTTTAGCCCGGTGTCCGGCATGATCGGTCGCTCCAAGAAAGGTGGCGTGATGCGCGGAAGGAGTCCAACATTAACAGGATTTAAAGTCCATTTCGACCCGCTTTCTCAACGTGCCAACTTCCGTAGGAGGATCACGCTAGAAGCTGCATACAGGAAGGCCTCGACGCTATCGATTGTGGCCTCGAAATTCTTTGCCAGCTGCCTGTTTCGGTTGATCCAGGCAAAGCTCCGTTCGACCACCCAGCGCCCGGCCATCGGTGTCGACCGGGGCGTGACGCTCGGGGCTGGACCTCTCGCGGTCAAGCCTGACCAGATGGTGGTTGGTTGCCTCCCAAACGCCGTCGTCGCGGAACCGGGCAAACCAGCGATACGTGGTCGACGCGGGAGGGAACTCCTTCGGCAGTAAACTCCAAGCAATCCCGCCGTATAGGACGTAGAAGAGTGCATTGACGATCTCACGCATCCCCCACTTGCGTGGGCAACCGCAAGAACGGGGGGCAGGCAGGAACGGATAAGGGATGAGCCACTCGGCATCGGTCCCATCGCTTCCATGCCGTAGCCCCGCGCGGCGATGCTGCGCGCGGGCGGTCGGAGTCCACATGATGTCTCCAGCAAGGCTTCGAACACCTCCCCAGAATCACATCGCGCCCGACCATCCAGCCCCTCCGATAAGACGTTCCGCTTGGTTTCGAAATTGCCTTCTAACGACAACCGTGCGATGGCGCACGATGGGACGCGGTCACAAGACCGAGTGTTACGGGGCGACTGTAGGTAATTTCCGATCCTCCTACTGCCTATGGGGCCGGCGCTATCATTTGTGTTCAGCACATCGGCCCGGGCCGATGACGGTCACCAATTCCCCACCGTGGTTTACGCCTGGAGAGCCGGCCATGCAGCCCTTTCGTCGCACATCCCATTCAATGGTCCAGGCTCCCCCGCCTAAGTGCGTCGCCAATCAAATGGCTTGCTTGATCGATGGGCGGGCCCGGATTGGGGCGGGCATCACGGAACGCTGCCAGCCGCAGGCAGAGGGCGACCGGCCACTGATCGACGATTACCGTCGCGGGTGCCTCATCGTCGAGCATGGCGACCGGGATCTGGGAAAAAGGTGGCGCTGCACCTCCTCTATTCCAATCGCGCCGGGAACCCGTGAACAGTTCGGGACGTGGGTGAACGAGGGCGGTGCGGGCCACGTTTGTTCGACATGACGGTGCCGAACGCGGGGCCGCAGAGGATACTGGTGGTCGAAGATGACGCCCTCATCGGCTCGCTTTTGACCGAGGTGCTCCAAGCACTTGGCTACGCCGTATGCCCGGTTGAGACGACGGAGGACGGTGCCGTGTCCGCTGCCGCCCGGCATAGGCCCGACCTGATGATCGTGGACTTGCAGTTAGCTGCCGGGTCCGGCCTGTCCGCGATGGCACGTATTTCACAAACCGGGCCTATTCCCCACGTGTTCATGAGCGGCGATTCTCATCAGCCAGCGACTCTCGGCATGGTTCTACTGCGCAAGCCGTTCCGGCAATCCGATTTGATCCGGGCGATCGACCAGGCACTCTGCGGCGAAACCCCGGGGCGTGCTGCATGAAGACGGGAGGCGATCCTCCGGCAACGGCCCCTGAAAGACGCGGGTCAGGGACGAATTTGACGAAGCGGTGCGTCGCAGCGTTTGCGGTCACGAAGTCATGCGCCAGCGCGTAGTGGATCCCTTCCGGGTATACCAATTTCGACGTTGCAAACCCGATGGCGGACCCGAGCATCAGCGGCACAACAAGCGCGTGGTCATCGGTCATTTCCGTCACGATGACGAAATTGGTGATCGGCGTCTGCACGATGCCCGCGAAGTAGGTCACGCGCCACGGATGACCGCAAGGCTTCGCACACTCCTGCCGACTTGGAGGGCTCGCCGTCGATTAGCGTGTGCGTGAGTAGTTTCCGACCCTCGGCATTCGAGCGTGCTCCAACCGAATGTATAGGCGCACAAAACGCTCGCGGCGGGTATTTTGGCTGCGGGCCGACCTCTTTGGGAGGAAGCGATGGCTGATGTTTTTGCTTTGCGCGATGCGGGCCTTAACCCGTTTTTATTTTCGGACGTGGGCACGGAGTCTAACGGAACGGGCCTGACGATCCTTTCATTGCTCGCCCGGCTCGGTAAAGATCCCTGGGACGAGGCGGCGGCATGGTCCTGCAAGCCTAAGGAAGCCGCGATAGCATCGCTGACCGACAGCATCTTGAAAATGCCGCCGAATCAGCAGGCGTTCACCGATGCGCACCAGACGGCCTCGCGACTAGTCGCCCTGTTACCGGTGCCTGCCGCGCCCAGTGCCGCCGCCATTCCTTCAGCCTTGAAGGCTCTGCCGAAGCGAATGTGGCTCCCACTTCTTTATCTCGCTCTGTTCGCCGTCCTTAAATTTTGGTTGGCGCCAGCCCCGCAGCCCGATGCGGCACCCCAACCAGCGCCTCACGCGGACATCGCTTCGACCAAATGACCGAGGTTCAGGAGTACCTGCTCCGAGGGTTCAATGTCGGGCTGGTGAGGGTGAGTACATTCCGAACCTCCCGCGACGAAGCGCAAGTGGCTAACTTCTAGCCGGTCATTGAGGGCTTGAGGCAGTTTTACGAGCGTGTGGGTAGAACTAGAGGTAAAACTGTTTTACCAAATAACAATTAATGTAAAGGAGGATAAAAATGGGCTTCGTATTCTGGATAGTAATACTATTCCTGCTATTTAGTGGCGGAGGATACTATGGGCATCGGCAGTCATACTATGGCCGGTCGTCAGCTGTCGGCGGCTTCGGCCTCCTATTTTTGGTGCTGCTCGTTCTGATCCTGTGGGGTGGTCCGCATTGGGGCTACTACAATTCTTATTGGTGAATCTAACAATACCCGGCGGCGGACCTCCTTCCGCCGCCGCCGCAAGCGGTTTGTGGGCAATCCCGGGACATTGATAGAAGACCGAGTCGTCGTTGCGGTTTAGGGGCCTGGCGTCTCTGATCGTGTTCTGCCGTTCGGACGGCAGCCTATTTGGGGTTTTCGATGCATTTGCATCCATTGCCGGAGTGGGCTGGACTGTCCGCGAAACAGCACGCCACAATCCCGGCATGCTCAAGGAAATTGACTGATGACATCTACGATCCTCGACGCGATTCCTTATTCACTCATAACGGTCCCATTGGTTCTTGTGCTTATCGCAGGGCTGGCCCGTTCGTCGGTCAAGATCCTTCGGGAATACGAGCGCGCGGTAGTGTTCACGCTAGGCCGCTTCCAGCGTGTCAAAGGACCCGGCTTGGTCCTCTTGATCCCATTCGTGCAGGAGATGGTGCGGGTGGACCTTCGTATTCAGGTCGTTGAGATCCCGAGCCAGGACGTGATCTCAAAAGATAACGTTTCAATGAAAGTGGACGCTGTCCTATATTTCAACGTCGTCAATCCAGAGCGAGCCATCATTCAAGTACAAAACTATATGCCCGCCACCAATATGTTGGCGCAGACAACTCTGCGATCCGTTTTGGGTCAGCACGAATTGGACGAGATGCTGTCCGAACGCCAAAAGCTGAATACTGACGTGCAGGCGATCCTAGATACCCAGACGGAGATGTGGGGGATCAAGGTTAGCAACGTCGAGATCAGGACCGTCGAATTGACGGACAACATGGTTAAGGCGATTGCAAAGCAGGCGGAGGCGGAACGGGATCGCCGGGCCAAGATCATCCATGCGGAGGCCGAGTTCCAGGCATCGCAGACACTCGTGGACGCGGCCAAGATTCTGGGGAGTATTCCGGCGGCGATGCAGCTCCGCTATCTGCAAACCCTGACCGAGATCGGCGCTGAGCAGAACTCGACGGTCGTGTTCCCGATGCCGATCGACATTATCAAGCCGTTCCTTGAGATTTTGGACAAGGCGGTCCAAGGCGTCCCCACCACCGGCGCCCTGCATGGTGAGCTGCCGGCGGGCGCACCCTTAGTCAATTGATCACCCCGCCCGAACCCCGGAAGCGGCGGCAGAACGGGGGTATGCGGCCTATTATCGCCGGGGACTGCAAGATGCACGGCCGGTCGTCCAGCTCGACGAGATTGAGACGATCGCGGCCTCGGTCATCGCGACGCCGCCCCGTGCCAACATGCTGAACGATGCCGGCGTCAGCGCCGTAATCCTGGGCCACTTGGTGCGCAGGCGCGTCTGTCATGAGACCGACACGCTGGTGGCCGCAAAGGCCGTAGCGGCGTGGGCTGCGGGCGTTTCGGCGATCGGTTGCCTCGGGGAAACCAAGGAAGCAACACGGCGCTGGCCAGGCGTCGGCGGTTTGCGGCGCCCAGCTCGTGGCGAGCCTGCCCGGTCTGCGGGCAGGGCGCGAAACCTCGGTCGCCTACCAACCATTCAAGGCGATCGGCTCCGGCCACATGCCCGCCGGCGTGGCCATTGTCGCTATCCATGGGCACATCCGGTCGTGTCTGGTGGCGCGGTTCGGCGACGCCGGGCAGGGGTGGGTATCCGCTACGGCGGATCGACAACCGCATCCAATGCGCGCGCGATACTCGCGCGGCCGGATTGGGGCGGCGTGCTAATCAGCGGTGCAAGCCTGAGTGTTACCGGTTTCGATGCCGCGCTCCATGTAAGCCGGGCGATCCCGTTCACGCGGGATGCCGCCGCATCATAGCTTCCGCTGCAGACGGGTAAACGACCGGCCGAGAGGATTAACGCCATGACAAAAATCCAGCTAAAGCACTTCCGTGTGGCCGAAGGAGAGACGGTTGACCTCAAGAAACGCTCGACCGTCGTCGACCCGTTCTACAAATCCAAAGAAGATTATGAGACGCAACTCGCGGAGCACGTAACACACCTGAGCGCGCTGCAGCAGCTGCATTATGCCGCCAGCAAGCATTCCGTTCTGATCATCTTTCAGGCCATGGACGCGGCGGGCAAAGATGGCGCGATCAAGCACGTAATGTCGGGCGTGAACCCGCAAGGCTGCCAGGTATTCAGCTTCAAGCACCCGAGTGCTACCGAACTGAAACACGACTTCCTGTGGCGCACGACGCGCGAGCTGCCGGAACGCGGCCGGATCGGCATCTTTAATCGCTCGTATTATGAGGAGGTGCTGATCGTACGCGTTCATAGCGGCATCCTGCACAGCGAAAACATCCCGGACGCGCCCCACCACGATCACAAAATCTGGGACGAGCGCTATCGTTCGATCTGCGACCTGGAGCGCCATCTGCACGCCAATGGCACGCGCGTGGTCAAGATATTCCTCCACATCTCAAAAGAAGAGCAGCGCAACCGCTTCCTGGCGCGTATCGACCAACCTGACAAGAACTGGAAGTTCAGCACCGCCGATATCGAGGAGCGGAAGTTCTGGAAGCAATATCGCCACGCCTATGAGGAGTGCATGGGTGCCACCAGCACGGACGACTCGCCCTGGTTCGTCGTGCCCGCCGACGATAAGCAGAATGCCCGGCTGATCGTGTCGGAGATCGTCATCGAAACCCTGGACGGCCTCGGTATGAGCTATCCCACGGTTACAGCCGAGCGAGCGGCGCAGTTGCAGACGATCCGGGCGGGACTTGTCGGATGACAAACGCGGCTGTGTGCGTTAGACAACCGCGGCGATTTGGTGCGATCGCCACGCGGCCTGTTTTCGGGGCGATGCCACTGCCCAAGGAGCCGACCGTATGAGCCAAATTGAACAGCCGGGCCGCCGCGTCCTCCAAACGGTGCTGACCCGTCTCAGTCCGGCGTTACCGCTCATTGCCGGTCTGCTCTACGCCGCGCCGGCTATGGCGGCTGCGGAAACGTTCGGACCAGGGCTAGTCAGTTGCCAAACCCTGGTAGGCGAACGCACGGATTGCCTGCTCTCTGCCTCCCGCATCACGGAGGACAACCGGAACGAGGCGTCGTTCAGCCTGACCGATCTGGCATCTGGGCCGCGAGAGCTCTTTAGCAAATGGTGCCTGCATCCGGCCGACGAATGCACCGTCACCGTCGTGGGCGAACGGGGATCGCCACAGGCCACCCGGCTGTCCACCGTCACGTCCCTGAAGTGGCAACGCCCGCGGGCGCCACGGGACCAGGACGC
>JANPPS010000273.1:0-2694 GCA_031428635.1 Rhodospirillales bacterium
ATCCGCAAACGCTGGCCCTGGCTCAAACACCTGTTCGCCGATGGCGCCTACGACCGGACCCGGCTGATGGACAAGGCCGCATTTCTCGACTTCGTCATCGAGATCGTACGGCGGTCCGACAAGCAGGTCGGGTTCGAGGTAATCCCGCGCCGGTGGGTCGTGGAGCGGACCTTCGGCTGGATGATCCGCTGGCGGCGGCTGGTGCGCGATTACGAGAAGCGTCTCGACGTCTCAGAAGCCATGATCCATGTCGCCATGGGCAGCCTCCTGCTACGCCGGATCGCACACCAGTGATTTCTCAAACGGACTCTTAGAAATCGGCCCATACACCAAAGCGTAAGAGCGCGCTAAATTCTACAATAGAGCCAATGGTGGGCGTCGCCGGATCTTGCGCAGTCCAAGAGGGCATCAAAGCATGCGAAGGGCTTCGGATTATCCTGACCGTGGCAACGCTAACCGCCACCGGTCGTCCTGTCTCGGGTACGTCCTCAGCGCTCTTATAAATGTGAACGTAATCGTAAGCATCAAGTCTCGTAGAGTATGATAGCTTTCGCCTTGCAAGAAAAAATACGGAAACAGCCATGAAAAGCGCCATATCCGCACCGACGACGACACCCCGTAGTCACTTAACATTCATCATATTATCGGCTTTTCCAATTGCCTGTTTCACCTGTGCTTTGCTCACAGACATCGCCTACGTGCAGACGATGCGAATGATGTGGGCGGACTTTTCTGACTGGCTGCTGTTAATTGGAATGGTCGGCGGGGTTGTAGCGGCATTCGCTGGCTTGGTTAGTCTATTGCTCCATCGCCGACATGAAACGTCTAGGGCGATATGGCCCCTGGTAATCGGCAGCCTGCTTGTGCTCATCGTCGCCTTCTTCAACAACCTGGTCCACAGCCGCGACGGCTGGACGTCGGTGATGCCGGCGGGTCTGATCCTATCAGGTGTCACCGTGCTGCTCATGCTGGTCGCCGCTGGTATGTCTGCCAAAGCGAGTGGCCCGCGAGTTGGGGCAATGCCTTACGGAGAGATAAGCCAATGAAAAACCGCTCGTTCAGTATGGCCTACCGCCTGGCGCTCGCGTGCGGTTCCGTCCTTGCATTGACCGCTGCTGCGCCGGATGATTTTGATGTCAAATCGCAGATTGGTCCCAATCCGGTTCTACCGGAGCCTCACCAATACCTAGTTCCGCCGATGCATCTGGCCAAAGTTGTTGGCTGGAAAAGCGGAGAAACGCCGACGGTGCCGGCTGGTATGACAGTCTCGGCGATCGCGACCGGGCTTGAGCATCCACGCTCACTGTTCACGCTGCCGAATGGTGACGTGCTAGTGATCGAGTCGCGCAGCCCAAACCTTGACCCCGACAGTCGGCCGAAAAATATCGTCATGAACTTTGTCGAGTCGATCGTGACGTCGGCTGGGCTAAGTCATGGCAGCAACCGCATTACGCTACTTCGCGACACGCATGGTGATGGCAACTATGACTTCCGCTCCGTTTTCATCGATAACCTCTACTCTCCGTTTGGCGTAGCTCTGGTTGGTAACGACCTTTATGTCGCTAATACGGATGCTGTCCTTCGCTTCCACTATACGCTCGGGGAAACAGTTATCACTGAGCCCGGCACTGTTCTGACCCCCTTGCCAGGCGGCCCAATCGATCACCACTGGACCAAAAGCCTCGTTGCCAGCGAAGACGGCACCAAGCTGTACGCCGGTGTCGGTTCGAACAGTAATATCACTGAAAACGGTATTGGCGCAGAGCTGGATCGCGCTTCCATTTGGGAGATTGATCGCGCATCCGGTGCTCATCGCATCTTCGCCGGCGGACTTCGTAATCCAAACGGTCTTTCGTGGGAGCCGCAAAGTCATGCTCTTTGGGCGGTCATAAACGAACGCGATGAACTCGGTCCGAACCTGGTCCCCGACTATCTGACATCAGTGAAGGATGGCGCGTTCTATGGCTGGCCCTACAGCTATTACGGCCAGCACGTTGATATACGCGCACAACCGCAAAGGCCGGATCTCGTTGCAACGGCCATTCAACCGGATTACGCGCTGAGCTCCCACGTGGCACCGCTGGGACTTGTGTTCGATACCGGAACCGGACTGCCGGAGAAATACAAGGGCGGTGCCTTTGTTGGTGAGCATGGCAGTTGGAACAGGCAGGTCCTGGCTGGCTACAAAGTTGTGTTCGTCCCGTTTGGTAATGGTAAGCCGAACGGCATGGCCGAGGATTTTGTCACCGGCTTCCTCGATAGTGCGGGTCAAGCGCGGGGCCGCCCGGTGGGGCTTGCCCTGAACAAGACTGGGGAACTGCTCATTGCCGACGATGTCGGTAACACGGTCTGGAAGGTATCAGCCGACAATCAAAAGTAAGCCGTGGTGAAGTAAGCAAGAATGGGCTGGAGGTGACGCCAGCCCATTCTTGATGGATCACCATTGGGTCGCACCCCATGGACGAGTCAGATTTCGTACCAGCTAGACCAACAGCCCTGAAGTTTGACTGTTGCCCAATTACGGTCCGCTACAGACTTTACCGTCTGGGGTGCCGCCGATCCAGAGTTTCATCGCCGTTCTACCGCAAGGCCGCGGCGTCGAAGCCATTGGCCACCATTGGCGGCCGGCCAAGGTCATTGGCGCCTGCTGGCAAAAACCGGCCGCTACCCGGCTTGGCCAGCACGATGCCGTCC
>JANPPS010000274.1:0-3818 GCA_031428635.1 Rhodospirillales bacterium
ATCCCTGACACTCGCTTAATCCTGACGTCTAACGCTCGTCTCTGTCCATTCGGGGCAGCCAGTTAACAACAAAAACAACCGCGAAGCAGTATTTTAAAAAGACTCCTGAGAGCTCCTAATGAAGTTTGCCTCACCGCCTCACGTTTAGCGACGTAACCGGACGCATTGCGATGACAGCATCAGCAAAGTCAAAAGCCTATTTATGCTGTGTCGATGGTTTTTCAGCCGCAAAGCCCACCGTTTGTCGAACACCGCCCAGCATTTGCACAGCGAGCCTATACTGAAATTCCAACCGTCATGGCTCGCTGAAACACGGGCAACACCAGCGTCCTTTGACGCTGCCAAACGGACCGCGGGGCAACCACTCGACCTTGGGTGTTTGGTTGGCGCAGTCATTCGTTAGGCCAGTCTGGCCGTCCTCGTGTATCCCTGGGCGAGCCACAGACAGACTGTGCATACTACAGAACTGAAAACTAAACAATTTCAACGGGCCGATGGCTGGGGGACCTGGATTCGAACCAAGGCTTTCCGAGTCAGAGTCGGAAGTTCTACCGCTAAACTATCCCCCACCGGCAGTCGCTTGGCGTACCACGCACCCCGCTCGGCGGCAACCGTGCGATGAAAACATAACCGCGCCTCTATATCGCACTCCGTCAATTGTGACCCATATGTGGCAGATGGACGGAACGTCATATACCGTTGCCACTACCGAACGACGGAACGCGGGTGCAGCCTTCGCGGCGATCGACCTCGGCACCAACAATTGTCGACTTCTAGTCGGTATCCCAACGCCCGACGGATTTCGCGTGTTGGACAGTTTCTCCCGCACCGTGCGTCTGGGTGAAGGCCTGGACGGGTCTGGTGCGCTGTCCGATGCCGCGATGGACCGGGCTATCGGTGCCCTACGCGCTTGCACGGCGCGCATCAGCCGCCGGCCCATGCGCGCCATCCGCGGCGTCGCGACCGAGGCGTGTCGTCAGGCTCGCAACGGCCCGGCGTTCATCGCGCGCGTCCGCCGGGAAACGGGTCTGCCGATCGACATGATCTCCCCGCGAGAGGAAGCGGAGTTGGCGCTTGAAAGCTGCGCGCCACTACTACGCGGGGGCAGCCGCCGGGCGCTGGTGTTCGACATCGGCGGTGGCTCGACCGAGCTCGCCTGGGTCCGTCTGCAGGATGGCGCGCCGCCCGGCCTGATCGGCTATGCCAGCCTGCCGCTTGGCGTCGTTACATTATCGGAGCGGTACGGCACGGCCGCGTTCACCCCCGATGGTTTTGAGGCCATGGTCGCCCACGTCGCCGCCCGGCTCGCTCCGTTCGAGGCCGTGCATTGCATCCGGCACGAGACCCGGGCTGGCGGCGTAAGCGTACTCGGCACGAGCGGCACCGTTACCACGCTCGCCGGCATCGCACTGAACCTGCCGCGTTATCGCCGGCCGCTGATCGACGGTACGGTCCTGAGCCGCGCCGCCGCGGATCACGCGCTTGCGACCGTTCTGGCCCTCGGCCCGGACGGTTTAAGCGCGCATCCCTGCGTTGGGGTCGACCGGGTGCCATTCGTTCTTCCGGGCTGCGCGGTGTTCGAAGCAATCCGCCGGGTTTGGCCGGTAGAGGATGTGATTGTGGCCGATCGCGGCCTGCGTGAGGGCATTCTGCTGCGCCTCATGCGGCAGGCGGCGGGGCGGGGCACGGCGGCCGATGCGCCCCGCCGGGCATTCACGCAACCGGTGGGGACGACAGCGATCGCCGAACCGGCGTAGAACGGTCACATGTTACCGCCGAAAAAAGTCATACCGTCCCGCGGCCTACGCGTGACGCTCAAAACCGCCCGGGGCCGTACGACCGCCAGCCAGAAATGGCTCGCGCGTCAGCTGAACGATCCCTATGTACGGGCGGCGCGTGAGCAGGGTTTACGCTCCCGCGCGGCGTTTAAGCTCATGGAGCTCGATGACCGCTACCACCTGATCACCAAGGGCGCGCGGGTCGTTGACCTAGGTGCTGCACCTGGCGGATGGGCGCAGGTGGCTGTGCAACGTGGCGCCGCCCGCGTTGTGGGCGTGGACCTGTTGCCGATGGACCCTGTGCCGGGCGCCACAATACTCGAAGGCGACTTCATGGACGACGCCATGCCCGGCCTTCTGACGGACATGATGGGTGGGTTGGCCACGATCGTATTGTCAGACATGGCGCCCAACACGACCGGGCATAACGCGACCGATCACATGCGGATCATGCTGCTTGCGGATCTGGCGCTGCACTTTGCGATCACCACGCTCGAACCAGGCGGCAGTTTCGTTGCCAAAGTGTTTCAGGGCGGGTCCGAACGCATGATGCTGGAGCAGATGAAGCGCCATTTCGCCAGCGTCCGCCATGCTAAACCGCCGGCTAGCCGCAAGGAATCGAGTGAGCTGTACGTCGTCGCCACCGGGTTCCGTCATGTCTGACCTGGGCGGGCCCGACCGCACATGCCCGCGGCCGATGTGCTCTTAAAAGGTTGCGGATCGCCGCCGCGCAGCATATGTCCGCTCGCCAAGGCACCCCGCGCCGGCCGCCTTGGCCTGGCCGAGTGACCGCCCCGAAAGGTCCCGCCATGGCCGACAATGCTCCCCCGCGCACCATTCGGATCGAAGAGGCATTGGCATTCGACGACGTGCTGGTCGTGCCAGCCTATTCAAAGGTGCTGCCGTCTGAGACGGTTACGCGGTCACGCCTGACGCGGACGATCGATCTGCACATACCGCTAATCTCCTCGGCTATGGACACCGTGACCGAAAGCGCGATGGCGATCGCGATGGCGCAATTGGGCGGCATCGGCGTAATTCATAAAAACCTGACCGTTGCGGAACACGCGGCCCAGGTTCGCCGCGTGAAAAAGTTCGAAAGCGGTATGGTGGTCAACCCGCTCACGATCCATCCGGATCAGACCCTGGCGGAGGCCCGGGCCGTCATGGAACAGCACAACATCAGCGGCTTTCCTGTCGTCGAGCGCGATACGGGACGGCTGGTGGGTATCCTGACACACCGTGACGTGCGGTTCGCGACCGACCCTAACACCCGCGTGTACGAGCTAATGACGCGCGAGAACCTGATCACCGTTCCGGCCGCGGTCGACCGCGATGACGCGCGGCAGTTGCTTCACCGCCATCGGATCGAAAAGCTGCTGGTCGTGGACGACCAGTACCGGTGCGTCGGTCTGATTACCGTGAAAGACATGGATAAGGCCCAGGCCCATCCGCTGGCAAACAAGGACGAGCTCGGCCGTCTACGCGTGGCCGCCGCTACGGGTGTAGGGGATGACGGGTTCGCCCGCGCGCAGGCGCTGGTGGAAGCAGGGGTCGACGTGATCGTCGTCGATACGGCGCACGGGCATTCGGCCGGTGTGTTGGGCGCCGTGAGCCGCATCAAGCAATTGAGCAATGCCGTGCAGATCGTGGCCGGCAACGTGGCAACGGCAAACGCCGCGCGCAGCCTGATCGATGCGGGCGCAGATGCGATCAAGGTGGGCCTGGGCTCGTCCAGCGGCGCGATCATCCGCGGCATGCTGGGCATCGGCGTGCCGCAATTCTCCGCCGTGCTGGCGGTCGTCGAACAATGCGAAATGCAGGACATTCCCGTGCTGGTCGATGGCGGCATCAATGATGCCGGCTCGCTGGTCAAGGCATTGGCGGCAGGCGCGGAAAGCGCGGTCATGAGCCAGCTTTTCGCCGGCACCGACGAAGCCCCCGGCGAAGTCGTGTTCGAGGCAGGCCATGTCTACAAGGTCGTCAATCCGCAAGCAAAAGCGCAGCACCGCCCGTCGCATACCACGCAGATCGTCGATC
>JANPPS010000275.1:0-12256 GCA_031428635.1 Rhodospirillales bacterium
CGACCGCGTGGACATCCGCGCCGGCACCATCGTCGATGCACAGCCATTCCCCGAGGCCCGCAAGCCCGCCGTCAAGCTGTGGATCGATTTCGGCCCAGGCTTGGGTGTGCGCCAGTCATCGGCGCAGATCACCGTGCATTACAGCGCGGCGTCCCTGATCGGCCGGCAGGTCTGCGCCGTCGTAAACTTCCCGCCCCGTCAAATCGGACCGTTCCGTAGTGAGGTGCTGACCCTGGGCCTGCCCGACACGGATGGCGCGGTCGT
Organism: Rhodospirillales bacterium; assembly: GCA_031428635.1. Taxonomy (GTDB): domain Bacteria; phylum Pseudomonadota; class Alphaproteobacteria; order Acetobacterales; family Acetobacteraceae; genus JANPPS01. The sequence goes on from JANPPS010000275.1 coordinate 265, forward strand.
TCTGATCGGCCCGGAACGACCCGTGAGCGATGGGGCGCGCCTGTTTTGACCACCGCCTACGCCACCGTCACTTGGGACCAGCTACATCGGGATGCGCGGTCGCTGGCCACCACGCTGCTGCCGCGGGGGCCATTTCGGGGCATCGTCGCCGTGACGCGCGGTGGCCTGATTCCGGCCGCAATCGTGGCGCGTGAGCTGTCGTGCCGATTGATCGAGACGGTCTGCGTATCGAGCTATGACGAAGAACAGTCGCGTGAGGCGCAGGTGCTAAAGCGCCCCACCGAGGCTGGTGACGGAACCGGTTGGCTGGTGGTCGACGACCTGGTGGATAGCGGCGAAACGGCCCGGCTGGTCCGCGCGATGCTGCCAGGTGCCGTGTTCGCGGCCCTGTATGCAAAGCCGGCGGGGCTGGCGATGGCCGATCATTGGGTGGCGGAGGTGTCGCAGGAGACCTGGATTTTATTTCCATGGGATACGGCGCCGCTGTTCGTGCCGCCGTTGGTTCAGGGCTAGTGGCTGCGCGGGGTTGCCCGGCGCAGATCGCTGCGCTACACCGCGCGCGTGCCGTGGCGCCCGTAGCTCAATTGGATAGAGCACCAGACTACGAATCTGGGGGTTGGAAGTTCGAGTCTTTCCGGGCGCGCCATTGCACCCGACCGCCTTAACCGGCTGGGCCCGGGGTTTTTTACAATACCACTTTCGCTGGCTGCTATCCCGACAACACGCCAACTCTACAGTTACTCGGCTGATTCCGAAATAAAACTGACACGGCTAACCGCTGAAGCTGCGGGGTCCAGAAGCCGCCGTTGCTCGGCAGTTCAGGTCGTAGCGCGGCATGACGCGCGGCAAACCTACCCAACGGTTAGGGGACCGCTAATCGAGCGGCGCCCACAAACCAGTCTGTGCCGCCCGGTGTAGCCAGTCGCGCACGCCCGCCGGGCCATCAAAATGATCTTCGACGAGTAGCCCGGCCCCGCCCATCGCGTTGGCGGTCAGAATTGCGTCCCAATCCGTCACGTCGTCACCAATAAAGAACGGCAACCGGCCAGCAAACGGGGCGGTCTGCATTAACTGGCGGACGGCGGTGCCCTTATCGACACCCCGCGGCCTCACTTCCCACGCCATCGACGCGGGTAGAATCTCGAACCGCAGGTCTATGACGACAGACTGCAGGGCGATGTGCAGCCGCGGGCCCGATGCCGGGGTAGCACGGTAGTGCAGTACGAAGCCGCGTGGCTTGCGTTCCACCCGGGTTCCGGGCTCGGCCGAGGCGATCGCGTCGGCCGAGTTCAGCCACGAAGCCGGGACCGCGGGCAAGTCGGGGCGGATGAGTGGGATACCCGGCCCGGGGCGGACCGCGCCGCCGTGCTCACCCGCGATCGCATACGGGATCGCCGGAAGCAGCACCTCCACCTGCTCGACCGGCCGGCCGCTGATGATGGCGAGGGCGTCGCCGAGCATTGGCCGTAACGCACGAAGTGTTACGATCAGCCCGGGCGGGACCACAACCGATTCTGGCGTTGGCGCTAGATCCAGCAGCGTCCCATCCAGGTCCAACAGCAGCGCGGCATGGGCCAGCGGGGGCAGATCTATCGGCACGCCGTTAGTCGCACATCTTAGATCGGATGCTCGAACTGCCCCAGAGATGGTTCGTTCGCAAGCATCCAGCCGCGGAATGACGCCGCGCTGCGTGGATCCTGAATTTCTAGAAACGCCGCGCTATCGGCGGGCACGTCGGCGGGGCGCGCGACGCACCGGCGCAGGGTTACCATCAGTGGCCCAGCCGGGCCGGTCTGACCCACCCGGAGTGTAACTGTGACCGGGCGGGCGCGCACCTTGTCCAGCACGACTAACTCCGCCGTCTGTCGCGGTACCCAAGCGTCAGGGTTGGACAGGGGAGGTGGCGTGGGCTGCGCGCCGGCGAGCCGAGGCGCGAGTATGAGTAGAGCGAACAGCACCCTCACCGGTGGGGGGTGCCCAACTGGGCCACGAGTTCGATGAAGATCGGTCGTATTCTCGCCGGGTCCACGCCCATCAGCACCGCGTCTTCGTATGCATCCTGGAGAACTTGCCGCGCCTCCGCCAAGTTGTCGTCCAACACACGCAGCTTCTCACGGCAGGCGATCGGATGACCGGACGGTGTCAGCCACGCGGTCACGGCTCGCTATCCGCCTTTTTTTGCAGCGACTTTTGTGTGGCGTCTGCCAAGTTACCGACGTTAAAAATAAATTTACCCAGTAGGTCCTCGAGGTTCGAGGCTGACTGTGTGACTGTGATGGCGCCGCCGTCATGCAGCATCGTCTCCGACCCGCCTGGGCTCAGGCTGAGAAATGCGCCGCCGAGTAGCCCGCTGGACGAGATCGTGGCGCTGGTGTCATTTGAAAGAGCGAGGTCGCGCTGCACGGTTAACGTAACGACTGCCTGGTAGGTCTTCACGTCAATGGCAGTGCCGGTAATCGCGCCCACTTTCACGCCGCCCACGCGAACATCCGCCCCTGTCGCGAGACTACCAATGTTCTCGAACTGAGCGATAAGTCTGACGCCATCACCCCCACCCCTTCCCGTATGCGCTGCGGCATACGCGACGAAGCCCGCGGCAACCAATAAAACGGCAGCCCCAGCCGCAAGGTCCGCGACGCCATGACGTGACCCTGCCACGCTAGCTACCCGGCGACCAAGACTCGTAGTCGCCCGTCGCCTTCGGCCGGTGACCACCCTTGTAGTCATGGCCCGGCGGACGATAACTGCCGGGGGTTCCCGTCAGATTGGGCTGATGCGGTGTCTGCCAGGGCCGACGGGACGCCATCGGGATGGGCTGACTGGTGGTGTAATGGAGCCACGCATGCCATTCGGGCGGTACTTCACTCGCGTCACCAGCGCCGGCATATAGAACCCAGCGCCGCGTGCGGAGCCCGGCCCGGGGTCGCTTTTCCTCAAAATACCGATTGCCGGCGTCGTCAGTGCCGACGGGCCGGCCGTGAAAATAGGTGAATAGCCGCGTGCCAATCGTCATGCGACTGCGTATACTCTCGACAGGCGGCCGGGTCTATTGGCTACGGGGCCGCGGCAGGGTCTGGCGCTAGTGAGTCCGGCACCGGGTTGAGCCTGATCGGCGTCGCCTCCGCCTCGGTCACGCCAGTTGAGCCAGCCTCTGGCACGGGTGTTCGGGCGGCGACTGGCGCCGGGGCGGCGATGTCGGTGGGCGCTGGTTGCCGGGTCAGAGGGAGCAGTGTGACGGGTGCCATGGCGGATACTGGCATTGGCGCAGGCAGCGGCGTGGTAGTCCGCGCGGGCGTGGGGACAGCCAGTACGATCGGTGATGCGCGCCCGTCTATGGCCGCCAGCGGCGCTCCGCGCGACGGCATGGTGCGGTACGCTGAAACCGCCTGTTCCGCCTGGGACCCTGTCAGTTCCGGGCTGAGGAACTGCGCTGCCTCATCGGGACGACCAGCCATGGTGAGGACGGCGGCGTAATCGTGACGCTCCCGCACAGTCGCGGTGCCGTTCTCCGCAAGCGGTCGAAGCATGCGCGCGCCCTCACCCGCTTGTCCGCTCATCGCCATCGAAAGGGCGAGATTGACCTGTGGAGCGCGCGCGTCCGGGTTGGAACCGATTGCTTCCGCATAAGCGGTTTGGGCGTCGTGATGGCGGCCTTGTAGATCGCGTGCGATGCCGAGATCGTTAAGCGCAACGGCGTCCCGCGGAGAGACTGCCAGCGCCTGCATGAATAGCTGCTCCGCGCCCGCCGGGTCGGTTGCCAAACGCAGGCGGCCGACGCCGATCAGGGCATCGGAGTTGCGGGGCGCGCCCTGCAGTGCGACAGCGAATACCGACGCGGCTTCCGCCGAGCGGCCTAGCCCCGTGAGGGCGTTAGCTTTGCAGACCAGCGTCTTGGTTGAGCGGTCCCCACCGTCCACAAGGGCCGCGCATATGCGGTAGGCTAGGTCCGGCGCGCCGCTAGATAGCGCCGTCTCGGCCGTCTTCAGGCTTGGGGTACCATCCCCCAGCCGAGCCTGTTCCGCTGTGCAAGCGGTGAGCGCCACCAGGGCGATTGCGGCTATGAATGCCGGCCTAACCATGGGTGCTCTCCGAATACTGTGTTGGGCCGTCTCGTGTTGGGACGGTGTCATTTTGACATGCTGCGGGCGACGGAAATGCCGGCTGGACCACCGACGATCATGAAGATGCAGGGTAGGATGAATAAGATCATGGGTAACGTGAGGAGGACAGGCAGTCGCGCCGCACGCTCCTCAAATCGGATCAGCGCCATCGTGCGCATTTCATTGGACAGACTTCGCAATGCTTCCGAGAGAGGAGTACCGTACTGCATCGTCTGCACGAGAGTCGTCGTCAGTCGTTTCAGGCTATCGAGCCCGGTACGCTTGCCCATGTTGCCCAACGCGACGGCAGAGTCGGACAGGATTTCCAGCTCTCGCACTGTCGTTTCGAATTCACGTGCGATCGCTGGCCGTGATAGGCGTAGCTCATAGGCAACCCGTGTCATGCCCGGTTCGAGGCTGAGGCCGGCTTGAGCACAGATCGTCAGCAAGTCCAGTGCATCCGGCAGGCCGTCCTCGACTTGGTTCAGGTACGCCTTGCGTATACGCCGAACGGCATAGTCCGGTGCCAGCAGGCCGATGACGGTCACCGCTGACACAACTGCAATTCGGGTCAAATTCGCAAGGCCAAGGGCGTTGGCCAGCAGCCAGCCGATCAACGGCGAAATGGCCAGTAGGATCAATTTACTGCCGACAAACAGCGCGAGCGCATTTGGCCCGCGAAAACCGGCACCCATCAAGGTCTGTTCAAGTTCGACCCGCGTTTTCCCAGGTAAAAGGCCGCTCGACATGATCGCGCGACCAAGTCCACCGACCGCACCTTTCAGGTCGCCGCCCAAACCTTTTACCGGAACGTCGCCCTCCAACTGGGGCCCTGTCCAAATACCTTGTGCAGCCGATACCCGCTCCATCAACCGGACGTCTCGATCCGTCACGCGGAGCAGAAGGTATGCCGTACCGGTGATCAGCACCGCGCTTATGAAGCCCAGGCTCAGCAGCAGGAGGTTCGGCATTGATGGACCCTTAGCTCAACGACTTGCGAATGATCGTCTGCATGGTGAACACGCCGGTCGCAAGCGACAAGACCGCCGCACCAAGCACGAGATTTCCGATTTTGTCGGTAAACAGCAACCCTATATATTCAGGATTGAGTATTCCGAGTAGAAGACCAGTGAGGACTGGCATCGCACCCAGTACCATGGAACTGGTTCGTGCCTCCGCCGAAAGCGCATACCCGCGCGCCTTCATTGCGACCCGCTTACGAATTACATCAGCTAGCAACTCTAGCGTATCCGTCAAACCTCCGCCCGTTTGAGCCTGCAACGTTAGCGCCGCAGCAAAGAAACCATACTCCGGCAGCCCGCTTCGTTCGGCGAGGTCACGCAGAGCCTGCTCAGGCGCAGTGCCAATGTTAATCTGATCTGCGACTTTGAAGAACTCGCTCCGCGTCGGCTCTGGCGCCTCCTTCGCAACCACTCGCAGCGATTCTGTGACCGGAATTCCGACCCGTACGGCGCGCACGATGAGCCCGAGGCTGTCGGGAAACTGATTAAGCAAGATCGACCTCCGCTTAGCCTCACCCCGGGCAAAAGTGGTTCGGCTAAGCAATATCCATACTAACGGAATCGATGCCCGCGCGATCAAAGTGCCAAACAAGCCTGACGCCAGCATAGAGACAACGACGGCGATGATCAGGGCCAGAATTAAAATGATCGGCCAGGGTAACATGTAGTGGTCGGCCTTCGCCTGGCTGAACCCGAACACTCGTCCGATCTGGTCCTTCCAGTCCAACACTTCGTCATCTGCGCGCATGATGCTGCGCGGGGCCAGATCCTTAGTGGTCGCCTGGGGTGAAACGACCGAGGCAATCCGCTCATTTATCTTCTTCTGCTGCGTGTCGAGCTTGGAGAGGATGAGAACCGCCCCGAGCATCAAAAGCAGGATAACGGGGAGTGCGTAGAAGAGCGGGTTCATCCCTCCGCCTCTAGCGCCTGCGCCCACTCCCGCTCCAGGCCGAAATAGTTGAGCCGGGCGGAGAAGCTGGGCCGGGCCCGGCTGATCTTATAATGTCCGCGCAGACGTCCGTCGGCGCCCTCACCCGTGATCTCGTACTGAAAGATGTCGTTCAGAAGGAAGACTTCACCTTCCATCCCGCAGATTTCGGTCACCTGGGTGATACGCCGGCCGCCGTCGCGGTGACGTTCAACTTGGACGACCATGTTCACGGCCCCTGCGATCTGCATCCGGATGGCCTTTGACGGCAGACCCATGTTGCCCATCTGCACCATGTTCTCAATGCGGGTCAGCGCATCGCGGGTCGTGTTCGCGTGGATAGTGCTCATGCTGCCATCGTGGCCCGTGTTCATGGCCTGCAGCATGTCGAATGCCTCACCGGCACGTACCTCGCCGATAATGATCCGGTCGGGCCGCATACGCAGCGCGTTTCGAACCAGGTCGCGCTGGGTGATCTCACCCTTACCTTCGAGGCTCATGGGTCGGGTCTCCAGTCGCACGACATGGGGCTGCTGCAGTTGCAGCTCGGCCGCGTCCTCGACCGTGACCACCCGTTCATCTTGGTGGATCATGCGCGACATCGCGTTCATGAGCGTTGTCTTACCGGAGCCGGTACCACCGGAGATGACGACGTTGAGGCGAATGGCCGAAGCCAGTTCGAGAATTCTTGCGACCTGGCTCGTCATCGCGCCAAACCCGATCAGCCGTTCGAAGTCGATCGTCTTCTTGCTGAATTTCCGGATCGAGACATACGGCCCGTCCAACGCAAGCGGTGGGAAAACAATGTTGACGCGGCTGCCGTCCTTCAAACGCGCGTCCACCATCGGGCTCGCCTCATCGACCCGGCGCCCGACGGCCGCCGCAATACGCTGACACACGTTGCATAGGTGCATCGTATCCCGGAACCGGACCGTGCTCTGCACGACCTTACCCATTCGTTCGATAAATATCCGGTGGGGCCCATTGATCATAATGTCGTTGATCGTCTGATCTTCCAGCAGCGGCTCCAGCGGTCCGAGGCCGATCATGTCGTGGACGAGATCGGCTGCGAGTTCTTTCTGCTCCCGCCCGTTCAACTGGACGCGGCGCTCGGTAGCCAAGTCCGAGATCAGCCGCTCAACCTCCACCTCCAGCCGGTCAGCAGATAGGACCGCCACAATCGCCGGATCAAGGCGGGAAAGGCAAAGCTGGCGTAGCTCGGAAATAGCCTCGGCCGGGGCCGTCGGTGCCCGCTCGATAAACGGCTGCGGCCGGTCAGGGACGACCGAGGCGACGGCAGACGTATTAATGCCGCGACGGCCGAATGCGCTCATTTACCACGCCCCAAAAGTCGGGCCAGGCCCCTCGATGCAGGGGCGGCCGTTTCATTACTTTGGTCCGCGCTGTCGATCAGCCGGCTTGCTGCAACCTGACTGCTCAACATAAGGATTGCCTCCCGGAACGCCCCACGCGCCTCGGCCGCTGGCTTGCCCAACGTCGCCGCGGCGTGAACCTGCTTCGGCAGGTCCGGGATCGTTACATCGACCTTCACCTTCAGCGCGTCCTCGACCTGGCGGCGTGATAACCCGCCCGGCAGGCCCACCCGGTTCAGAACCAGCACCGGACGCCGGGTTTGCGCCGCCCCGGCCCGCAGCGCCATCAACCGCAATGTGTCCCGCACCGACGCCAGGGTCGGCTCCATCACCAGCACGCGCCGGTGCGCCAGGGTCAGCAGGTCACGATTGATGGCCATCGGCCGGAACGGTACGTCGGCCACGATGAAGTTGTACCGCCGCCGCAAAGCTTCCAAGAGCCGCTCGGCCGCCTCTGGCGCATGGTCCGGAACGACGTCGAAAGGCTCCTGCCCGGATAGAACGTGCAATCGGTCGGTGACGGGTTGCGCCGCGCGTTCGGCCAATAGCGAGTCGACGCGCTCCGGCGTCTGCAACGCAGTGCGTAATCCCCGCCCCGGCTCAACATTGAGCAGAAAGGATGCGGTTCCTTGGTGCAGGTCGGGGTCCAACAACACCGTGTGCCGGCGCGACGCAACGCCGAAGTGCCAAGCCAGATTGACCGCGACCGTGGTGGCGCCCACGCCGCCGCGGGCCCCCGTTACCGTGATCAAACGCCCACCCAGCGCCGCCTCACCAGTGGGCGCGCGGCCGAGGGCAAGTGGACCGAAATGCCGCGCCACGACCTCACGCGTGAGCGGCTTCGACAGGTACTCCATCGCACCGACGCCGCGCGTCACCTCGCGATAGAAGTCGAGGCTTGTGAGATCACCCACCACTAAGACGCAAACGTGCGGCTCGACGACGTGGGACAACTCCTCCAATGCTGCGAGCGGGCTGTCCTCCCCACCCACATCGACGATCAGAACGCGCGGGGTGTGCATCTTCTGCAGCGCAAGAATAGCGCCGCGAATTCCGCCGCGCCGTGTTTCGATCCCGCCAGGCAGAACGTCCGACAGACCACTTTGCAGTGCTGCCTCGGTCGGCCCATCTGTTACGAAAGCGATACAGACCGCGCGGTCGCCGCGTGCGGTTTCTTCGCCGCCGACCTGGATGCCGCCATCGATAGCCAATTTCAGCTGCCCTTCGACGTCATGAGGGGGAGGGGGTTGGGTTTGCCTTCGTACAATCTAAAGATGGGCGTCACGCTCTCGATCGGATCCGACGTTGTCGCGCCACGACCGCGGATCAGGTCGTTCTTGTTCACAACCTGGACCGCAATGTTATGGGCGTTGGCCCCCGTTGGCTGCCAGGAGTAGTTGCGGTTGTACGGATCGGTCTCTGCGCACGCCGAGAGGCCGGTCACAACGAGAAGGAGACAGGGTACGCGAAACATCAGCACCTCCTTATTGCACGACGAAGCCGGCCTGGCCGGGAATGCGCGCGGCGACCGAAGCCGGCTGTGCCCCAGTCTGGCGCAGCAGCAGAATACGCTCGAGGTCATTGGGCGGGACAAACCCTTCCGTCGGCGTGCGCAGATCCGCGGAGTCACTGACTGGGTTCACAATGTACGGCGTGACTAGGATGACGAGCTCCGTCTCCTGCCGCTGATAGCTGGTCGACCGAAACAGCGCGCCAAGAATTGGAAGGTCACCCAGGAACGGGACGGACGTTGTATTGACGGACGTGTTATCGCTCATCAGCCCGGCAATAGCGTAAGTTTGGCCGCTACCAAGCTCCACCGTCGTCTCCGCCCGCCGGGTCAACAGCGCCGGAATCGATGCCGTACCGTTTCCGAATGGAATTGACACTGCGCCAGTCGTCGTCAGCTGGCTCACCTCGGGAGCAACATGGAGGTTGATACGGCCATCGGAAAGAACGGTCGGAACGAACGCGAGCGAGACACCATATTTTTTAAATTCAACCGAGAGCGTACTGCTATTGGTGCCGGACGAGGGTTGAGGCACTACAATTGGAAACTCACCACCGGCTAGAAAGCTTGCGGGTTGGCCGCTCATCACCGTCAGATTCGGTTCTGCCAGCACGCGAGCGAGGTTGTCGTTCGCCAGTGCTTGGATCACTCCACTGATATCCTTGTTACCAAAGCTGATCGACCCGGTGGGGGCCGCCGCGATGCTTAGGCCGACCGCGGAAACCGCGTTGACTATAAAGTTGTTCGGTAAAAGTGCTGTCCGGCCAATAGTCCCAAGTGCCTGGAAATCAATTCCCAAGGCGCGCGTCACGCTCCGGTTCATCTCAATGATACGGACCTTAAGAGTAACCTGGATCGAATTACGGACTGTGAGTTGGTTCTCGATCAGCGCACCTTCTGGCGCGAACCCGCGCAGGACCGAGATCGTCCTTGCCGCGTCGGCGGCCGAGCCGACCGTGCCGGTCACCAATAGGCCGCGGGTCTGCGGCACGACCCGCACATTCCGGTTGCCGGTTACGCGTGCGACCGCCGCTTCCGCCTCACTCGCGCCGAAGGTCGATGCGCGGACCTGGACTTCGAAGTCGTTGATACTTCGGCCATTCTGATCCAGCACGGCGATCGTCGTGCGGCCTGGGCCCACGCCAAAGATGAACAGGCTGTTGGCACTGGCTGGCCGCACCTCTGCCACCTTTGGGTCAGCCACGAAGACGTTGGTCGCAGGCTCGTTCAAAATTACGACCTGCCCTGCCCCGGTCTCCAGCACGAGTCGACGCTTGGCCACCGGACCGCTTGGCGCCCCGGCGCCGGTGACGGTCAGCGTACGGCCGTTCCGCATCGGCGGGACGGCATTGATCGCAGGTGGGCCGACCGGATCCGGTATTGTCGTTTGCGCGACCGCCGTCGCGGCCGTGAGCAATAGAGCCAGCGCCCCCAAACCAGATCGCCGAATCACGAGCGTCGTAGATGATTGGTGAACCATTAGAACTTGAACTCCCGCCCGTCGCCCGTGCCACCATAAACCTTCATACTTCCAACCGTCGGCGGCTTTGCCGCCGTCGCTGGAAGCGCATTCGAAACGTCGGCGGCATAGGTTCCGCCGGGGCGCCGGACGACCTCCGGGCCTGTTTCAGACGAACGGACGACCAAAGATAGCCGGCCGAGTTTCGTCGCGACCTGCACATGCTCCGCATGTTCGGAAGAAACCTCGATCGTAACGGTCCGGGCTGGCGCGACCTCACCGTTCGCGCCCGTTATCCCCTGAGCCAGTTGCTGGTCGATCGCGATGACGCGCACGTTGCGCATCACAGTCTCGGCCACGACACGCTTGCCAACAGCCAGGCTCGGATCATCGAGCGTTTGCGTCAGAATAAGGTCGACGAAGTCTCCGGGCCAAATCAGGCCGGCCGCGCCACTGACCACGTCGACTGCGATCGTTACGGCCCTAGTTCCGGGCGTCAACACTGCGGCCAGGAAGCCGTGATCTGCTGGTCGTAGGACGTCGACCGGCAGCCGGATCACGTCGCCCACCAGCAGATTACGCAGTACCATACCTCCTATCAACGCGCGCTTGGCATCGGCCTGATCCAGCACGTGCCCGACCGAAAGCCGATCCTCTGGCACCTCTTTTGGCACCACATCCTCCGGCTTAAGCAATGCGCCAGGGCGCAGGGGTCGGGCAGCCACGAGGACCGTCAAACGCGGGACGGGCGGCGGTGCCGCCGCGACAGCGGCTTCCGTCGGCATAACCATCCATGCGACTACGCCGAATCCCGCCACTCCAGCGGCGATTAGAAGAAACATTACCGCACGGATCATTGAGCCAATCCTTCTTGAGCAAGGGTACCAATTGCACCAGCGGCGATGGCGACAGCGTACGGGATCGGACCGCCTCGGCATAAACGCCAATGCTCGACGCGCAAGACTCGACCAGCGAAACTGGAAGGCCGGACTCCGAGCGGACGGCGCAGCCACTGACGCGTCACGAGGTAGATGACTGAGATAACCCCACCCACCAGGGACATCAGTACCAGCACCGTCGCTTGGTGCGGCGGCGGAACTAGTAGCATTGTCGCGCCAAGCAGTTTTACATCGCCGCCGCCGAGCCAGCCCCGGTGCCAACAGGCAAGGGCCGCCAGGAATACCGCTATCGCGATCACTCCGGTAATCACCACGGTTCCGTCAAAAAACCGCATCGTAAGCCCGGCAACACTCAAAGCCGCCGTCGTGCGGTCTGATACCGTCCGCGCAACGATATCCTGTACTGCAACACCGACCAGTAAGACGGCCGAATTAACGATCAGAATGTCATTAATTGTCAAGTGACTGGTCTCGACTGCAAGGGAAAGCCCGGAATATTCGTTGCAGAGACACCCAGCGAGAAGTGTTTGATCAACTGCTTTATACCGACGTTGCTCATTGCCGATGACTAGTAGCTGAACTTGGATATGCCATTCAAGCTAAATGCCATAAAGGTGGGCCACACAGTGGCTTAAATCGGCGAACAAGACTTAAATTAACACGCCAGGAGCTCAAGAACCAAAAAGGCCGGCTTGGCTGGG
>JANPPS010000276.1:0-4687 GCA_031428635.1 Rhodospirillales bacterium
GTGCGCACCCGCACTCTGATCGCCGAGACGTGGCACATCGTCGCAATTCTCTACCTTGTGGCACTCTGGGTCGTTTGGGTGATCGAGTTACGGAACGGCTATCAGCGGCTGTTATACTTTTTTGTCGTGACCAGCGCCGTATTGGCGGTGGCGCGGCTGTTGACGGTCCTGTCGCTTGGGTTGCTGGACCGTCTGCGCCCCGATGACGCGCCCCACCCCGGCGTGCTCGGGGCCCGTGCCGCATTCTACGCCCCGGCCGTGCGGTTCGCGCTATCGGCCCTGATCACTATCGGTGCCGGGTTTGTGCTGTTGGAAGCATGGGGCTTTGGCACGTGGTCCTGGCTGCTGGCCACGGGCCTGGGCGCCCGTACCGTATCGGCCATGCTCACGATCGGCGTTTCGGTCCTGCTCGCCGTGATGGTGTGGGAGTGGGTGAACGCCGTGGCCGCCCGCAATCTGGACCGCATGATTGCCGCCGGTCACCTCGGGCGGGCGGGCCGGCTCCGCACGCTGCTGCCGTTGCTGCGCACAACGCTGCTGGTCGTGATCGTTTTGATCGTGGGTCTGATGGCGCTTAGCGAGATTGGCGTGAACATCGCGCCGCTGCTGGCCGGTGCGGGCGTCGTGGGGATCGCGGTCGGTTTCGGCTCGCAAAAGCTGGTGCAGGATTTGATCACCGGGCTGTTCCTGCTGCTGGAAAACGCGATGCAGGTCGGTGACGTTGTGACCCTCGGCGGCCTGTCCGGCACGGTCGAGGCACTGTCGATCCGGACGATCCGTCTGCGGGCATTGGATGGGTCGGTTCACATCATCCCGTTTAGTGCCGTCACCACCGTCACCAACCAAACGCGCGACTACGGCTATGCATTGCTGGACTTAAACATCGGCTTGAACGAGGAGCCGGACCGCGTGACGGCCGTCGTGCGGGACGTGGCGGCCACGATGCGGGCGGAGCCGCGCTGGGCTTCATCCGTGCTGGACGCGCTGGAGGTCATGGGCGTCGAACGGTTCGTCGACAATGCCTATGTCCTGCGGGTCCGGTTGAAAACACAGCCCACCAGCCGCTGGTCCGTGGGGCGCGAACTGAACCGCCGGGTCAAAATCGAGTTCGACGCCCTGGCGATCGAAAGCCCGATGACTAGCTACAAGGCCCTAAGCATGGCGACCGTTTCGGAGGAAAGCGCATGAGTATCGACGCCTGGCAGAGCGCGCTGCATCGCGACGGCTATGTGTTTGCGGCGGCACCGGACATGGCGGCCGTGCTGCACGACGCCGGCCTCGCCGAATGGGACGCGTTTGCGCGCAGCTGGGACGATTTGGGCATAGACACCTACATGGCCGATGGCGGGCGTTACCGGAAGCGGCGGCATGGGGCGTTTGCGGTGGACGCCGCGATCACGCGTAAGCCTGCGCAGCCGCATTATCAGAGCCGGGATTTCAACACGCTCAATGGCGGCATCGCCCGCTGGTTCGACCCGATCAAGCCCGAGATCGCCGACGGCCCGGCGTTTCAGTCCATTTTGCGCACCTGCCACACGCTGTTCAACCAACTGACCCCGGCGCCGTCCTGGCACGTCGAGGCGCATCAGTTCCGCATCACCGCCCAACTCGGCCAGGCCGGCCAACCGACGCCGGAGGGAATGCATCAAGACGGCGTCGATTGGGTGCTGGTACTGATGGTGGGCCGGGTCAACATTGCGTCGGGCGAGACGAGCATCCATGCGCTGGACCGCCGACCGCTGGGGCACTTTACCCTGGCCGAGCCGTTGGACGCGGCGCTCGTGGACGACCATCGGGTGTTTCATGGTGTGACGCCCGTCCGCCCGCTCGACATGGCGCAGCCCGCGCACCGGGATGTGCTGGTCGTGACGTTTCGGGCAGAGCGATAGCGGGGGCAGAGCGATAGCGGGGACCGGGCAGAGCGTCAGCCGACCTTCAGGATGTACCCATCGCCACGGACAGTATGGATTAACTTCGGCTCGAACGGCTGGTCAACTTTTTGACGCAGGCGGCTCACGTGGACGTCGACGATGTTGGTTGCCGGCACCTCGTCCGTCTGCCAGACCTCATGTAGCAACATCGCCCGGGTCATGACCTGGCCGGCGTGCCGGACCATCGCCTCCAACAACGTGAACTCCCGCGGCTGTAGTTCGATGGCTTGGCCGCGCCGGGTAACGGTACGGGCCAGGCGATCGATCTCGAGGTCAGCGACACGCAGGCGGGTGCGGGTCCGGCGGGTTAACGCCTCTAGCCGTGCCAGCAACTCTGGCATGGCAAACGGCTTCGTCAAGTAATCGTCGGCACCGCCGCGCAGGCCAGCGACTCGGTCGCTGACCGCCTGCTTTTCCGATAGAATAAGGACCGGTGTCATGTCCCCGAACTCGCGAATCTGGTGCAGCATCGCCAAACCGGTGGCACCGCCCGGCAGCGCCGGATCGAGCACGATCGCGTCGTAATCGTCGCACTCGGCCAGCCGTAGGCCCTCGATCGCGTCGGCCCCCTGGTCCGCGGTGTGCCCGGCCTCGATCAAGCTGTCGACGACCGACTGCAACACGGCCGGGTCATCGTCGATGATCAGAAAGCGCATCAGTTGGCCGGGTCCGGCGGACGGCGGCCGACGATAACCGGCAGTTCGATCGTCTGACCCGCGCGCCGGACCGATAGCTGAACGGAGCCGCCGGGTGCGGTCGCTGCCACCGCGCGAATCAGGCTGCGGGGCGTATCGACGCGGTCGCCATTGACGGCCAGCACCACGTCCGTCGTGCGCAGCCCGGCCCGGGCGGCGGGACCCGCACGCTCGACCCCGGCAATGATGACCCCCTTACCGGCCACGCCCCGTGCCAGATCCTGCACTGACACGCCCAACCAGCCTCGGTCGATCCGACCACGTTCCAAGAGTTCCCGCACGATGGTACGTGCGATTTCGGATGGGACCGCAAAGCCGATGCCGACGCTGCCGCCCGTGGGCGACACGATGGCGGTATTCACGGCCACAACTTCCCCCGCCATATTAAACGTGGGCCCGCCCGAGTTACCCGGATTGATGGGCGCGTCGATCTGCAGGAAATCGTCAAACGGCCCGGTGCTGAGGTCGCGCCCCCGGGCTGATACGATGCCGGCCGTGACGGAGCTACCGAGCCCGAACGGGTTGCCGGCCGCCAGGATCCAGTCCCCGACCTCGACCGCATTGCTATCGCCCCACGAAACGAAGGGTAGTGCCACAGGGGCCGTGATCCGAATGACGGCGATGTCGGTCAGGTCGTCAGTGCCGACCAGTTTTGCCGGCAGCTCCGTCCCATCGGCCAGGGCCACGATGATTTTATCTGCCCGTCCAACCACGTGGTTGTTGGTGACGATCAGGCCGGTGGCGTCGATGATGAAACCCGAACCGGCACCCTGTATCTGCTCCCGCCGGTTGCGGAAACGCTCGCGGAACTTCTTTTCAAACGGAGTACCGCGCAGCTCGGCCGGCATGGCGGCGTCTGATGGACCGGGCCCCTCGGTCACCGTGATGTTGACCACGGCCGGACTGACCCGGCGCACCAGCGGCGCGAAGCTGAGTGGTCCGCTGGATTGGCCGGCAGCAGACTGGCCGACAACGGTTTGGGAATGGGCACAACCCGATAGCGACAGCAGGGAAATCGACAGGCAAAGGCCGGCCATTTGGGCACGACGCAATCTGGGCGCCCCCAGTTGCCCGGTTTGGATGCGCTCGAGTACGCCCGTGATCGTTCCGCATTGCGTCATACTTCGTTATATATATTTTGACTGTCGTTGTGAATGCTTACCCGTTTCACAAGTTCGTCCCTGGATTCTCCGGCCAGTCATGCCGGGGGTAGCGGCCACGCATGTCCCGTCGCGCGTCGGCCCATGCGCCGCGCCAGAATCCGGCCAGATCCGCCGTGATCGCGATCGGCCGTCCGGCGGGGGACAGCAGCGCCAGCTGCAGCGGAATGCGCCCGCCCGCCAGCGTCGGGGTACGGTCCAGGCCATAAAACGCCTGCGCCCGGGCACTGATGACGGGTACGGCGCCGGTATAATCGACCGCCTGCGTGCTGGTATGCAACGCGACGTGGGTCGGCAGCTCCCGGTCCAGCCGCGCCGCGTCGGCCCAGCCCAGGCGGGCCCGCAGTGGAAGCATAAGGTCCAGCACCACCACGTCCGCCATGCGTGACAGGCCAACCAACGCGGGCGCCAGCCAGTCCTGAGCCGTCGCGGTCAGCGTCGCGTCATCGAGTGCCATGACGGCCGGGTCGATCGTGCGCAAAAGCGCGGCGCGGGCCTGCAATTGTCGTGCGCCGGGTGTCCAGCGTAGCGTGTCGAGGCGGCGGGCGGCGGCAGCGGCAAGCGCGGTTGCGGCCTCGGCCGGATCGGCGGGGGCCGTGCGGTCGTCCAGCACGAGCACACCCAGGCGGCGGCGTCGGCGGGACAACACCTGGCCGGTTGCGGGGTCATAGCCGCTCTCGGACGTCTCCGTTACCTGGGCCAGCAACGGCGGCGGCAGGTCATCGGGGTCGAGCGGCGCGGCCAGCCGGATTTGCGCCGACGATTTCATATCCAGCGCGGCCACGACCAGCAGGCGCTCGGACGCGAGCGGATCGGCCTTCGACAGCCGGGCGCCGCCGCCGCCCGATAGCCGAAACGACCCGGGTTCACCCCGGCGCTGGGCGATGCGGTCGGGAAACGC
>JANPPS010000277.1:0-3933 GCA_031428635.1 Rhodospirillales bacterium
CCGGCCGGCTACGCCGACCTCCAGGCAAAACCCCACCCGCAGAACTCATCCAATTTCCACCACGAGCGCGGACGCTACCTTCGGACGGCGCGCTACTCGGCATGATCGGCATCAGCTGTCCCGCCGCAAACAATCGCCGCGGTGTGCTTGGCTACTGGCTAGGCGAGGAGCACCACGGCCACGGATACATGCGTTAGGCAGCGCCAGCCGTTGTAGAAACAGCTTTTGAAAAGCTGAACTTGCAGGTGATCGAGGCTGGAGCACAGCCAGAAAATGTAGCCTCTTTCACGGTCTTGCGTGCGTGCGGCATGATCGTAGCCGGAGAGCGAATGGTTTTTGCTTCAGCGCGAGATCGCGATGAACTGTGTCTGTTTTACGAGATAGCACGATCGGCTAGCTGAAGACGCCACTTCGAAGCATAGTAAAGAAAGTACGCGCTGATATGTTGACCAACGACAACGTCGCGGGAGTGGTTGGTGCGCTCGGCCGCCCAGTCCCGGAATGATGATCGAGCCCCATAGACGGTCAGGTCGGATCGCCCCATCCGCTTTAAGACGGCAAGGAGCGCCATGTTGGATAGGGGCCGGTCTATGCGACGGTCGGAAAACACGAACTCCGACTGACGCTCCGCTCGCATTGCTGACAGCACGGCGATGGCCCGCTTCGAAAGCGCCACGCGATGCTCTCTGCCGGCCTTCATTCGGCGACCGGGAATCAACCACGGCGCCCTGCCCTCGTCGATCTCGTCCCAGCGGGCGCCGATGACCTCCCCAGTGCGGGCTGCGGTGAGGATCTGAAACTCGAAACCTCTGGCCGCGACCGCGACTTCTACGCTGAGATCGCGCATGAACGCGCCCATCTCGTCAAAGGGCAACGCGGGATGGTGCACGACCGTCTGCGCCCGAGACCGCTTCGGCAACAGTTGATCGAGATGACCCCGCCATAGTGCCGGGTTATCCTCTTCACGAAGGCGACGGGCTCTAGCCCAGTCCAGCACTGCCTCCATGCGGCCGCGCACTCGGCTCGCTATCTCGGTCTTCGTGTGCCAGATCGGATCGACGCCCTGTTTGATGAGCTTCCGGGATGGGAGTGAAGCCTGCCTGGCATCCGCCAGCGACACGCGTGTGAGCTCGCCCAGGTCCATTTCCAATGAGGCTGCATCGAAGAGATCGTGCGGCCCTGATTGTTGCTGGACGACACGAAGAAAAACACGCCCTCCGCCAGCACGTTGACCGTCAAAACCTGTGATACACCCCGCGTGAGCTCGACCTATTTCGCCGTTCTGCCGGCGCTCTGCTTTCCCTGGACGGAAGGGGGCGCCCAGGAAATGCTGGCGACGTAGGCCGCGACCGGGCCACCCGCCTCGCCCCAGTTACTGGCCCAAATGATCTGCGTTCCGTCCGGCGACGGCGAAGCATGGGCCTCGCTCCAGTAATCGGCCTTGGTGCTGCGCGTGTGCACGATCCGACGTAGACCGCCGCTTCCGTCAATACGCAGCGCCACGATCTCCATGTAGAACGGCGCCCAATCCAGTTGCTCCGCAGGCTTTGGATAGACGCCGGAGTAGCTCAGGAACACCCAGCCCGGCCGGTTGATGTTGCGGATCGAGGCGTGCTGCCCTTCGCCGAATGTCACAAGGTCAGTGACCAGCCCATCCCGTAGCCGGCGCTTGATGACGTGGTATTTGTCCGGATCGGACTTGCTAATACCAACATACACGTCGTCGCCATTGGCATCGAGCGTCATGTCGCCGTGGCCGGGCCGGTGGTTCTCGGTCCAGTGCTGCACCAGAGCGCCATTGATGGTAAATACGTAGGCCTCGTTACTCTCATCTTCCATGTCCTGGAAGCAGAACACGAACCGGCCGGAGGCCGAGATACTGCAGAAGTTATTGGCACCCGCCAGCTTACCAAGCTCGATGTCGGGGTGCTTGATCTTACGCGCAATATCGTATGCGAACGCGACGAGTGTACCGGCCGCATTCACCGCCCGCACCACGAGGGTTTTTCCGTCGTTTGATGGGTTACCCTTGTAGGGTCCAAACTGCATCCCGGTGTAATCCGCCGGAGCATAAAGAGTGACCTTGGCGTCGGTGCGCGGCGCCCAGGCGTAAATTTCAGACGGGGAAACGCACAGCATCAACGCCGGGTCGGACGGATGCCACTCGCACTCGTTGGAGCCGGGGCGGTAGAAGGCTGGCGCGTAGCTGTGCCCGTCGAGGAAGCAGAACCCGGAACAGCCCATCGTGATCGCCAGCAGGGACTGGTCGGCATTCCAGGCCTGCGCGCTGGAATATCGGTGGGTGCAATAGGCGGCACCGCAGGCGACGCCGGGCATCAACTCGTGCCCCGGGTCGGTGACGCGGGTGAACCGGGTGCCGAATGTCGGGTCGATCGCAGGCTGCAAGTAGCCCGGCATGGGCATTGCGGGCGTTGCGATAATCTTTGCCGCTGCAAGTTTACCGCTCTCGTCATCCGGCCCGAATGCCACCAGCAGCCCAGCTATCCCGATGACGGCCACGGTCCTGGCGAGACGGCCAAAGGAGCGGCACGCTTGAACGAGCCAGGGCATGCTCATGGTTCTAGCTTTCATTAAAGGCCGCGGGGCGCAGTCGCCGCCGGGCGCGCAGGCGAACGGCTGCTATGATCCCTGGAAGCAAGCCCAGGGAGCGCCAGACGAGCACCGCCATCGCCGCGTTTACGACAATCAGCGTCGTGGCCGCAGCCACCGCTATGCCCGTTAATCCGAACAGGCCGATGCAGGCCGCCCCGAGTAGGGCGTTACCGGCCGTGCCGCAGCCCATCAACAGGGCGGCACTTCGTTCATGTCCCGTCATCGTCAGCAAATAGAGCTGTGATCCTGTTCCTGCCACGATGACCTGCGCCAACAGCAGGATGCGTAGTACCGGCGCCCCAGCGGCGAAGTCCCGTCCAAACCAGCCCAGGATCGGCTCGGCCAGCACCGCCACTGGCGCGGCAATGCATGCCGCGCCGAGCAGGGTCCACAACGCCGACCGCGTGGCCAGTGCCTGCAGCGCGTCGCGGTCGCCGCGGATGAATAAGTCGGATATCGCCGGCGCCAGCAGCGTGTTGACGGCAGCCCGCGGTAGCGCGGTCAGAAACGCGATGTTGAAGGCGAGCGCGTAGATCCCGGCCTCCGTCGTCTGCCCAAACCAACCAAGCAGCACGGTCCCGGTGCGGTTCATCGCGACTTCCGCCACGCCAACCATCGCCAGCGGCAGCGCGGCACGTACCCAGGCCCCGGTGGCATAGCTCGGTACGCCACACCGCGCGGCGCCGGGTAGGCGCCGATACATTGCGAGGCTGACAAGACCCAGCCCCGCCGCGGCGCTAGCCAGCGTGGCGGCCATTACCCATGGCGCTCCCAGGCTCCAGCCCAGCGCCCCGTGGGCGAAGGCCACGATCCCGAGCAGCAGCCCGTCCCGGACGATGCGGTCCGGCGCCAGGGCCGACCAGACCCCGCCGAATGCCCGCACCACGGAGGATCGGACCCACAGCAGCGCCCAGACCGGAACAAGCCATAGGCCAATAAGGATCGTCGTTGCGAGGTCGTCCGGCAGCGCGCCGCCCCAGCCCCAGATAGCCAGACTTCCCAGCAGGGCGAAGCCGCAGCCCAAGGCCGCCACCGTCCGCTCCGCGAACCGGATCACACCGCGGAGCAGAGACCACGCCTCCTGCGTTCGGTAGGCCGGCACGAACCGCAGCATCGCCACGTCAAAGCCGAGCGCCGCGCCGTAGGCCAGTACCGTCATCCACGCCAATACGGAGGCAGAACTGCCGACGCCGTCAGCGCCGACGGTTCTGGCGCGGAGCAGCTGCGCGCCCTAGGTCAGCCCGGCACCGCCCACGTGAAGGACGAGCGCCGCCACCCCGCCCCGTGCGACCCGCCCGGCCAACCCTGCGCTCGTGACCC
>JANPPS010000278.1:0-7421 GCA_031428635.1 Rhodospirillales bacterium
GGCGATCCCGAACCGGGCCGCAGCTTTGTTGTTCGACAGGCCGCCGTCCATAACGGCGGTAACCACACGCTGGCAGAGATCTCGGGACAAGGGACGCGCCCTGTGTGCTGGCCTCCTGCCCAGCACACAGGGCGAATCAGATCACGGTCGAGCCGCGAAAGCACGAATCAGCGTCACGTCATCCCGCTCTAGACCTCCGCCCGCAAATCCAGCGTTCGCGGATGCTCGGCCGATGCGGACCCAGTCGGCGCCGCCATCGGCCCCGGCGTGTGACCCATCGGCTGGAACCGCGCCCGCCGCCGTGCCTCGGCTTCGTTGCCGTTGACCGGAAATGTCGCATAGCTGTGCCCGCCGGGGTGGGCCACATGGTGGGTCATTCCACCCAGTGACCGGCCAGTCCAGCTATCCCAGACGTCGAACACCAGCGGCGTTTGAGCCGCGATCATCGGATGCAACGACTGCGGCGGGTTCCACGCCTTGAAGCGCACACCCGCCACGTACTCGCCCTCCGTACCCGTCGCACTGAGCGGCACGGCCACGCCGTTACAGGCCAGCACGAACCGCTCGGCCTCCCACCCTGTCACTCGCGCCTGCAGCCGCTCGACCGAGCTATCGACGTAGCGCACCGTACCGCCGATACCGGCCGTTTCCCCCAGGGCATGCCAGGGTTCGAGCGCATGGCGAAGCTCGACGGTCGCACCATGCACGTCGACGGTACCGATACGGGGAAAGCGAAACTCCTCATGCGGAACGAACCACGCCGGATCGATGCGGACACCGTGGGTACTGAGTTCCTCCATCGCGTCCAATAAGTCCTCATGGACGTAGTGCGGCAGCATGAATTGGTCGTGCACCCGTGAGCCCCAACGCACCAGCCGGCGGTCATACGGCGTGCGCCAGAACGCGCTGACGGCGGCGCGCATCAGCAGCGTTTGCGCCAGCGCCATCTCCGGGTGGGGTGGCATTTCGAACGCGCGGAACTCCACTAGGCCAAGCCGTCCGGACGGCCCGTCGGGCGAGAACAGCTTGTCGATGCAGAACTCGGTCCGGTGCGTGTTGCCGGTCATGTCGGTCAGGATGTTGCGCAGTAGCCGGTCGGTGAGCCACGGCGCTACCTCCTTGCCCGGCGCAATATGCTTGAACGCAATCTCCAGCTCCCGCAGCGCATCCTGGCGGGCTTCGTCGATGCGGGGATGCTGCGACATGGGGCCGATAAACAGGCCGCTGAACAGGAAACTGAGGCTGGGGTGGTTGTGCCAAAAGCCCAGCAGCGACTTCAGCAGGTCGGGCCGGCGCAGAAACGGGCTGTCCTCCGGCGTCATCGCGCCCATCACGACGTGATTGCCGCCGCCGGTGCCGACATGGCGACCATCGAGCATGAACTTTTCGGCCGTAAGCCCCACGTGGCGGGCCGCGTCGTACAGGGTGGTCGTACGCTCCACCATCTCGTTCCAACTGACGGCCGGATGGATATTGACCTCGATCACGCCGGGGTCGGGGGTGACGGAAAACGCATCGATACGCCGGTCGCCGGGTGATTTGTAGCCCTCTAACACAACAGGTTGCTCATGCAGGGCCGCGACCTTCTCAATGGCGGCGACCAGCGCCAACCAGTCTTCCGCCCGGTCCAGCGGCGGTAGATAGACGTACAGCACACCCTCCCGCGCCTGCACCGCCAGCGCCGTCCGTACGCCGGGCACCAACCGTCCCGGTATGCTTTCGCCGGCCGGCAATGGAGCCTGCGCTTCGAACGGGTCCAGCTCCGGCTCCGGCTCGGTCGGTTCCACCCATGGCAGGCTTGCCAGTGGCAGCCGTAACCCAACCGAGCTGTCGCCCTGCACCAGGAATAGCTTGCCCTCGCGCATCGCCCAGACCTCGGACTGCCACTGCCGCGGCTGCCCCCGCCGTTGGAGGGGCAATACGGATGCAACCTGTGCGTCCAGGCCCTGACTGAATACACGGATGATGCGCGCACGCTCCAGCGGGTCACGCGCCTCCGCCGCCTCCGCCACGATGTTTGCGGGCATACGCGCCTCCCGCATCAGCCAATACGGCTGGTCCTCATAGGCTGGCACCACGGCGGCCGGGTCGAGCCGCAGCGCCTCCGCCAGCGCACGGGCGAACGCGTGCGCCCGGCTTGCATCGACCGGGCTTGCATCGACCGGGCTCGTATTGACCAGATTTATGGCCGGTGCATCGGGATCGGCCAGCAGCGCCGGATCGCGCCACACCGGTGCCCCGTCCCGCCGCCACGTGGCGTTCAGCGCCCAACGCGGCGTCTGTTCACCCGGGTAGTGCTTGCCCGCGCCATACTGCGTGACCGCACCCGGCGCCCATAGCGGCAACAGGCGATCGAGCAGCCGCGCCGCCTCCCGCCGTTTGGTCGGGCCGAGCGCATCGACCGTCCACTCCCGCCCCTCGGGGTCGGCGACGCTCACGAATGTCGGCTCGCCGCCCATCGTCAGGCGTACGTCGTCCTCGGTCAGCCGGGCATCGACCTGATCGCCGGCATGAAGAATTGCGTGCCACTGCGCGGGGTCGTAGGGCCGGGTCACACGCGGTGCCTCGTTCACGCGGGTGACGGACATTTCGAAGCTGAACTCGGTACCGGCGGGCTCGACCATACCGCTGATCGGGGCGGCCGATTGCGGTTCCGGGCTGGCGGCCAGGGGGATATGGCCCTCGCCGGCCAGTAGGCCCGACGTCGCGTCCAGCCCGACCCAGCCGGCCCCGGGCAGATAAGCCTCCGCCCAGGCGTGCAGGTCCGTGAAATCCGCGCTCGGCCCGGCCGGCCCATCGATCGACACTACGTCGGGCGCCAATTGAATCAGATAGCCGCTCACGAAGCGCGCCGCGTAGCCCAAATGCCGCATCGCATGCACCAGCAGCCAAGCGCTATCCCGGCATGAGCCCCGCCCCTCCGTCAGCGTTCGCTCCGGCGTCCATACGCCGGGTTCTAGGCGAACGATGTAGCTCACGCGCTCCATCACGCGCCGGTTGAGGTCCACCAGCATGTCGATCGTCCGGCGCGGCGAGCGCGGAACGCCGGCCAGCAGGGCTGCCAGCAGCGGCCCGGGTTCGTCCAGCCGACGGTAGGCCGTCAACTCCTGCTCCAGCAGTGGATCGTAGCTGAACGGCCACTCCTCTGCCTCGGGTTCCAGAAAGAACGCGAACGGGTTGATCACCGCCATGTCGGCCACAAGGTCGACCGTCACCGAGAACGATGTCACGCGCTCCGGAAACACCACCCGGGCCAGGAAATTACCCATCGGGTCCTGTTGCCAATTCACGAAGTGCGGCTCGGGCTGGATCGTCAGCGAATAAGACAAAATCGGCGTGCGCGTATGCGGTGCGGGCCTCAGCCGGATCGTCTGTGGGCCCAGCTGTACCGGCCGGTCATAGCGGTAGGTGGTGCGGTGCAATAGCGCGGTCTGAATGCTCATGGACGCAGGATCGTCTGCTGGCGGTGCCGGTGCAAGCGTCAGGTTAAGGCGAATTAGCCCAGCAGCAGCCGCGCCCGAGCTTGCTCGCCGGGCATCGGCCGGCCCATGAGATATCCCTGCACCAACCCACAGCCGATGCGGCGCAACAGCGCCAGTTGCTGTTCGGTTTCGACGCCTTCCGCTACCACGCATAGGTTCAGGCGGGCACTGAGCGACATCACTGCCTCCACGATCGCAAGCGTCGCATCGTCATCGCACATCGCCTGCACAAACGACTTATCGATCTTGATCCGATCGAATGGAAAGCTGCGTAGATAGCTGAGCGAGGCATAAGCGGTGCCGAAATCATCGAGCGATATGCTGATGCCCTGATCCTTCAGCGCGTCCATCGTATGCCGCACGACGCTGCTGTCTTCGAGCAGTAGCCCCTCCGTTACCTCGAAATCCAGGCGGCTACCCGGCAGCCCGGCGCGGGCCAGCGTTTCGGCGACGATCCGCGGCAGGCTGGGTTGGCGAAACTGTAACGGCGATAGATTGACCGATAGCCGGACGTGGGCCGGCCAGTGCGCCGCCTCCACACATGCAGCCTCCAGTGCCCATTGGCCGAGCGGCAGGATCAGTCCGCTCGTTTCCGCCAGCCGCACGAACTCCGACGGAGCGATGGGACCACGAACCGGGTGATGCCAGCGGAGGAGTGCCTCGAACCCACACACCTGCAGCGTGCTGGCGACGCAGATCGGCTGAAGTGCCAGCTTGAACTGGTGCGCGGTGATGGCGTCGCTCAGTTCATGTTCGATCCGCAGGCGCTCCTGGCGGCGAATGTCCATCGTCGGGTCAAACACGCGGAAGGTGTTGCGGCCACTTTCCTTGGCCCGGTACAGCGCAGTGTCTGCGTTACGTAGCAGCCGGTCGGGCGTGTCGCCGTGACCCGGGTAGAGCGCGACCCCGATCGACACGCCGATCGCCACGTGATGCCCGGCCACTTCGAACGGGGCGGAAACGGTGTCCACCAGCCGGCGGGCCAGCTTCGTCGCCGCACTCGGGCTACCCTCCACCACCTGGATGATCGCAAACTCATCGCCGCCCACCCGCGCCACCGTGTCGCCTGCCCGCACAGCATCCCTCAGCCGGCCCGCGACGGCGGCCAGTAACTGGTCTCCGACATGGTGCCCATGCGTATCGTTCACGAGCTTGAACCCATCGAGGTCGAGATACAGAAGCGCCACCTGTTCATCATGGTGTGCGGCGTGGCCCAGCGTTGCGATCAGGCGCTCCTGAAACACGGCGCGGTTCGACAGCTTGGTCAGGTCGTCATGATGGGCCACGAACCGCGTCCACTCCTCCGTCACTTTGCGGAATAGCGCGGGGCGGATCGTGTTGGCCAGCGCACCCACGTCGGCGGCAACCGAATCGAGATTGATGTCGATGCGGCTGAACGCGAGCGTTACACCAAATCGCTGATCTTGTACCGGGATCGGATAACTCACTTGGCTGACCAGTCCCGCTGCCATTGCGCCGGCGAGCAACGCGAACCGGCCTGGATCGGCGACTTCAGAATAGATGACGCTGCGGGGTGTGTCAGTTCGAATAGCCTCGGCCACGATCATGCTATGACTGCTGACCGGCAAGGCAGGGGCGTGGTGAAAATAGGACGCGGTCGCTATCGACTCGTCGTTGAACCGGCTGACCTCGGTAATGGTTTGGTTTGCCTCATCCAGCTGCCAAATGCGTCCGAGGGTCGCGCCATGAAACCGGCATAGCTCTTCCAACAATCCGGAGAGTGCCTCGGCGCAGTTTGCCGCCTCCGCCACCATCCGGAGCATGCGGTCGGCGCGCATGCTGCGGCTGGTGACGCGCCACAGGCGGGCCTGCCGCAGCTCCCGTTCCTGATCCGCCACGATCAGGTCGGCGATCGCCAACAATCCGCTTTGCTCAGACGGCGATAGTTCGTCCCGTGCGGTGGCTTCGATCAGGCAGAGGAAGCCCGGGAACAGCCGGTCGGGAGCAGATAGCGTGAGATGGGCCCAGAAGCCGCACGGGGGGAAATCGTCGGGTAACACCCCCGACCGTGCCGCCGGCATTGGCTCGTTCGACAACGCACTCCATGTCGTGATGCCCGGCAGATGCGGCAGCGTTGCGCAGTATGCGCAGACCGCCTCGACTTCACGCGCCGTCATGCCGGTGGCGGTGCGTGTCCAGTTATGGCCGGGCTGGTCACTGCCCATCATGACGAGTATTGCGCGATCGCAGCCCGACACGGATGAAGCGAGCGTCAGCAAATGCTGCAGATACAACGGAGTGGAGACACCAGCAGCGCCTGCCACCATGGTCATTTCGGAGCGAGGCGGCATGTCGTTCATCGGCGTGAAACCGACCCGAATCGAGGTACTGATGCTTCTGGATCGCAATCAGAAATGCACACGTCTGGCCCTAACATCACTGAAAATTAACATTGTCTAGCGGAGATCGTCTAGTTCAGAACCGTCATGATCAGGAGCGTTTCCATTGACAACCATCACAATCACCATCGGACCTGACCAGTTCACCGGCGTGCTGCATACGGCGGACGCACCTCTCACCTGCGCCGCCTTCCTGGCCATGCTGCCCTACCACCAACGGATCATCCACGTACGATGGAGCGGCGAGGCCTGCTGGATCCCGCTTGGTACCCTCGACCTCGGTTTAGGTATGGAGAACGCAACGAGTTACCCGGCACCGGGTCAGGTCCTGCTGTATCCGGGTGGCTACAGCGAGACGGAGTTCCTGGTGGCCTATGGTCCGGTCCGTTTTGCGAGCAAGCTCGGGCAGCTCGCCGGCAACCACTTCCTGACCATAACCCAGGACGTGCCGCGCCTGGCGGATGTGTGCCGCTCCGTGCTGTGGGACGGGGCGAAAGACATCACATTCGATCGGATCTAATCCGGCTCGGCAAGTTCTGCGGCGACGGGCAGGCGCACGGCGCGGCCCACGGCCTCCCCGATCAACGCGAGCACGGGGCCGCCCGTCGTCCATTCCGGTGCGGCAGCCACCAACTCGTCCAGCGTACCATGCAAGGTGCGCTGCGCCCGGGTGCCGCCCCGCTCCACCAGTGCGGCTGGCGTGCGCGGCGCCAACCCGGCCGCCAGCAGCCCATCGCGCAAGCCCGGCAGCGTGACGAGCCCCATGTACACCGCCAATGTCCCACCCCGGGCGGCGGCCTCAAAATCAATCGATAGCGTGCCGTCCCGCGTGTGTCCGGTGACCAACGTGAGCGACCGTGATGCGTCCCGGTGCGTCAGCGCAATGCCCGCCTGCGCCGCGCAGGCCAGGGCGGCGGTGACGCCGGGCACAACCTCCCACGCGACACCGGCGGCGCGCAGGGCCTCCAATTCCTCACCGCCGCGGCCAAACACGAACGGGTCTCCGCCCTTTAGCCGAACGACCCGGCGGCCGGACTGGCCGAGCCGGACCAGCAGGGCGTTAATCTCGTGCTGCGGCATGCAATGGTCGGCACGGGACTTACCGACGTAGATGCGCTCGGCGCCGGCGGGGATCAGGTCTAGAACCTCGTCGGTCACCAACCGGTCATAGACGACCACATCCGCCTCAGCGATCAACCGGGCTGCGCGTAGCGTCAGCAGGTCCACCGCACCCGGGCCGGCACCGACCAATGCGACGGTCATGCTGGCACCATGAATTGGGCCAGGATGCGCGAAATCTCCGGCCGGCACGAACCGCAGCCGGTGCCGGCCCGGGTGCGGCTACCGATACCGTCCACGCTGTAGCATCCGGCGCGCACGGCATCGGCGATCGCTGTCGCGCCAACGCCGTGGCAGACGCAAATCGATGGCTCCGGTGCCGGGCCGCTCGCGGGACGGCCAGCAAGCAGGCTGCGGCGCTCCGGTAGCGTAAGCGCATCGTTCTGAATAAGACCGGCCAGCCACTCCCGCGGCGGCAGCACGTGGCTTGGACCCATGAACACCACCAGATCAAGCCGCC
>JANPPS010000279.1:0-3712 GCA_031428635.1 Rhodospirillales bacterium
ACGCGTCGACCGGGCCGGTGTAGATCAGGCGATCATAGGTGCCGGGATCGATGTCGGCATGCTCGGTCGATAGGCGGACGGTGATGTTGGGGTGGTCCATCATGCGCTCGAACATCGTTGTGTAGCCTTCGACGGGCATGACCTGAAATTGATCCAGGAAATACCGGTCGTCATCACTGGTGCGAGTCGGCACGCGGGCAGTGACCGAGCGGTCGAGCTCACTGGGGTCCAGCCCCCACTGCTTTTGCGTGTAGCCCTGGAAAAACGCGCGATATAGCTCCGGCCCGACGGCACCCAGCACGACATCGGCGGCGGTGCGGACTACGGTGGCCGGCTGCGCACGCCGGGCGAGGAAGCCGGCCACCGCGTCGTCCGGCAAATCGATGCCGAAGAAGCGCTGAACGGTTGTGCGGTTGATCGGCACCGGCAGCTGCTCCGATGTGCCATGGGCCGTCTGCACCTGGGCCCGGACGCGGTGTTCGTACGGGCGCCACGCGGTAAAGCGCGACAGGTAGTCCAGCACGCGGGCCGAATTGGTGTGGAAGACATGCGGGCCGTACGGGTGGATCAACACGCCGGCCGCGTCGTGGCAGTCATACGCGTTGCCGCCGATATGCGGGCGCCGGTCGATCAGCAGCACGCGCTGATTGGCGCCGGCGGCGAGCCGTTCGGCCAGCACGGCGCCCGCGAACCCGGCGCCCACGATCAGCACGTCGTAGGGCTGCGGTTGCGTAATCAAAGCGTCCATGCGGGCCCAAATGCCATCCCACGACATGGACGCCAGGGTCCGGTCGGCTGCATCGCGCCATCCCGGTTCCAAGGCCACCGCCTGATCGACCGCCTGGGCAAACCCGTCCGCCGACGCAATGCGCACGCCGTCGCACGTGCCATACTGCGCCACCACGTCCGCGATCGGCGTACTGACGACCGGCAGGCCGGCGGCCAGGTACTCGGGCGTTTTCGTCGGGCTGATAAACCGCGTGCTGGCGTTGATCGCGAATGGCATCAGCCCCGCCGACCAATGCGCCGCGTAGGCCGGCAGATCGGCGTAGGGCCTGGGGCCGAGGTAGTGCAGGTTCGGCGCCCGCGGCAGGCTGAGCGGATCGATCTTCGCCGTGGGGCCGATCATGACGAACTGCACGCCCGGCCGCGCCGCCGCCAGCTGGGACAGCAGCGCCAGGTCGATCCGCTCGTCGATCACGCCGAAGAACCCGGCCCGCGGGTGGGGAATGGCCGCCTGGTCCGGCGGTTCCGGCAATGGCCCGCGGGCGGGGGCGAAGTGCGATGCGTCCACGCCCGAGGCAAACAGGTGCACGTTGCCATGCAAAACCCGCTTGGCCGCAAACAGGCTGGCGCCGCCCGTGAACACGACGTCCGCCCGGGCCAGCAACGCCCGTTCCTGCAATGGCAATGACGGATCGGCCATGGCGAAGGCCGCCAGCTCGTCCATGCAATCATAAACCGTCATTCGGCCGCGCAGGTGCCCGGCGAACAACAGGGCGGCCGGCGTGTAGAACCACAACACGGGCGCCGGCCCGCCGATTTCGGCCATCAAACCGTCCAGCAGCGCCCGAAGCCGGGCTAGGTCGACAGCGACGTCAGATTCCATCGGCAACAGGGGCTGGATGATGCACACCCCCTCCTGTGTCATGCGGCGGGACAGGGCAGGGGGGCCGGCGGTCAAAACCGGCTCCTCCCAATAATACACATCGCGGTGCCGGGCGGCGCGGGTCAGCAGGTGCTGCGGGCGTTGAAAGACGAAATCCCAGCGTAGGTGCGAGAAGGAGACCAGCGCGCCGCCGGACCGCCCCCGCTCCGACTGACCCACCGACTGGCCCACCGACTGGCCCATGTCGTCCACCGCCATTCCAGTCTCTCCCACCGAACTGCGCTCGATCCTAAGTAGCCGTTGCGTATTGAACGCAGTCACGCCATGCAGGTTTGGGTATATCCGATCCATTTGCGGCGGGAATCATCCCGATCCGGTGATGTTTGCCTCCGATGCTCGACCCCAAAGAAGCCGCCCGCGCCGCCCACCTACGCCACGTTTCCGACTTTCGGCCCGGCATCAGCCGGGTGTGGCGAGATGACGGCTGGGATTTCATCGGTACCGACGGCAGCGTCATCACCGACCCGGACAACATTACCCGCATTAAGAAATTTAATCCGTCGGCCGTGACGCGTGGCCGCAAGCAGTACCGCTGCCACTCTAAATGGCGCGAAGTCCGGGATGAAGCCAAGTACGGCACTATGCTGGTCTTGACCGCGTACTGCCGGCCATTCGCGCCCGAATGGAGCACGATCTGGCCCGCGCCGGCCTACCTTAAAAAAGTGCTGGCCGCTGTCGTAGCACTGTTGGAAAAGACTATGCTGCGTTTAAAAAAGAGTGGTTCGCTCGCACGAACCGACCATTCGGCCTTTCCACGCTGCGTCGCAAATAGTTGAAACTCGGGCGCGGCGTGTCGTATTCGACTTCCGGCGCGCAAGCATAGCGTGAAGCATCAAGCGATCTAGCCGCCAAGAAGCTCGCCGCCATCGTCATGCGCTGCCAGCCGCTTCCGGTTCAGGACCTGTTTCGGTTCGTGGATCATGACGGCGTGTAGCGCCAGGTGATCAGCGACGACATGAACGACTCCCTTCGCGATGCTTTGGGCGAGGAGATCACGGCAAAGGATTTTCGGACCTGGGCTGCGGCAAGTCTGGCCGCAATAGTACTTGCTAGTATGGAACGGTTCGACAGCCAGGTGAAGGCAAAGCATGCGGTGGTGGAGGCGGTCGAGGACGTGGCGAAGAAGCTTGGTAACACGCCGGCAATCTGCCGTAAGTGCTATATCCACCCAACCATGTTGGAGAGCTATCTGGACGGCGACCTGACCGGTGGGCTCCAGGCGCGGGCCGGCGTCGTTCAGGATGCGCCGGAGTGAGGCTTGACGCCGATGGAGGTCGCGATTGTCGGGCGGCTCGCTATTTTAGTGGGCTAGTCGCGGTCACTTACCATTGAAGTTTATTCCTAACAGTCCAAGGATGGCAGCGGTCTACCTTTTTTGTCACTTTGGCAGATTTGGGCCAGACTAGGCCTTCACGCCGACGCCAGAATTGCATACGGTCCTGAAGCGTAGACACACCTTGGGGGTAAAAAATGCTAGACATAAGCATATCGCAATATGATCTGGTCTATAACGCGTTTTCTTTTACGATCGCGGCAATGGGCGCCGGAACCATCTTTTTCTTTCTAAGCCGCACGCAAGTCGCGCCCGCGTACCGGACGGCGCTGACGATCACTGGCCTCGTGACCTTGATCGCCTGCTACCATTACTTCCGGATTTTCCAGAGCTGGGAATCGTCCTACATCGTCGTTAACGACACCATCAAGCCAACCGGCGTCGCGTTTAATGACGCGTACCGCTACGTCGACTGGTTGTTGACGGTGCCGTTGTTGCTGATCGAGCTGATTTTGGTCATGCGCCTAACGCGTGCCGAGACCGTGTCTCGTGGTACGCGGTTGGGCCTGCTCGCTGCCGCAATGATTATCCTTGGCTACCCCGGTGAAATTGCAGCGCCTGGTGGTACTCGGTGGCTGTTCTGGGCGTTGGCGATGGTGCCGTTCGTGGTGATCGTATACGAGCTGTTCACTGGCCTGAGCGATTCGATTAATAAGCAGCCGCAAGACGTCCGCGGTCTGGTGAATTCGGCCCGCTGGGTCTTGGTTCTT
>JANPPS010000280.1:0-17016 GCA_031428635.1 Rhodospirillales bacterium
ATCCGCTGCATTGAAGCTACCGCTATCACAAGGCCGTTATCTTGAGGTGATTTGCCCTCAACCGGAGTTGCTGTCTGAAGTTGGTACGATCGTGGTGTAAAGTAGAGTTTACACCATCAGTGGCCGCGCGCTGCCGCCGAGATTACCAAGCCGCGCAAGGGACGGTTAAGTGCGTTCATCCTGCGCGCGCTGAGGCTGGAGATCGCTACCGCCCAATGCCTACCCGCTTCGACCCGGCGGCGGTCCCTTCTGACGGCCCCTATAGTAATCGATGACCGAATTAAGGACGTGCGTCGAGAAAGGAGGAGGCACAGAGGTCCACAACTTCGAAGGTCGGCAGAGTGGGATTGACCCGGATTGGCGGACACCCCGAACGCTTTCACGAAAGGTGTCACGATGCCGAAAGCCAACCTCACTATACCCCTGAGTTGCGCCGCCAGATGGTCATGGTCCGTCTGGGCGCGATCCCGACGATCTTGCCCGTGAAGTCGAGCCGACTGCCCAATCCATCCGCGCTTGGGTTGCCGAGGTCAGCGACAAAGCAGACCGATCGGAGGGCATGCTGTCTCGCCTCGGCCCAACCGATTGGGAGGCGTTAGCGCGGCTGCGGCGTGAGGTCCGGCAGTTGCGGATGGAGCGCAATATTCGCTCAAAAGCCGCGGCCTGGTTTGCACGAGACAGCGGTCCAGAACCGCCCGCCTCTTCCAGTTCATGAGAGCGAAACAGGCCGTGCTCCCGATCGCCGCCATGGCGCGCGTGCTCGGCGTGTTCAGGGCGGGTTTCTACGCGTGGTGGCACCGTACGGACCGTGCACGCCAGTTCGCGCCAGACCCATCGCTCACCCTGAGTTCATGCGGACCTGCGCCGCCGGGACGCACGGCATGACCGCAAACGCATTGCGCGGCTGATGCGCGAAGCCGGGTCGGTGTCAGCCACTGCCGGGGCGGCCCGGTGACGACCCGGCGCAACACGGATGCCCGGCCAGCGCCGGACTTGGTCGACCGGAACTTCACGGCGTCCGGGCCGGATCAGCTGTGGGTGGCCGACATCACGTATGTGCCGACGGCGGCCGGGTTCCGATAGCTCGCGGTCGTGCTGGATGCGTGGAGCCGCAAGATCGTGGGCTGGTCGATGGCGAACCATCTGCGGGCGGAGTTAGTTCTGGCCGCGTTGGAGGCGGCCGTGGGTCAGCGGCGTCCGAAGGACGTCATCCATCATAGCAGCCAGGGCAGTCGGTATACGTCTGTGGCTTTCGGGAAGCGCTGCAGCGAGGCCGGCGTTCGGCCCTCGATGGGATCCGTCGGCGACGCCTTCGACAACGTCATGGCCGAGAGCTTCTTCTCAACGTTCGAATCTGAGCTGCTGAGCCTCCGCCGGTTTGCGTCCCAGGCCGAGGCCCGCATGGCCTGCTTCAGCTACATCGAGGGCTGGTACAACCCGGCGCGGCTGCACTCGGCCCCGGGTTACCGGTCGCCGATGGCCCAAGAAATTATGCAGGAGGCCGCCATGATCCCGGCCTAACCCGCAAGCCGGCAAACTGTCCACGAGAACAGGGCAACCCCAATCCCAGAGATCCTCGCCGCAAGCCTGCTGGGCGAGGAGGGGCAGGGCTTCCGCTACATCCTGTCCGGCATGAACGCGGAGCGTATACTGATCGCCGCCGAGTGCATCGGTGACGCCAAATGGTTCACCGAGCGCTCGGTCGCCTATGCGAAAGACCGGGTCGTCTTCGGCCGGCCCATCGGCCAGAACCAGGGCGTCCAGTTCCCCATCGCCCGCGCCTACGCCAACATGCGCGCCGCCGAGCTTATGGTGCATGAGGCGTTGCGCCTGTTTGAGAGCGGCCATAACCCGGGTGCCGAGGCGAACATGGCGAAGATGCTGGCCGCGGACGCGTCGTTCGAGGCGGCGAACGCCTGCATCCAGACCCATGGCGGCTTCGGTTTCGCCGAGGAGTACGACATCGAGCGGAAGTTCCGCGAAACGCGGCTGTACCAAGTGGTACCGATCTCCACCAACCTGATACTGTCCTACCTATCCGAACACGTGCTTGGTTTGCCCCGGTCTTATTGACGGCTACGCCGCCAAGTCCCGCATCACCTCGCGTAGATCGGCCTTGCCCTCAAAGCCGATGCCGGGCAGGTCCGGTATGGTGATGTGCCCGGCCTCGACCCGCACGCCGTCGGGAAAGCCGCCGTAGGGCTGGAACAAATCGGGGTAGCTTTCATTGCCGCCGAGGCCTAATCCGGCGGCGATATTGAGCGACATCTGATGGCCTCCATGCGGGATGCAGCGTGCCGGTGACCACCCGGCCGCGCGAACCACGTCCAGGGTGCGCAAGTAT
Organism: Rhodospirillales bacterium; assembly: GCA_031428635.1. Lineage (GTDB taxonomy): Bacteria > Pseudomonadota > Alphaproteobacteria > Acetobacterales > Acetobacteraceae > JANPPS01. Next base: position 2,345 of record JANPPS010000280.1, read on the forward strand.
TCGCACAGGCCGTAGCTCAAGGCGCAATCGAACTGCAGCCAGTCGCGATCGGCGCGCAGGCCGCCGTGGCGTAGCAGGTTGCGGGCGTCCTGGTGGCTAAACAGGTTCTCACCCGTCGCCATCGGTCCGGGGTAGAACTCTGCCAGTGCCGCCTGCAACTGGTAGTCCAGCGGGTCGCCAGCCTCCTCATACCAGAACAGCGTGTAGTCCCGCAGCATCCGGGCATAGGCGATTGCCGTTTCCACTCCGAAGCGCCCGTTGGCGTCTACGGCGAGCTGCGCTTGGCTGCCGATCTCGGTCAGCACCGCCTCGATCCGGGCGCGATCCTCATCCAGCGATGCGCCACCGATCTTCATTTTCACGACCGTGTAGCCGCGGTCGAGGTAGCTTCGCATTTCGGACCGCAATGCCTGCGTGTCCTTGCCAGGATAGTAGTATCCGCCGGCGGCATAGACGAACACGCGCGGATCCGCCTGCCGCCCGTGCCGCTCGGCCAGCAGCCGGAACAGCGGCTGGCCCGCGATCTTCGCATGGGCGTCCCAGACCGCCATATCGATGGTGCCGACCGCGACCGAACGTTCCCCATGCCCGCCCGGCTTCTCGTTTTGCATCAGGCACGCCCAGACCCGGTCCGGGTCGAGGTTCGCGCCGGCCCCGTTCAGCAGGCTGGCCGGGTCGGCCTCCATCAGGCGGGGGGCAAAGCGCTCACGGATCAGGCCGCCCTGGCCGTAGCGTCCGTTCGAGTTGAAGCCGTAGCCCACGACGCGCCTGCCATCCCGCACGACGTCCGTCACTACGGCCACGAGGCTGGTCGTCATGCGGCTGAAGTCGATGTAGGCGTTGCGGATGGGCGAGGCGATCGGCTTGGTGACTTCGCGAACGTCGACGATGCGGACCATGGGTGGCTCCAACGATGCGCCGATATCGAATGCAGGGCTGGCCCCGGCAGCGGCGCCGGGACACGATGAGGCGGTGGGCAGGCATGATCAACCCGACCGAAGACCGCGGGCAGATGCTGCACGCGCTGGTCGCGAACTTAGGGGACGACCTGATCGGCGGCGCGGCAGCATCTCCCTTATCGGTTTGAGCCCGCAACGGCGGCCCTGCGGGTCAATCTTCGCGACCCGTGCTCAGCCCGCCTTGTGTGCGTTGCCTGCCTATTTGAAGAACGCCGCGATCTCCTGGGCAGCACGGTCTGGGTCTTCTCTGTGCGGGAAATGTCCCACTCCCGGCAAACACGCCAAGTCGAGATCAGCGAACGTCTCTCCAAGCCGATCGGTCCACGTGTACGGGAAGATCGGATCGTGTTCAGCCCAGCGCACACAAGTGGGGATCGCTATGGACGGCAGTAGCGGCACTTGCCCCTGCATCATGGCAATCCGCCCGGCGTGGGCGGCGCGGTAATAGGCGAACCCACCCGCAAGGTTGCCCGGCTTGAGGAAGTTATCCACGAACGCGTCCATCACCCCGTCGAAGGCGTCCTTGCGATACGACCAATGGTGTAGAATGTGCCCGATATAGAGTTCGCAGGCCTGCCTGGAGCTGCTGAGCAGTGCGGGGGCCATCTCCATCTGGTGGAAGGACTGATACCAGATCTCATTGAGGCGGTCCGGTGTCCCCATGCGGGAACCGATGCCGGGATAGACGAAATCGAAGAAAAATAGTCCGGTGAGCTTTTCCGGTGCAGCGCGCGCCATTGACTGCATAATGGCACCGCCGACGTCGTGTCCGACAATGCCCACGGATTTCAAACCCAGAGCGTCAATCACCGCGAGCATGTCTGCTGCATGGTCGGCTGCTCCCCATGGACCGGCTGGCTTGGCGCTATCGCCGAAGCCGCGGAGATCGGGTGCGATGAGCTGATAGCGGTCCGCCAAGCGTTGCATGACCGGTTCCCACGTAAGCCAGAACTCTGGCCATCCGTGGAGCAGCAGCAAAGGCTGCCCGTGCCCTATTCGGGCCACGTGGAATTGGGCGTCGTTCGCCTCGACCGTCAGATGCTCCATTGCGTCACGATTTCCAGTTTTCTGGTGTTCCTGATTGACCGTAGCCTAGTAGCCACCACGGCTGTTGCGGTGGCGTATGCCAGGAAAACACAAGCATGGGACGATGTCAGGAGATACCCGGCTGCGTGACGCGCTTTGTCAGGTGGCCGCATGGTCTGGCCGGCGACACACTGATCGCCGGTGGACACGCGCGCTCAGCAGTTCGGAGCTAGGGCTATCTCGACCTCCGTCCGCCCCGTGCACCAGCGCCTTCCCCGGTCTGTCGGAACCCGCCCTGGCTGAACCCGCCCTGGCTGAACCCACCCTGGCCGAACCTGCCTTGGCCAGATTCGCCCTGCGTTCGGGCAAACCGATCCTGGTCGAGGCGTTGTTGCTCGCCCGACGACGAGCCGCGATCGTTACCGGCGGCGGCGGCACCGGTTGTTGACCGCTGCACCTGGTTCCAGCCGCCATTGTCCCACTTCGACCAGCCGTCATCCGTGTGGCGGTAAACGTTACCGTTGGCGCCGGCATAGACGTTGCCGTTCGCGGCGCGGCCCGCACCTGCCGTGTTGCCGTTGCGCCCATGCGCTACCGCTCCCTGGGCGCCGGTCGAGGAGGAGAACCCGGCCGCGCTACCGCGGGAATTGGCGCCGCTTGCCGTGTTCACCGTCTTGTTCGGTCCGGTGAACGTGCTCGACCCCGAGCGACCGTTCGCGCTCGTGTTCTGATGGGTGGAGCCGGACACGCCCGTGTTGGCGTTGTAGAAGCTGGCGTTCGCCGTTCCCCCATAGGCGCCCCAACTCGCCGAGCCGTGGGCGTAGCTGCCAGTGCTGGGATTATAGGCGTTGAAGCCGGCGGCGCCGCCATTGGGACCGTATACTGCGCCACCATGCGCCCATGCGCCGGTCGCCGGGTTGTAGGCGGTGCCCCAGCGTGCTGTCCCACCATAGGGTCCGTAGGCATATCCGCCCCGGGTCCAGGCGCCGTTCGCGGTGTTGTAGACTATGCCGCCCGCGTAGGGCGGTGGGTAGGGGTAATAAACCGGCACCGGCCCGGCGATGACCACCGGCGGGTAGTAATAGCCCGTGCCGTACACGAGCACCCCAGCCGAGATGAAGCCCATGGTGTAGCCGGAGGTGTAGGCGTAGGTCACCGTCGTCGGCGTCGCGACCACGACCCGGACATAGGTTACCGGATACAGCGGATCGCTCGGTGGGATCGTGTAGATCGCCGCCGGCACGTCGGCCGCAAGCACAAAGGGCCCGGCCGACGATATCGAAACGTACCATACGCCCTGCGAACACACGTAATACCTGTTGGCCGCGAGGATCACGCCGAGGGGTGAGTTCACCGAGCGGCTCAAATTCGTACCGACGATCACCTGAAAGCGCGGTTGCCCGGTGTACGTCACCCGCAGCGTGGTCTTGGCACGGTTCAGCGTCGATCGATGCGGCAAACTCGCCTGCAGCACCGCGGCCTGCGCCTGTGCCGTGCCGGGCACGGCGGCCAGTACCTCCGCATGCGGGCCGTCCGCCGGCAGGAAGCTGAAATCCGGAGGCAGATCGGTCGTCGCGTAGGTCCACGGCCCCGAAAGGTCGGGGGCGGAGAACCAGCGTCCGGAGGTGAGATAGTAGTAGGTGCCGTTCTGGGCGCGATACAGCACGCTGTCGGTATTGGTCACGACCTGCAGGCTAGTGCCCGGGACGGGGGCGAACGCGGGCGGCCCCGTCGTCACGATCAGTTCGGCCGGAATCTCAGAGACGATGATCTCTGCCGGGGGTGAGGCGGGCCTGGCCGGAATGGCTTGTCGCGCGTCGGCCAGCGCCGGGTCGGCGGGCAGGCTACGGAACGTGGCGGGAAGCGCCGTCGTCGGTACCCAGGGGCCGACTGGGTCCCCGGCGGTATACCAGGCGCCGTTCGCCAGCAGGAAAGCAGGCCCGTCCGCCTTGTCGAGCAGCACCGTCCAGTTCGTGTTGATCGCCCGCTGTAGCGTGCTGCCGGCCACCGGTGCCAGCACAGGCGGCCCGTCAAACACGACCAGGCTTGCCGGCGCCGAACGCGCCAGGATGAGGGGTGGCGCATTGCTCACCGCCACGGGCTTCGCTACGGCCTCGGTGAGGCCAGGGCTGAGCAGGATCGTGTCGAGCGGGAAGTGCTTTACGGGTAGCGCCGCTACCGCCGAGCGCATCTTCTGCTCCACCTCCGCCGCGCGGCCCGTGTCGAGCGTGGGAAAGTGCGAGCCAGTGAGTGCCAGGTGGGAGATCGTGACGTCGCGATCGGCTAGGTCCACGGCGGTGTCGCCCTCCAGCTCGATCGTGCCCAGGAACGGCTTGCCGGCGTCCTTGGGGGTGATCGCGACGGCGGCACGTACCGAGATGCGCTTCTGCTCGGGCCAGGACAGCACCTGCGGCTGGTAGATGGTCACGGTCGCGCCGCCATTCTCCAGCGTGTGCGGCCATAGTGGCGAGTCGGGTGTTGGCGCCTCCACCGGATCCGCTGCTGCCGACGACGTCGGCTGTGGTACCGATTCCGCTTGGGGCGACATGGCCAGGACGGCGCGCCCGCAACCCGGCGATAGGCGCGATGATTGCTGTTGCAGGCAGCGCAGCGCGGCCTCTCCGCCGGTTGGTACCGACGAGCAGTACTGCATGTAGTCGGATCGGCAGGCTTGGCGGACCGCGCTGATCTGGCTCTGGCTCGGCTGCGCCTGACCCGCGTCAGGCCAGGCGAGCAGGGCGGCACAGGCTCCGGCCAGCGCCGCCCAGACCAGGGGACGAGGGAATAGGAGACGACGGAACATCGGATTACGGGGCATCGGATCACGGGGCAGGGGAGGCGTGCGCTGGCTCATGCTTGCGTTTCCTCATGGGTATGCGGCTGGACGATACGAACAGGCATTGGCGGCGCTGCGGCGGACGCGACCGGGGACAAAGGCTGGGACCGCTTGCCGAGGCGCTCGCTGGCACGCTGGACGACGACGAAGAACGCCGGCACCACCAGCATGCCGAGGCACGTCGAGCTGATCATGCCGGTGAGAACGGCGATGCCGATCGAGCGCCGCGCGTTGGCGCCCGCACCTTCGGCAAGCACCAGCGGCAGCACGCCGAGGCCGAAGGCGAGCGACGTCATCACGATCGGCCGAAAGCGCGTCTGCGCCGCGGTCACGGCCGCGGCGACGATATCGGCGCCGTGAAAGCGTCGTTCCTCACGCGCGACCTCAACGACCAGGATGGCGTTCTTGGCCGCAAGGGCCACGAGCAGCACCAACCCAATCTGCGTATACAGATTGTTCGCAACCCCCAGCGCACTCAGCGCCAACGCAGGCCCGGCGAGCGCCAGCGGCACCCCGAGCAGTACCGCGAATGGCAGGAACCAGCTTTCGTATTGCGCCGCCAGTACGAAATAAACCAACACGAGCGCCGCGCCGAATGCCAGCACGATCCCATTGCCCGCCGCCTTTTCCTGATAGGACATCGAGGTCCAGTCGAACCCGGTGCCCGGCGGAAGCGCCGCGCGCGCGATACGCTCCATCGTGTCCATCGCCTCCCCAGAGCTCTGGTCGGGGGCCGGCGCGCCAATCACCGTCGCCGCCGGATACAGATTATACGCGGTGATCAGCGGCGGCCCGGCGGAAGGCTGCGCGCTCACGACCGTGTCTAGCGGGACCAGCGCTCCGCTGGCGGAGCGTACCGCGATCTGGCTAAGGGCCTGCACCGTCAGCCGAAATTCCTGGTCAGCCTGCGCATAGACCTGAAAGACGCGGCCGAACCGGTTGATTTGGCCGACATAGCTCGACCCGAACGTGGTCGACAGCGCCTGGAACACGTCGCCGACCGACACGCCCAGCATTTCCGCCTTCACGCGGTTCACCTCCAGGCGCACTTGCGGCGCGTCGGCACGGAACGGCGTTGCGACCCGCTGCAGCCCGCCGTCTTTATCAGCCGCGGCAACGATACCGTTGACCGACGATTGCAGGCGCGCGAAGTCGGTCGAGCCGTCGCGCAATTCCACCATCATCGTGAAGCCGCCGACATTACCGAGGCCCTGAATCGCTGGCGGCACGATCACCAGCGTGCGCATCCCATCCATATCGCGCAGGGCGTCGCTGGTCCGATCGTACAGCGAGCGCAGATCGGCGTCCTTGCCGTGCCGCTCCGACCAGTCTTTGAGCATGAGGTAGGCGACCCCGCCGCTGGACAGCGAGGCGTTGCCGTCGAGCACGGAAACACCGGCGATGCCGATCACCTCGCGCACGAAGCCGAGTGAGCGTGCCCTTTCTTGCACGCGCTGCAGCGCCTGTTCGGTTCGGCCGAGCGCGGCGCCGGGCGGCAATTGCACCGCCACCAATAAATAGCCCTGGTCCTCTAGCGGCAGGAAGCTCGTCGGTATGCGCGCGAAACCGACGATGCTGGCAACAACAAGGACAAGCCCCATGGCTGCAACGGTCCAGGCGTGCCGTGCCGCGCGCGCCGCCGCACCGACATATAACCGTTCAACGGCGGCCTGCGCCCGGTTGAACAGGCGGAAGACCAGCCCCGGTTGGTGCCCGACCCGGGGCGGCCGCAGCCACGTAGCGCACTGCACCGGCTTCAGCGTGACCGCGTTTACCGCGCTGATCGCCGCCGTCGCCGCAATGACCAATGCGAACTGCGCATAAAGCCGCCCCGACAAGCCAGGCAGGAAGGAGGCGGGGATGAACACCGCCATCAGCACGAGCGTGATGCCGATGATGGGGCCGAACAGCTCGTCCAGCGCGGTCGCCGCAGCCTCTGCGCGGTCCATGCCGCCCGCAATGTGAAAGGCCGCACGCTCGACCACAACGATCGCGTCGTCGACCACGATGCCGACCGCGAGCACGATCGCGAAAAGGGTCGACAGATTGATGCTGAACCCGAACGCGGCCATCGCGGCGAATGCGCCGATTATGGTGACGGGCACGGTCGTCGCCGGGACCAGCATCGCCCGCCAGTCCTGCAGGAACAGCACGATCACCAGCAGGACCAGGGCGGCTGTTTCGACGAGCGTCGTATAAACCTCGCGCACGGAAGCGCGGACGAACACCGTGGAATCGAACGGAACCGATGCGCTGACGCCGACCGGAAAGCGCCGTTGCAAGTCGTCGAGGACCGCGCGCACGGTGGTCGCGACAGCGAGCGCGTTGGCGTCCGGCGATTGGAAGATCGCGAGCCCGGCCGCCGGACGGCCGTCCAGCGTGAACGCCTGCCCGTAGCCTTGCGCCCCGAGTTCGACCCGGCCGACATCGCGCAGCCGGGTGATCGCGCCACCGGACCCCACCTTCAGGATCACGTCCTCGAACTGGCTGGTGTCGGTAAGCCGGCCCGCGACGACGAGCGTGTATTGCCGGGCCTGGTCCTCGGGCGCCGGGGACATTCCCAGCTGGCCGGCGGTCACGTCCATATTCTGCTGCTGCAGGTTCTGCGTGACGTCCTGCACCGTCAGCCCGCGCGCGCGCAGCCGTTCTGGATCGAGCCATACCCGCATCGCGTACTGGCCGGCGCCGAACACGTTGATGCTGCCAACGCCCGGCACCCGCGCCAGCACGTCGCGCATGTTGATGATCGCGTAGTTACTTAAATAAAGGCTGTCATGCCGCACGTCCGTGCTGGTGAGCGCGATGATCTGCAGGATCGCGGTGGAGCGTTTCTGGACCGTAACGCCCTGCACCTGCACGGCCTGCGGCAGCGAGGCAACCGCGCCCTGCACCCGGTTCTGCACCAGGACCTGCGCCTGGTCCAAGTCGGTGCCGATCGCGAACGTGACGGTCAGCGCATAGGTCCCGTCGGCGGCACTGGTGGACTGCATGTAGAGCATCCCCTGCACACCGTTGACCTGCTGCTCGATCGGCAGCGCGACCGAGCGCATGACGTCCGCCGGGCTGGCACCTGGATAGCGCGTCGTAACTTGAACGGTGGGCGGCACGACGTTGGGATATTGCGCGACCGGCAGCCGCAGCATGGCGAAGACGCCCACGAGCACGGTGAGAATCGCCAGCACGTTGGCGAGCACCGGTCGGGCGATGAAGAAGCGCGAGAGCATTGCGTCCTCCGCCTGCCGCGCTCAGGGTTTCGTGGGCGTCAAAGACGCCGAGGGCATCGTGGGCGCCGAGGGCCGGCCTGGGGCCTCGACCGCGCGGACATGCGCGCCGGGCTCGATCTGGATGGTGCTGGATGCGACCACCCGGTCCTCTGGAGTGATCCCTGCGTCAACGACCCGCATGCCGTCCTTGGAGCCGCCGAGCGTGACCGCCTGCTGGCGCACCCCGCCATCGGCACCCACAATAAGCACCGTGGGCGTGCCCTGGTCGGAGGCGATTGCGTCGTCGGGCAACAGCAATACTGGTGCGTCGGTCGCGAGCGGAATGCGCAGCTTCACGAAATAGCCCGGCAGCAGCGCGTATTTGGGATTATCGAAGCGCCCCCGCACAGCCAGCGTTCCGGTCGAGGGATCAACCATTGGAGCCACGTAGTCGAGCGTGCCGTGATGGGGAAACCCGCTTTCCCCCGCGAGCGCCGCCTCCACCGGCACGGTGCCGAGATCGCGCACTGTTTTGCCTTTGGCGGCCATGGCGGCGCGGGCGCGCAGCACGTCGGCCTCCGAGATGCTTGCGTTGATCCAAACCGGATCGAGCTGGAGAAGCGTGGCGAGCTTGGTCGGGCTGCCCGATCCGACCAGTTCACCCACCGATACAAGATGCGCCGTCATCACCCCGGTGAAGGGGGCCGTGACGCGCGTATAGGTGTAGGTAATCGCCGCCTGCCGCGTCACCTCCTGCGCCTGCTGCAGGGCGGCGCGGGTCGAGTCGCGGGTGGCCAGCGCGTTGTCGACCGCCGCTTGCGAGGCGGCGTTGGTGGTGCGCAGCTGGGACTGTCGCCCGTATTCCGCGGCGGCCTGCACACTAAGCGCGCGCTGCTGTTCCTCGGCCGCCTGGGCTTGGCGCAGCTTGGATTGGTAGGGTAGCGGCTCGACGGTAAACAGGGTCTCGCCCTTGTCTACAACGGCACCGTCGGAGACATCGATGCTCTCGACGATACCGGAAATCCGCGCGACGAGGTCCACCGACTGCATAGCCGCTACCGTGCCCGTGGTCTCGAGATAGCGGGTGATGCGCGCCGGCGTCGGCCGGACGACCAGCACAGTCTGGTCGCCCGGCGCGGTTGCAGGCGCCGCGAACGCGATCCCACACGCGGCTAGTGTGGACGCCGCAAACAGGAGCGTTCGGAAGTTCACCGCTTCAAGGCAGGCACGGAAGACACCGAAATCCAACCCCGCTCGGCTGCGAATTCGCCAATGTCGGTCGCTAGCCGATGGCCAAGGCTTGCCGCCTCTTTGCCGACCGGACTGCGCCGGACTTCGCCGCCGACGTTCATCAGGGCGGATAACGCGCCGGCCGCTGCGCTTGAATGCGCAACCGCCATCGATGCGCCGACGGCCATTCCGGGCTGGCGTCCGCTATCCGATTTGCCATCGTAGGTTTGCAACAACACGGGGGGGCCGTCGGGGACGATCGCGTAAAGCTCGGCCTTGGCCTCGACGATGCTTTTGCCGACGCCGAAGCCAATGCCCATCCGGCGCGTGCGGTTGCCTTCGTCGATCTGTAGCACGCGTCCCGACACGACCACGTCGCCCGGACGGTATACCGCGCCTGGCAGGGCGTGCTCCGCCGGTAGCCCGGCCTTGCTCAACGCCTCCACCACCGTGTCGCTTATGGCGGACTGCACCTCCGCCGCGATAGCCTCGTGCGCGGCTTCGGCGCTGCGGCCGTTCACAGCGCGCTGCAGGCGTAGCCCGATGGCCTGATCCTGGTGCACGGCGCCGGGGTCGACCTGAAAGTCGGCGACCAAGACGCGCCTGGGCCGCGGCACGCTCGCTGCCTCGGCCGATTGGTAAGGGGCGCTGGACGTCACCCTCGTCGCGCATGAAGCGGTGAGCAGCAGTAGGATGACCGCCGCCGCTCGCCGGGTCTGCTGTCCTGGAAATCGGTGCGTGATATTGATGATCATTTCCTCCGGAGTAACGTCAAGCGGTATACACGCCTCATAGCTGCTCAAGACTCGCGACCTCGGTCACGTTCGTGCCGCGGCATGAGAAGTCTATGAAACGATAAAATAAACAATTACAGTGGCACAAATTGGGTGCGCTTCGACGGAAGGAACTATTTGTGGACTGGACGTCATTGTCCGCGTGCACCGTGGTCCAGGAGGGATCGGGCCCCCACGCAGGGTTCGCGCCCTCGGCCTGGATTTCGGCCCCCGACTTCGCCGCGGTTCGCGCGCATCCGGCGCTGGTGGGCGCGGTTGCCGAGTTCGCGCGGTCGCTGATCGACATCTACGAAGGCGATGCACCGCTCAACATCCTACTTTGCGACCGCGGGCGAGTTCTGGTCGGGTTTTTCCTACTTTATCTTGAGGTGCTGCCTTTACCGGGCACCAGCGTGCCTGGTGCGACCCTGAGCACGGTCCAGGCACTGTGCCGCCGCACCCAACTTTGCAGTCCCGGGCGTACCGCCTCCATCCTCGCTGCCATGCGCTTTGGCGGCTACATCGTGCCGCAAACCGATCCGTCCGATCATCGCCGGCGCTTACTAGTTCCCACTCAGAAACTGGCTGCAGCGCATAGGCAGCAGGTAGTCCGGCAGTTTGAGGCCATGGCCTCGGTCTTCCCTAGCGCGATCTCAGTCCCGGCCCTGTTGGAGGGCAGCGCGTGTCGCACTTCCTTCCTGCATCAGCTGGGGACGTATCTCTTTTCGGGTTTCCGCGTGCTCGACCACACGCCGGTGCTTGCAAAACTGGTCGAGAGTAATGCCTGGCTGCTCGTGATAAGCAGCCTCGCTTTGCAGCAACTCACCAATGAGGAAACGTCCGGCGGAGTGGTGCCGATTTCTATCTCCGCACTCTCGCGCCGCTTCTGCGTGTCTCGTGCGCATATCCGCAACATGCTGGTCATCGCCGAGGCCGCTGGGTTACTCGCGTATGCGCCCGGGTCGGAGAGCGTTGTCGTCCTGCCGGCGCTCACCGAGGCAATTATCCAATTTTACGGCGTGGGGTTCATCCTATTCCACCGATGCGCCGCTAGCGCGTTGGGCGAGGCCGCCGCATGACGCGGAATTACCGATGCAGTCAATAAATGCCAGTAGAAACACGAGCGCCCTATGGGCACGATAATGTAACTAACGCCAGAGGTAGACATGTCGGGCAATCGGATACGGCTGACAATAATAACAGTGCTGGCCCTTGCGGTGGGTCAAATCGCGGCGGCCCATGCGCAGGCGCCGACCACCGCACAGCGGAACGCGATACGCCATTCCTGCGCGCGCGATTACCAAGAGATGTGCGCGAGCGTTCCGACCGGGGGCATGGCGTCGCTGCAGTGCCTGCGCCAAAATATGTCGTCCTTGTCGCCGACATGCCAGTCGGCCGTCGGCGCCGTCGCCTCGTTCAACGGGCCGCCGTCGAGTGCAGTGGGTTCGCCGGTGGCGGCGCGGCCGGCCCAGGCGTGCCGCGCCGATTTCATGGCGTTCTGCGGCGGAATACGCCCGGGTGGTGGGCGCGCAATGCTGTGCCTGCGCGAGCACGCGACGGAGCTGTCCCCGACGTGTCAGAGTTCCCTACAGGCAATGCAGCGGTAGGGTACTTTACGACCGAACCGCATCGTTCGGCCGGTTGTAGCGCGGCCCGACCCGCCGCCGCATGCGTGCGGACCAAGCAATGACACCATTCGACCTGCTCGCGCTGCTACTAGTGGCGGCGGGTCTGATTGGCTGTGGCAACTACCTGTTCGTTCGACTGCCGGCCGCAATCGGTCTGCTCTCGGGATCGCTGGTGATCGCTGCGGTCGCGCTGATAATCGACCCGCTGACCGCCGGCGCCCTGAGTGCCTGGCTGCGGCAGGCACTCACCGACCTAGATCTACCGCGTCTGTTTCTGGGCGGCATTCTCGGCCTGTTGCTCTTCGCGGCCACGTTTCAGGTGAGCCTTTCGGAACTGCGTGAGAACAAGTGGATCATCCTCCTGCTCGCAACGGCGAGCGTTATCCTCTCCACCGTTCTGTTCACCTTCGGCCTTTATGCAATCTGCGCGCTGGTGGGATACGACCTGCCGCTGCGCTGGTGCGCGGTGATCGGGGCGGTCCTGGCGCCAACCGACGCAGTAGTTGTCGACGATCTGCTGCGCCGCGTGCGGATGCCGGCCGCGCTACGCGGTGCGATCGCGGGCGAGAGCCTGCTGAACGACGGCGCCGGCGTCGTGCTGTTCGTCATCACGCTTCAGCTCGCGGGCGGCGGTACTGGCCTGATCGGACACGGCCGTGTGGCGGTTGCCATGGCGACGGAAGGAGCCGGCGGCGCACTGCTCGGGATCGTGGCCGGGCTGCTCGCGCGCCGCATGCTCGCGCGGGTCGATGATGGCGGCCTGGCACTAATCGTCTCGCTCGCGCTGGTGCTCGTAAGCTATCGCGCGGCCGATGCGTTCGGCGTCTCCGGCCCAATTGCGGTCGTCGCGGCAGGACTAGCATTCGGCCGCGGCACACAGACAGCCAGCGCTGTCCGCAACCATGCGCAGGTGGTCAGCTTCTGGCTGCTGTTGCACGAGGTGCTGAACGCCCTCCTGTTCCTGCTGGTCGGTTTGCAGGTGGTCAACATCGTCTATGCCGACCTGGTGTGGCTGCCTGTACTCGCGTCGATTCCATTGGCTGTGCTGACCCGGCTGCTCAGCATCGCCATACCGGTCGCGTGCCTTGGCGGTAATTGGCCCAGCCAGGTCCGCCGCATTACGGTGCTCACCTGGGCAGGAATGCGCGGCGGCGTTTCAATCGCCATGGTGCTCGCAATACCCGCAACGCCATGGGGTAGTGAGCTCTTGGCGATATGCCTTGCGGTGGTGCTGTTCACGGTACTGGTGCAGGGTCTGACCTTGCCCTGGGCCCTACAACGGCTGTTTCGCGAGGAAGTGGGTGCGCAATCCGCCGTGGCCGATGATTGATCGACGAGGGAGCTCGGAGACTGCGGTAACATTGGGGTGAGACGGTAAGTTGAGTATCTTCGCGTCTGTTCTCTGACCAAGGGTGGATGCGTGGCTTGGATTTTGAGGTTGGTGAACACTGGGGTTGAGGGCCCGGGGCCGTGCACCCGGTCGTGGCACTGTAGCCGGCATGCACAACAACAGCCGGGGACGGCCTTCTATGGCGGAGAGGGTGTCCTTTTTCGTGTCGTCCAGCAACGACCAGGGCCGTACGATTTCTTCGATGCAGCCTCATATTCTTGGGGATTTCAGTCTAGCCACGTTCAGCTTCGTCCGGCGCAATACGATGCCTGAACGTGGGTAGGAACGGGGGTCGGCGAGTTGGGAAGCCAGTTCAACCGACTATCAGCCCGCACAGTCGTTGCGGCTTCAAAGCCAGGCTACCATCCTGACGGTAACGGCCTGCACCTACAGGCCAGCCCGGCCGGAACCAAATCTTGGATCTTCCGGTACTTCCTGAACAAGCGTGCCAGGGGAATGGGCCTGGGCGAACTCACTCTCTTATCGCTGGCGGAAGCTTGGCAGGCTTCACTCTCGTCCTGGAAGCTCCTCAAAGAGGGCGTCGACCCGATCGAAGAAAGAGCGAGGGCTCGCCAGACCCGACAGGTGCACCAGGCTCGATCGATCACGTTCGACATGTGTGCGGAGGCGTATATCGAGGCGCATGCGCCCGGGTGGCGCAACGCCAAGCATGCGGAACAATGGCGCAGCACGCTCAAGACCTATGCCCTTCCCATCTTCGGCGACTTACCGATCCAGGATATCGACACGCCGCTGGTGATGAAAGTTCTCGACCCGATCTGGCACACGAAGACCGAGACGGCGAGCCGAGTGCGCGGCCGTATGGAGGCCGTGCTGGACTGGGCTAAAGCCCGTCGCCTTCATGAAGGGGATAACCCGGCACTATGGCGGGGGTCATCTCGATCAGCTGTTGCCGAAGCGGTCCCGGGTGCAGAAAGTCGTGCACCATCCTGCGTTGCCCTTTGACGAAATGGGTGCGTTCATGCGCGATCTCGGCGCAGAAGTCGGGGTCGCGGCCAGAGGTTTCGAGTTTCAGATCCTCGCCGCAGCCCGCACCGGGGAGGTCATCGGCGCCCGCTGGGACGAGATCGATGAGGGCAGGGCGCTGTGGGTGATTCCCGGTCGCCGAATGAAGGCCGGTAAGGGGCATCGCGTGGCGCTTTCTGGGCGGGCGATCGCCGTGCTGCCAGCAATGCGAGCGAAGCGTCAGTCGGAGTTCGTGTTTTCCGGTCGTCGCATAGACCGGCCCCTATCCAACATGGCGCTCCTTGCCGTCTTAAAGCGGATGAGGCGACCCGACCTGACCGTCCATGGGTTTCGATCGTCATTCCGGGACTGGGCGGCCGAGCGCACCAACCACTCCCGCGACGTTGTTGAGATGGCTCTTGCCCATTCGATCGGGGACAAGGTCGAAGCGGCCTACCGTCGAGATGACTTGTTCGAGAAGCGGGCCCTGCTGATAGAAGAGTGGGCCCAGCATTGCTTCCCGTGAACGAAAGAGCCGGACCCTATGCCTCTACCGCCTTAGTGACCGTTTGGGAATGGTTGGTCCGGCGCGTGGGTTGTGACTCAAGCTCGGGATGTCGACCCGAGAGAACCGTTGCCGGATGGCCGACATTGCCCGCAA
>JANPPS010000281.1:0-4113 GCA_031428635.1 Rhodospirillales bacterium
AAGCGACGCGATCGCGGCGGCCATTGCGACCGATGCCGGACGCGGCCTGCGGCAGGTTCATGCGGTTGACCGGCATGGCCGCACAGCGGTCTGGACCGGTGAAAACTGCGTCATGTGGTGTGGCAGCAGCGCCGATGGCCCCGTCAGTGTTGCCGGCAACATGCTGGCCAACGAGACCGTTGTGACGGCAACGCTCGCCGCGTTCATCGCGGGTTCGGCGCCGCCCTTACCCGAACAGTTGATCGCGGCGATGCTAGTTGGCGACGCTGCCGGGGGCGACCGTAGGGGCCGACAATCCGCGGCTATCGCGATGACCACGACCGAGGACTTTCCTGACCTCGATCTACGCGTGGACGATCACACGGCC
This sequence comes from Rhodospirillales bacterium, assembly GCA_031428635.1. Taxonomy (GTDB): domain Bacteria; phylum Pseudomonadota; class Alphaproteobacteria; order Acetobacterales; family Acetobacteraceae; genus JANPPS01. Next base: position 368 of record JANPPS010000281.1, read on the forward strand.
CCACTACTGGAACTGCAGCGCGTGCTGGGCCTTTGGCGCCACCATCGGGCTCCATTTCTGGACAAGTCGCCAAGCAAGGCGGACCCCGCGGGACAGATCGATTTCGACGCGATCGAAGCCCCCTGGATCGCGGCTGGGATGGACCTGCGGTTGAGGCGTCCCTAGTCGGCCGTCACGAACAATGCTGGCTCGGCGTGTCCATATACAGCGTCGTGACCACCATCGGGCGGACCAAGCAGGGGCTGCCTTCATCGCCCCGGCAGTCCAAGGCGATCAGGGCCGCAGGGACAGGCCGACCATGCGCACCAGCCCGTCCGGCCGCGGCGTGAACCCCTGCACTTTGTCCGATAGGCCCCAGAACCAAGTGAAGTGGTAGAGCCCCATGTAGGGCATGTCCCTCATCCAGATCGCGGTCGCCTCACGATAAGCCACGACCCGGGCTGCCTGATCCGGGGCGGCGGCGCCACGATCGAGGGCCGCTTCCATCTCCTTGCTGCACCATCCCGTCCAGTTCAGCGCTGTACCGCATCGCATCCATAAATTGAGGTTGCCATCGGGGTCGGGCCGGCCGCTCCAGATCACTTGGTAGGCCTGATAGTCACCGCGCGCCGCTGCTGCTGTCTGGGACACAGACTCGCCCTTGCGCACCGTCACCTCGAACCCGGCTTCGGCGGCCATCGACTGGATCACCTCGCCCACCTGCACGTCGGCCGGACTGTTCACCACACTGAGTGTCACCTTTGGGTGCGGGACCCCGGCCTGGACCAGCAAAGCCTTGGCCCCTGGCAGGTCGCGCGGGACCACGGGAAAGGCTGGGTTCCAATATCTGCTGCCCGGCGGCTCCGTCTGGGTGCTGGGTATCATGCGGCCCTCGAACACGACCTGGTTGATGGTCGCCAGATCGATGGACTTGGCGAAGGCCTGGCGCACGCGCACATCCTTGCCGAACGGCGTGTCGGCGGCCGGGCCGTTGCCCAGGTTGAACGAAATCAGCTCGAACCCGATCGACGGCGAGGATACTAATTGCAACTTTTTATCCGCCTGCACGGCGGGAACGTCGGTCGCAGCGATCCGGTTGGCAACGTCGAGCCGCCCCGATTGCAGGTTCACCAGCCGGACGGTCGAGTCTGTCATAATCTTGAACTCGATACGGTCGAGCGCAACGTTGGCCGCGTTCCAGTAACTCGGGGATCGTTGCAGGGTGATATGGTCCTGCGCAACCCGCTCCACCAACGTGAATGGCCCGGCACAGACCGGATTGGCCGATATCGCCTCCGCCGGTAGATCCAGTATCTTGGGGGACAGCATTACACCGGACCGGTTCGCCAGTAATGCCAGTAACGGGGCGAACGGTTCACTCAGGCGGATGCGTACGGTCAGCGGATCGACCACGTCCACCCCGGTCAGCGATTTCAACTCGACCCGGCGGGCACTATAGGGCGCCGTCCGATAGCGCTCGATGTTGGCCCTGACCGCCGCGGCATCGAAGGGCGTGCCGTCCGAAAATACCACGCCGGATCGCAAATGAAGGGTCAGTGCCAATCGGTCAGCCGACCATTCCCAACTTGTCGCCAATTGCGGCACTAGGTTCAGCTGTGGGTCAACGTCGATCAGTTGGTCGCACATGGCTGTGTTGACGACCCGCTCGATATACGATCCGCTACGGGCGGGGTCGAAGGTGTCGAAATCGAAGTCGAGCGCGAAGCGAAGAGTGCCCGCGGCCTGGGCCACTGAGAGCTGTAAAGCGAACAGTACTGCACAAGCGGGCCAAAGACGCATGATCGTTCCTTGCAATGGACGCTTTAGGCAAGCAGCTATCGTGCCAGAGTCAGCCGCGCGATTTCGTCCAGCATTGCGGCCGTTGTAAGCTGGCGCGCATAGCCGCGGTTATTGCGGAGCGACCAGTCATGCCGCTCTTGACTATGGGTCGCGCAGGCATCGGTCACTGTCGTGACCAGGTAGCCAAGATCGCAGGCATCGCGCACCGCACTGTCAATGCACTGGTCGGTCAGCACACCGGAGATAATCAATGACCGCACACCGAGGTTGCGGAGCACGTAATCGATGTTCGTTGAAATAAAGACCGAGGATGATGTCTTGGGCAGTACAATCTCGTCGTCGCCCGGAGCGATGGCGTCGATAACCCTGCCGTCCCAGGAGCCGCGAGGCACGTTTAGACCGCTGATTTTATAGTCGAGGCTGCGGTCGCGGCCGTTCTGGGTCAGGTTCTCAATGACGGTGTACAGTACCTCGATGCCGCCTGCGCGACAGGATGCCTGCAGGTGCTGCATGTTCGGTATTGCCGTGTTGCGCATGGTTTGAAAAAAGAAGCCGTATTTCACAGCGCGCTCGACCGGATCCAGATGGGCATACTCGCCACCATCCGGCCCCGCCACGTAGTTCTGTACGTCGATGAACAGCAGGGCGGCGTGCGCGGGATCAATCTCGACTTCGCGACTAAGAGCGGGATGTGAAGTCATTCAGGTGTTCCTTAGTAGATCGCAGCGTAGCGGTCGCAGATCGCGGCTTCGTCCAGGTCCGCCACCGCCGTGATCTCCGCGCGCTTGAAGCGGAGGTAGACATCGAATAGCGGGCCGAACCACGCCACGGCTTCTGGCGTCGCCTCCAGCCGGTCGAGCGCCGTGGCCAGCGTAGCCGGCAGCGGTGCAGCCCGATGGTCGGCGAGGCGGCGGTGTTGGCGCAGCCCATCCACCGCCGCCCAGACGATGGTACCCAAAGCGAGGTAGGGGCTGGCGGCAGCGTCGGCCACGCGGAATTCGATATTGAACTGGCGGGCCACGCCCTCCGTCGTGGTGGCGTCGGTCGGGCATACGCGCACCGCGCTGCCGCGGTCCCGAACGCCCAAGTCCGACGCGGTGGGCGCCCAGCGGCCGGGACGGAGCCGATAATACGATGCCACCGACGGGGCGGTCACGGCCACAAGCGCGGTAAGGTGGTGCAGCATGCCGGCCGCCATATGCTCGGCAGCCCGGGATAGGCCGTGGGGGCCGGCCGGGTCATGCGTCACCGGCTGGCCGCGTGCGTTCAGAATGCTCCAGTGCATATGCGTGCCGCTGCCCGTACCGTCTGGCGTTATCATCGGCGCCAGTATTGCGCGATGCCCAAACCCGGCGGCGACCGCCCGGGCCAGCTCGCGCACCAGCACGGCCTGGTCTGCTGCCGCAAGGCCGGGGGCAGGGCCTGCCGTGACCTCGAATTGGCGTGGGCCGTATTCGGACAGGAAAGAGTCGGGCGCGATCCCGGCCTGGCGCATCGCCGCGAGCAAGGTGCCGCCGAACGGGCCTTGATGTCTAAGTGCTTCGAGCGTGTAGGGCGAGCCGGCCTGCACCTCGACACCGGTGTAGACCATTTCCTGCTCGAATGTGGCCAGCAGGGTTAGGCCGAACTCGTCGGTCAAGGCGTCTAACGCCCGGCGCAGGAAGCCGCGCGGACAGTACTCCCAGGCCGAGCCGTCGGTATAGTGAAAGTCGCCGAGCAACAGGTGGATGTCGGGTGCGCCGGCCACCGGGATGGCCGTGGCGGTGGTGGGGTCCGGCACCAGCATCAGGTCGCCCTGCGTACCGAACGGCGTGTCGTAGATCGGGCCGAACGCCGACAGCAGTAGGTTACTGGGCGCGATCCCGACGCCCCGCGCCATCCGCGCCGAGAGATCTGCCGTGGGAATCGACTTGCCCCGCAAAAGGCCGGCCAAATCGCAGGTGCCGATGAAGGCCAGGGGTTCGGGG
>JANPPS010000282.1:0-7795 GCA_031428635.1 Rhodospirillales bacterium
GTCGTTCACGTCGCCCAAGGACCACGCGATCGTTCGTCAGGTCAGCGCACGGAGCCTGTGGATACGCATTCTGACCGCCCGGATCGAGACGGGCGAGCCGTACATCGTGTTCTCCGACCATGTGAACAGCGCGCGCCCGACCCATCACAAGATGGCCGGGTTAGAGGTGAAGACTAGCAACCTATGCAGCGAGATCACACTGCCGACCGGCCTCGATCACCACGGACGGCAGCGGACGGCGGTGTGTTGCTTGGCGTCGCTTAACCTCGAAAACTGGCTGGAGTGGAAGGACCACCCGCTGCTGTTCGAGGATGTGATGCGGTTTCTCGATAACGTACTGCAAGACTTCATCGACCGCGCGCCGGAAGAAATGGAGCGCGCCAAGTACGCGGCGATGCGCGAGCGGTCAGTGGGCCTGGGCGTCATGGGGTTCCACAGCTTCTTGCAATCGCAGAACGTCCCGTTTGAGGGCGTGGTTGCAAAGGTCTGGAACATACGGATGTTTAAGCATATCCGGGCCCAAGCCGACCAAGCGAGCCGCATGTTGGCCGAAGAGCGTGGGGCCTGCCCGGACGCCGAAGAATACGGGGTGATGGAGCGGTTCTCCAACAAGATGGCCATCGCGCCCACGGCCAGCATCAGCATTATTGCCGGTAACACGTCGCCGGGAATCGAGCCGATCGCTGCCAACGTGTTTCTACAAAAGACATTGTCCGGGAGCTTCACCGTTAGAAACAGGCACTTGCAGCGGTTACTTGCGGAAAAGGGTCAGGATATGGATGCTGTATGGTCCAGCATCACTCTCACCAAGGGCAGTGTGCAGCACTTGGATTTCCTGACCGAGCAGGAGAAGGCGGTGTATCGGACGGCGTTCGAGCTCGATCAGCGTTGGGTGATCGAGCACGCGGCCGACCGCACGCCGTATATCTGCCAGAGCCAGTCCGTGAACCTGTTTCTAGCCGCCGACGTGCACAAGCGCGATCTGCACCAGATCCATTATCTGGCGTGGAAGAAGGGCGTGAAATCGTTGTATTACTGCCGGAGCTTGTCGATCCAACGCGCTGACAACGTGAGCGAAAAGGCTGTTCGCCCGGATGAGATGGCAACAGCGGCACCGAATAACCTTGGCCGGATGTCACTCGAAGGCGCGGCCAAGCCAAACAACTACGAAGAGTGCTTGTCCTGCCAATAGCGGCCAACTCCTTCAAACTTTAGGATACTGAAAATGGACGGAATGATTCCCACCACCCCGCGTCGCATGGACCTGCTGACGGAAAACCCGGTTTATAAGCCGTTTCGTTATCCGTGGGCGCATGAGGCGTGGCTAACCCAGCAGCGCCTGCATTGGTTGCCGGAAGAGGTGCCGCTCGCCGATGACGTAAAAGACTGGCACAAGAATCTGACAGTGGCCGAGCAGAACCTGCTTACGCAGATTTTCCGGTTCTTTACCCAGGCAGACGTCGAGGTGAATAACTGCTATATGAAGCACTACAGCCAGGTGTTCAAACCGACCGAGATCCTGATGATGCTGAGTGCTTTCAGCAACTCTGAAACCATCCACATCGCCGCGTACAGCCATCTGTTGGATACGATTGGCATGCCGGAGCTCGAGTACTCGGCGTTCCTCGAGTATAAGGAAATGAAGGACAAATTTGACTACATGCAAACGTTCCGTGCCGACAGCAAGCACGAGATCGCCAAGACGCTTGCCGCGTTCGGGGCGTTCACAGAGGGGCTGCAGCTGTTTGCGTCATTCGCAATTCTGTTGAACTTCCCGCGCTTCAACAAGATGAAGGGTATGGGGCAGATTGTGTCCTGGTCCGTCCGTGACGAAACGCTGCATTGCCTGTCCGCCATTCGCCTGTTCCGTACGTTCGTGCAGGAAAACCCGGAAATCTGGACCGAGGCTCTGAAGCAGGAGTTATACGAAACCTGCGCCACGATCGTTAAGCACGAGGATGCTTTCATCGACCTCGCGTTCGAACAGGGACCGATCGAGGGTCTGGATGGGGATCAGGTCAAGCGCTACATCCGCTATATCGCCGACCGCCGGCTGGTTCAGCTTGGGCTTAACGAGATGTACCATGTCCAAGAAAATCCACTGCCCTGGCTCGACGACATGCTGAATGCGGTCGAGCATGCAAACTTCTTCGAGAACCGGTCCACCGAATACAGCCGCGCATCCACTCAAGGAAGCTGGGAGGAGGCGTTTGCTGGGCAGGTGTTCGAGACGACACAACCGCGGGGCTCGATTGATCTGGTCACGATTTAGTGTCAGATTAACGTGCCGTGCGTCCGTTCAGACTGGACAAGCCTGAAATCCGGCGGTGTAATAACGTATTGACCCCGGAGTAGGAAAATGTCGGCCGCACCTTTTAACAGTCTGGCCGAGGCCGAACTGGAGCCCCGGGAGGCGCCTGTGCTGCCGCGGCACACACGGCGTCTCCCGGACAAGGTGTTGGTCGCATTTCACCATGCGTGCGACACCGCAGACCTCGAAGCGGCAGAGCACTTGTTGCGTGTGCTAGAATTGATGACGTCACGCCGACCGACGCCTGGCGATGGAAACCGGCGTCGGGGCATGGAAAGCCTGGTCGCGGCCCATGAACGGTTATGGCATCTGCGCCACCCGGAGGCGCTCGACTGATCGCATCACCCGGGTCTGCCGGACCGCGGATACTATTCATCACTTCCAACCGAATCGGCGATGCCGTTATTTCGTGTGGAATACTCGACCACCTGATTCGCACCATTCCTGACGGTCGTATAACGATTGTTTGCGGACCTGTTGCGGCTGATATTTTTGCGCGAATGCCAAACCACGACCAGACAATCATTTTCGAGAAACGCCGTTACGACCGTCATTGGTGGTTACTCTGGCGACAAGTCGTTCAAATCCGGTGGGACTTGGTGGTGGACCTTCGTCAATCCGCGATCGCCTACGTGCTTCGTGCGGGCCGCCGCGCGGTAAAGCGCCGGGGCACAGGTGGCCTACGAAAATTCGAACAGCTCGCGGCCACCATTGGTGCCAGTCCGGCACCGTTGCCCGTGGTCTGGACCGCGGCCGAGGATCGTGCCCGCGCCGCGGTCCTGCTACCCCGGGTGCCAGTCATCGGTTTCGGCCCAACGGCCAACTGGCCGCCCAAGGCCTGGCCGCCACAACGGTTCGCGGCACTGTTCCACGCCCTGGCCGATCGGTTGCCGGGTGCGGTTCCGGCCATATTCGGCGGCCCGGGCGCTCAGGAGCGGGCGATGGCAGCCCCTCTGCTCGGCCTATTGCCCGGCGCGATCGACCTATGCGGCTTACTGACCTTGCCGGAGGCTGCGGCCTGCCTGCAGCGCTGCGCCCTGTTTGTCGGTAACGATTCCGGCCTGATGCACCTGGCTGCGGCGGCGGGGACGCCCACGATCGGACTGTGCTCCACCACGCGCGACCGGGCGACGGAAATGGCGCCCGCCGGGCTGTACGCGGCATGGGCGCTAGGCGACGGCGACACGATGCAGGATCTGACGGTGCAGGACGCGCTGCGAGCGGCGTTGGCGATGCTGGATCAGGTTACCCGCGCCATGCCGGGCCGGGACCAGACAGAGTAGGTCACTGCCACTGCTGTCGCCTGCACTGCGATAATCAGCAGTACCGGCCCCGGCCACCCGTATGCCCGCCACAGCCCGGCCGGTACCACGCTGCCCAGTGCGCCGCCCGCGTAGTAGCTGGTAACGTACAGCCCAACCGCGGTCGACCGCGCGCGCCGGGCGCTGGCACCGATGTGGCCGAGCGATAATACTTGTTCCGCAAAGAACCCGGCCACTGCCAGGCTGAGGCCAGCTAGGATGAATCCCAGGCCCGGTACCAGCGATAGCAGCAACCCGGTCACCCCAACGGCCGCCGACACCATGTGCGTCCAGCGCCGGCCGATTCGCAGCGCCAGCCGGGTCGCGAGTGGTGTCGCGATGACGCCAGCGAGGTAGATGATGAAGACGTTGCCTAACGCCGCCGGCCCCATACCATACAGCGGGCCGGCCAAGTGCAACGTCACGAACGTGAACGTGCCAACCATGCTGAACAGCACCGCGAAGCCGACCACGCATGTCGCCATCACCTGCGGATTGATGAACTGGTCCCGGAACCCTTCTAGCGAGTCGCGCCAGCCTTGCGTCGGCCGGAAATTACGTTCGTTTGGCAGACAGCGCGCGATTATCACCGCACAAGCAAGCGTCAGCCCGGCCAACGCCACGAACGCGAACCGCCAGCCGTACAGTTCCGTCAGCCACCCGGACGCGAACCGGCCCAGGAACCCGCCCACGATGCTGAACATGGCGTAGATGCCGGTGACCTGCGCCGCCTCGGCCGGATCGAGCTCCTCAGCTACGTAGGCGACCGTGATGGCGAACACGAATGGCAACATCAGCCCCTGCACGAACCGGGCGGCGATTATCGCTTCGAAATTGGGCGCAAAGGCCTCAGCCAGGCCGGGTACTGCCAATAGCAGGCTGGCGCCCACGATCAGTCGCCGTCGTCCGAACCGGTCGCTCAGCCCACCCACGAACGGGGCGACGCAGGCGACGGCCAGCAGCGTGGCGGTGAGTGTGAGGCTCGCGTGCGCGGCGTCGGTTCCGAACACCTGGGCGAACGTCGGCAACAACGATTGCGGGGCGTACAGGTTGACGAAGCTTGCGATCCCGGCGGCCGCGACCGCCGTCCTGCGCCGGTCCCAGTGTGGGCGACCTGTCCGCTTCGGCCATGCCGGAGTCGCAGGTGCAGTCCCCTGACTGGACGGCCGAGGATCTTGATCGTCCTGTTTGGGTATCACGCTACTCAGCCCTGGCCCCGCAAGATCGCTCCACATGCGGCAGGCAGCCGGGGTGGCGGTGCCTGTGCCGTTACGGGCGCGGGGGGCTCGTCCAGCCGGTCGAACCACCACTGCAACGACGCATCGCAGCCATCGCCGGGTGGGGGCGGGGCCTGGTCCGTGCACTCAGGCTGGTTGGTCGGGCAGCGGAAATGGATGTGCATGTGTGCCGCGTGCCCGTACCAGGGCCGCACCTGCCGTAGCCAGGACCGGTCACCCGTGATGGTTTGACACAGTTGCCGCTTGATGGCCGCGTTCACCAGTACGCGGTCGGTGCCTGGCAGCGTCGCCGCCAGCCGTATCAGCGTCGCATGCTGCGGCGTCCAGACCATGGGATTGATCCCGCGGCCATCGGCGGCCACGACGCTCACGACCTCAATCCCCTCACGCTGCGATACCGACAGCGTTGGCTTCGGCCGGGTGTCCAACCACACGTCCGCATCCAGCCCCAGCATGTGACTGAGGTGCATGCCGGCCGTCGGTCCCCCGAAATGGCGGGAGATGTCGTTCATATACAGCGTCGGTAACCCGGCCTGCTGCGCCCGTAGCGCCAATAGCTGAAGCTGGGCGATTGTATCGGGATGTCCCCAATACGTGCTGCGGCTGGCACGGATCGTTTCGAAGCCTGGGCCCTCCGACGGCAGTTCGATCGCGCCCGCGATGCAGCCGCCGCCGGGTCCGCCGATAATATGGGGTTCGGCAAACGCCAGGCTGGGCAGCAGCAGTAGGGCCGCGAGCCACCTCATCCCCGGCCGACGAACGGCATGTCGGTCGCCATGACGGTCATGAACAGCACGTTGGCGCCGGGCGGCTGGTTGGCCATGTGCAGCACGGCGGCACCCGCCTGGGCCACGTCCATCCGCGGCTCCGGCGCCATGTGTCCATCGGCCTGTAGCACGCCGTCCGTCATCCGCTCCGTCAGCTCCGTCACCGCATTGCCGATGTCCAACTGGCCGGCCGCGATCCCATAGACGCGGCCGTCCAACGCCAAACACCGGGTCAGGCCCGTGATGGCGTGCTTCGTGGTGCTGTAGGGGACGGAATGCGGGCGCGGCACGTAGGCCGACAGGCTGCCATTGTTGATGATGCGCCCGCCCTGCGGAACCTGCCGTCGCATTAGCCCGAACGCCGCCCGGGCGCATAGCACGCTGCCGATTAGGTTGACGGCTACGGTGTCCAGGAACATTTCGACCGGCAGCTCGTCCAACGGCAACGCCGGCGCCCCCCGGCCGGCGTTGTTGAACAGCAGGTCCAGCCGCGTGTGCCGTGCCGCGTGCTCGGCGAAGATGCGATCAACCTCGGCCGGAACACCCACGTCGCCCGGCAGGATCGTGGCCTGGCCCGGCGCGGCCTGTGCAGTTTCTGCCAGCGCGTCCTGACGCCGGCCCACCAGCGTCACATGCCAGCCGGCCCCCATCAGCGCATGCGCTGATGCCCGGCCAATGCCGCTTCCGGCGCCCGTCACGAGTGCAAATTTCATAGAAACTGCCCGCGCAGAAATCCCAATGCCGGCAGTGGCCTCCAGCTACGGGGCAAATCGGATGGGCGTACCGGTGCCACCGTATAGACAGGGATTGGCTGCCGGCAGCCCTGGAATAGGGCGGAGTAGGCGCGGATCTGCTGCTCCCGCCAACTGCGATCAGCCATCGCACGCTCCTTTGAGGGGAAAATTTCCGCCACTCGCGACGCCCGGCCCACTTGCGCCACGACGGCCCATAGTGTGTCGTCCCGGCGCTTAAACTCGACGACCGATGCCATGCACACTTGTTGGCGCAATCAGCCGGCGGGGCAAGCGCCTTGTTACCCACGGAGGAACCAGCCCATGCCGCTCGACGACGCCGCATCGACCCGGTCGCTTAATGTCCTGGGAGGCACGCTACAAACCTGCTCGCTCGATCCGCGCACCGGATTTACCCGTACCGGCTGCTGCGAAACCGGGCCGGAGGACGCCGGCAGCCACACCGTCTGTGCGGAGGTAACGGCCGAGTTCCTGGCGTTCAGTCGCGGCCGGGGCAACGACCTCTCGACGCCGCGGCCCGAGTACGGTTTTGCGGGCCTGAAGCCTGGCGATCGCTGGTGCCTCTGCGCGTCGCGCTGGCAGGAGGCGTTTGATGGCGGCTGCGCGCCTGCCGTAGTGCTCGGTGCCACCAACCAGGCCGCATTGCGCCACTGCCGGCTTGAGGATTTGCAGGCTCACGCGACTGCATGAGGGCACTGGTCACGGGCGGGGCCGGCTATGTCGGCAGCCACCTGGTTCTGCTGCTGGCCGATCAGGGCCACTCGGTCACGGTGTTGGACGATTTGCGCCAGGGCCACCGCGCCGCCCTGCCGCCCGACGTGCGCCTGGTGGTGGACAACATCGGCAATCCAACCGTCGAGCCGTTACTGGCCGAGGGGTGGGATGCCGTGTTTCATTTTGCCGCACTCAGCCTGGTGGGTGAGAGTATGGCCGAGCCGATGCGGTACTTCCTGGAAAATGCCGGCGCCGGGCTGCGCCTGATCGACGCGTGCGTGCGCCATGGCGTAAAGCGCTTCGTGCTCAGCAGTACCGCCAATGTGTTCGGTGAGCCCGCCCGCGTCCCGATCGATGAGGACGCGGCGCTGGCTCCCTCGTCCCCGTATGGTGAGAGCAAGCTGATACTGGAACGCGCGCTATTCTGGGCGCAACGTCAGGGGATGCGAAGCGCGTGTCTGCGCTATTTCAACGCCGCCGGTGCCGACCCGGCCGGACGCCTGGGTGAGGATCACCGGCCGGAAACGCATCTGATCCCGCTCGTGATCGACGCGGCGCTGGGCCGGCGCGGGCCGCTCGATGTGTACGGCACCGACTATCCGACGCCGGATGGCACGTGCATCCGGGATTACGTGCACGTGTCGGACCTGGCGGCGGCGCATCTGGCGGTTCTGGACCGGATGGGCGACGGCCAGGCTATCTATAATGTGGG
>JANPPS010000283.1:0-8480 GCA_031428635.1 Rhodospirillales bacterium
ACACGGTGATCTGCTGCCGGTGGCCATTCTTGCGCCGGCTATTCTGACGACGGCGCTTTTTGAAAATGATAACCGTGTCGAGCCGGTCTTGCGCGATCACCGTTGCCGTGACGGTGGCACCTGGAACCAGGGGGGCGCCGATCGTTGTACCGGCGATGCTGCCCACGGCCAATACGTCAGTGAAGGTGAAGGTTTCACCCGCGGTTACGGGTAGCTTCTCGATCTTGAGCACATCATTGGGCATGACGCGATATTGTTTTCCGCCGGTGCGGATTACTGCAAACATCGTTCGTTCCTGGCTCGGCCGTACCGCACGCTGGCGGGCGACCCTTTTTGTTTGGGGTGCTGGAGCACCGATCGCGTCGTCTAGCAAGGAGGTCCGATTACGTCAATGTTTGGATGACGTAACCGGAGCGGTGGCGAGGCCGTTTGCTCCCACGTGGTTCGAACGCCGCCGTAAGCCGAGCATGCCGAGTCCGGCCATTCCGAGTATCGCCCACGACGCGGGCTCTGGGACCGACGTCGCAGCCACCGACAAATTGCGGTCGTTGGGCGCAAAGTCGGAGATTTGCGCAGTGCCGGTAACCGGTGTCGTACCGGACGCCGGCGTGCTTGTCCGCGGCCAGAGGTTAAAGGTGTAAGCACCCGGATCGAACCCCTGGGTCGGAAGCAGAGCCGATGACACATCAACCTCCAGGCTATTGCCTGAAATCGTCGTGCTGCTCGTCGCGAGCGTCATTGTGGTTCCCGCAATCAGATCGCGAACAACGCTTGACCTGTTGGGTGTCACTACTACGACGCTATCGAACAGAACACCCGGCGCGATAGAGCCAAACCGTGCAGTACCCTTTCCTCGATCGACACCGAATACGTAGAAGCTGCCCGGTGTTTGGCCGACGGCGCCGTTGAGGGTCGCGCTAAAGGCAAAGTGGTCGCTGAGCAGAAAGCCGCTCGTGAAGACGACGTCGAGGTCCGGCCCCTTCAGCCCCGTGAAGCTCGGGATGAAATCGCCAACAGGGTCGGTGATAGCGGCAGCGTGCGCTCCCGCTGTCATTACCGAAAGAATGAGTGTGGCCAGGCTGGCGCGAAGGAACATCGTTCATTTCCATTGGTGGATGAGTGCAGATCTAGGCGCAATGGAATTGGAAGTGAAAACTGAAGACTACTCTGCAAGGGTGTGTTTTGCCTGCCACACCGACTTTTGATACTTCTCAAGTGATCCGGCCAGCCTGACGGGGTCACATAATCGTTACAGGAACTCTGTCGATAAGGTCTGCAACACCCGTTGTGCGGATGGCAGCCTGGTCCGGCGCGATTGGCGGTCGGGTTGCGGGCGCCGGGGCAGCTGGGTATACCCCGTCCTGCTGGAGAGGTGGCCGAGCGGCTTAAGGTGGCGGTCTCGAAAACCGTTGTAGGTTAACCCCTACCGTGGGTTCGAATCCCACCCTCTCCGCCAACGTGTGACTGCAAGCCATTGTCTTACTGCCGTTGTTATTGTCTGACGCGTATTCAACTGACGCCTCTACTGACAGTGCAGCGCGCGCTTTGCCGCTTTTATCGGTCGCACCACTGCCGGCGACCAAGTTCGGTGCGCAGGCTAATCTGTTTCAGTACGGCGCCTGCGCGGAAGGTGGCTGAAATCCCATCCCCAGCGACGCACGCAGGCGGTTAAAGCTTTCTCGCCTGTTCGGAATTGTTTTAGAATAGCACTAATCAGATACCTTGCCACGTCCCTGCCAACCCAAATCATTAAAGCGCGTGCACGCCAGGGGTAAACCGAGTGCTTCCGCGTAGGTCAAGCCCGGAAGAGGTCAGGACTTATTCGAAGCGCTGCGGGCCTTCTTGACGCTACTAGCTGATGCGATCACTTTGAAAGACCGAAGAAAAACGACGGAGTGGGGACGCGTAGAACAAATGGCTGATGCTGATGCCGCAAGTGTTCGCGAGGAAGATGGTCGCCTTTACGCGGGCAACCCCGAGCGGGCCTATACAGTTTCGCTTGATTGGTCGGAACGTGTAGTCTTGCAAAAGTTTCGGTATTCTGAGAAGTATGACCGCGAATACCTCATCCAAAAAAAGTATATCGCCGCCAAAATGTCATTCGAGAGAGACGATATTTGTATTCTCGGCAGTCAGTTTATATTAAATACTCGTAACGAAGCAGACGTATTTATAGCGCCAACATCGCAAACGTGGATACCGTCGGCTGTAGAAGAATATAACTGGACTCTTAACGTGGATTATTTTGAAGGTATTCACGGAACACTATCTCTACCTGTAGAGGTTTTCGAATCCGTTGTAGCAAAGGTGTTAGCCGGGCAAGTTGATAGCCTAAGTGTATGGATAAGAGGCGGCTTCTGGGTAGACCAAAAAAATGATAATATGCCGGACCGTTATAAGCGGACTCTTTACCTGAGACCGAACAAGGATCGACGAGATGGTTCGGTGGAAGCCGCGATCTGCAGGGTAGAGGAGCTGCAAGTGAAGTGCGGTGCGGAGCCTATTGCAACGTCGGCTGCGGAGGAAGCGGAAAACCGAGAAGTTGCCTCACACGTCGTTGTAGAGCAACTCCTAGTCTCGCATAATATCATAACAAAATTAATTGCGGATATTGCACTGCGTACACACAAGCAAAACGTAATTATGATTTCAATAATTACCGGAACCTTAATCCTCTTATCCTTTGTCGTTTTTCTAAAATGAGAGAAATGGTGCGGAAACGCGCTGCTGTCGTGGCTGCCGTCCGCTGACCTGGAAGTTTCGAGGCACTTAAAGGACGGCTAACCGATATGTTCACTAGATAAAGTAAGTGCCAGCCAGATAGTCTTATCGGCAGCGCCAGCCCGGGCGAGTACCGTAATTGAGGCCTGAGTCGGTCGGCCGGGAGGGACCCGCACTGCTGCGGTTAGTTCGAGGTCACCGAAAGGGTAATATCGTATAGCCGACCCCGGCTCGACCGCAGTAGAAGTGAAGTATCGAGGCGGATAAGCATCGGAGTACTCGCCGAATAAGATTTATTGTTGGGCTGTTCCCCTCCAGAACTGGCCCAATCACTTTCTGGACGCGTCGTAGTCCACGGAGGAGCGCTGCTTTGCTTTTACACCGTCCGGCAACCAGCGAAAAATATTATCGCCCGCCGGACTTAATGTGAGTGTGACCACGCCCGTTGGTCGATCTATTGTACGGAGTACTAAGGTAACGTGACACTCTATTTCCAACGGTAGAACGAGATGCCTCCTGGTCGTGATGCTCCCTAACTCGACCACGTTTCCCCGGTGGACAGGCATCTCATTGAGCCCGTCAATCAACACGCCAGTCTAGAAGCTGGTGCTGCACGCGTCCGGTGCACTAGCCCGGGCGCTAGCGGGCGCCAGCAAAGCCGTGACGGCGAGGGCCGCTAGAACGCCGTTCAGTAATTTCATCACGTCGTACGGTAGATGTTTATTAGTAGGTTCGGCAACGTCTTATAGCCTTGCACTAACCGTAGTACTCGGCTCGGCGGCAGGCCAGCGTTCCCAGGTTGGTGTCTTGAGGCCGCGCTAGCGGTCGAGCATCGCTCGGGCGAGATCTCGAAAGGCCTGCATTTCCCACCCGTAAGGGCCGTGGCGTGTGCGGCCTCCTTCGGCTCACCGCGCCGATGACCGCTCGGCATGACGGCAAGAGCAGAGAGGGTTTCTGCCTAGCACGTGGCAGCCTTAAACAGCTCATCCGATGGCTGGCGCACGATCCAGTCCGCGACTGTGCGCTCCGCCTCAGCACGCATGGTCTCGGGGAACATGTTGGTATCGAGTATCAATATTAGTCTAACCGGGGCGGCTCGCGCATCGGCTCACGCGGAGGTAGTTCGAGATCGACCCCGCCCAACGGTGCAATGCGGGCGCGAACCCGGTCGTAGAGGTGGCGCACAGGCGGCGCTTCCTGCGGCGCTAGCACGGTTTGCAGAATACAGCGCACCTCTGGCTTCATTGACTGACCGTATTGTGCGGTGCGGACGCGCAGCCGTTTCTTGAGGGCTGGGTCGGGGTTGAGAATGGTGATCGGGGCCGGGGCAGGGTGTTTGCTAGCGTGCATGCCCAAGATGCAATTAATGACTGCATTGATGCCAAACCGCGCCGTACCGTTGTGTCCAACGGTCGTTTGCTGATCCCAAACTGGCAGTCCCTCCAGTCGATCATTTGTCTCAATCAGAGCGATAATCGCAAAGAAAGCTTCCGCTAGACACCCGGAGGGTGATAACACACCGAAACGATCCGCAGGAGATCCAAGTTGTCGGAACCCTTGAGCGTGGGGATCGCCGGTTTCGGCGCCATCGGCCAAGCGGTGGCGGCTGCCTTCGCGACGCAGGACGGCATCCCCGGGTTGCGCCTGGCCGCGATTGGCGCCCGCGATGCCGCCAAGGTCCGGGCCACCCTGCCGTCGGGCCTGCCGGTCCCACCCGAAATCGTGGGGATCAAGGACCTCGCGGCACACGCGGACATCGTCATCGAGTGCGCCCCCGCCGTACTACTGCCGTCAATCGCCGAACCGGTGCTGCGTGCCGGACGCATAGTAGTGGTACTGAGCTGCGGCGCCCTGTTGGACGCGATGCACCTGGTGGAACTGGCGCGAACTTATGGAGGACGCATCCTGGTGCCCACGGGCGCGCTGCTCGGCCTAGATGCCGTGTTCGCAGCGGCGCAGGGCACCATCCACGCCGTTCGCTTGACCACGCGCAAGCCGCCCCAGAGCCTGCTCGGTGCGCCCTATCTGGTCGAGCACGGTATCGAACTGGACGGGCTGATCGAGAGGCTCCGCGTGTTTGAGGGTACGGCCCGGGAAGCGGCGCGCGGCTTCCCTGCCAACCTAAACGTCGCCGCGGCCCTGTCGCTGGCCGGGCTCGGACCGGATCGTACCCGGCTGGAAATCTGGGCTGATCCCGGCGTGACCCGTAACATTCACACCATCGAGCTCGACTCCGACGCGGCCCGGCTTTCCATGACGATCGAGAACATCCCGAGCGCCAACCCCAAGACGGGCCGGATCACGGCGCAGTCGGTGATCGCGATGCTGCGGAAGATGCGGGCGCCGCTCGCGGTCGGGACCTAGGCCGCCGCCGCCAAAATTATCGCACCAGGAGCCGCCATGCGCCGCCGCACCCTGCTTGCCGCCACCGTCGCTCTCGCAGCCCCCGCCGCGGTGCGTGCAGCGTCGGCTACCACCCTGAAGATCGTGCCCGCCAGCGACCTCGCCGCGCTCGATCCGGTCTGGACCACGGCGCCGGTTGTGCGCAATCACGGCTACATGGTGTTCGACACCCTGTACGGGACGGACGCCGAGCTTCGCATCCAGCCGCAAATGGCGGCCGGGCACGTGGTGGAGAATGACGGTAGACTGTGGACCATCACCCTGCGCGACGGACTGCGCTTCCACGATGGCGAACCTGTGCTTGCCCGGGACGCCGTTGCCTCTATCCGACGCTTCGGGGCGCGGGATAGCTTTGGCGAAACGCTGATGGCAGCTACCGACGAACTATCCGCCCCCAACGACCGCACGATCCGCTTTCGCCTGAAACGCTCGTTTCCCCTGTTGCCAAACGCTCTCGGTAAGCCCTCCCCCATGCCCTGCATCATGCCGGAGCGTTTGGCCCGCACCGACCCGGCCAAGCAGGTGACCGAGATGGTGGGTTCCGGTCCCTACCGGTTTCTACCGGACGAGCGGGTCTCCGGGGCGATCGTCGCTTACCGGCGTTTCGAGGGCTACCAGCCACGCGCCAACGGCGTGGCCTCCTTCACCGCCGGGCCGAAGCGGGCGCACTTCGATCGCGTGGAGTGGCAGGTCATCCCCGATGCCTCAACCAAGGTTAACGCGCTGATCAACGGCGAAGTCGATTGGGTGGAGACCCCGTCCACCGACTTACTCGGCCTGCTGCGCGCCAGCCGGCATGTGGTAGTAACGCGCTCCGCCTTGGCCGGAGACCTGGCGGTGATGGTGCTCAACCACCTACAGCCTCCCTTCGATAACCCCGCGATCCGCCGCGCCCTGCTCGGTGCCTTCAGCCAGACCGACTTCATGCGTGCAGCCGTCGGCGATGATCGTAGCTTGTGGTCCGATCAGGTTGCCGTGTTCAACCCCGGCACACCGATGGACAGCCGCTCCGGCATCGAGATCATGACCGGACCGCGCGACCTGGCCCGAGCCCGGCGTGAAATCCAAGCCGCTGGCTACAACGGTGAACGCGCTGTTCTGCTCGGCGCCGTGGACCAGCCGCCGGAGAACGCCTACGCGACCCTTGCGGCGGATGTTCTGCAGCGGCTCGGCATGAACGTGGACCTGGTGCCCATCGATTGGGGCACGACGGTGCAACGCCGAGCAAGCAAGCAGCCAACGAGCGCGGGCGGCTGGAGCGCGTTCTTCACCAACCTGACCTGGACCAACAACTTCGACCCAGCCAGCCACCTGGGTTTACGCGGCGGGAGTGCTGCTTGGTTTGGCTGGCCCACGATGCCGCGTATGGAAGCGCTTCGGGCGCAGTGGTTCGAGACCTCCGACGCGGGCGAGCAGAAGGCCATCTGCGCCGAGATCGAGCGGCAGTTCTGGATCGACGTCCCGTACGTGCCGCTCGGGGCCATAGCACTTCCGACCGCCTACAGCGCCAATCTCACGACGCCACGCAGCGGCATCCTCCAGCTCTATGACGTGGCCCGGCGCACATAATGGCGAAAGGATCAGACGTCGCTGCCCCCGGTTCCAGTGGTAGTGCCGTCGCCCGTGATGGGGTTGATGGTGCGCGGCCTCTCCGGACGTCCGAAAGCGTGCCATCCGGACGTGTCTCAGTTCCAGGCGGGCTCGGTTGTCGGCCAGTGAGGTACCTGCCATGTTGATCGGATATGAAGCGCGCAAAGCGCTCTGATGGGAAACGTACAATGGTCAGCCGGTTTTCACGGTCACAACGGCCGGGATCAGCGTGTGCGCTCCTGATCGCGAGTCTTGCCACTTCATTCCTAGTGGCCGGCACGACGGGGCAAGTGCAGGCCCAAACCCAAGTACCGGCCCAATCTAAAACACAGGCCCAATCCAAGACACAGGCCCAGTCGCCAAACTGGGTCGCGGCCTGGACGGCTTCCGCCCACGGCCCGTATCCGGTGGGCAACGCCACCGCTCAGCCGGAACTGAAATTCGCGTTCCCCTCCGAACAGCGCGGCGCCACTGATCAGTCATTTCGCATGATCGTGCGGCCGGATATTTGGGGCGGCCAGGCGCGCATCCGGCTTTCAAATGCCTTTGGCACCAAACCGGTGACGTTCGACGGAATCCATGCCGGCCTGCAAACTTCCGGCAGCGCCGTACTGCCAGGCAGCAACCACGCGGTGCTGTTTGCCGGCAAGCCGTCCGTCACCATCCAGCCGGGCAAGACAGCCACCAGCGATGCGGTGACGCTGCCCTTCGCGAGTAACGCCGCTGACCCCATGCTGGTGGGCCGTAAGTTAGCCGTCAGCTTCCATGTCGTCGGGGAATCAGGCCCCATGACCTGGCACGCCAAGGCGCTGACGACCTCCTATCTCGGTATGCCCAACACGGGCTCGCATGGCGCCGAGGCCGGCGAGCTTGCGTACCCGGCCTCCACAACGTCCTGGTATTTCCTCGATGCCGTCGATATGTCGGCGCCCATTGGGACCAAGGCCATCGTTGCATTCGGTGACAGCATCACCGACGGCACCGCGTCGACGCTCAATGGCGACGACCGCTGGCCGGACGTGTTTTCACGCCGGATGCATAACGCCTACGGCAACCGGTTCTCGGTCGTGAACGAGGGCATCGGCGGCAACATGGTGGTGGGGCCGGCCGATTATGCGCAAAAGCCGTTTGCCGGTGGCCCAGCCGCCACCGAACGGCTGGAGCGCGACGTCATCAGCCTTTCGAACGTGGGCACCGTGATCTGGCTTGAGGGTATCAACGATTTCGGCAACGCCGGCGCCAAGCCCGAAGACGTGGTGGCTGGCGTGCAGAGTGTCGTGAAGCGGCTGCGAACCGCAATACCCGGTGTGCGGGTGCTGATGGGCACCGCGACCTCGTCGGTGAATAGCAATAATGGCGGCTATGGTGCGGTGGCCATCGATGAGAAACGCCAGGTGTTGAACGACTTTATCCGTAAGGCGGCGATCTTCGACGGTGTGGTAGATTTCGATGGCGCAACGGTGGACTCGAATACGCATGAACTGAAGGCGCAATTCCAGCCGAATTCCACCACCGGCGGGGCCGGGGACCGCCTGCATCCCAACCGGGCCGGCTACGAGGCGATGGCCGAGGCCATCGATTTGAAGAGCGTCGTGGGTAAATAATACGGCCGGCACAGGCGCAACCTGCAAGCCTGATCATTTATCGTTCCGCGCCTCATAGCCCCATCAGCGACACCGGCAGCCATTTGGTATCGTCGTGCGGTCGAAGCTGCGCCGTGATCCATCGGGCGCGCCGTTACTCGCGGTCGGCAGGCAGGTCCCCAG
>JANPPS010000284.1:0-1861 GCA_031428635.1 Rhodospirillales bacterium
CGGAGAATTCGGCCACCAGCGCCCATCCCTGGGCCGCGGCAAAGGCGCGCACGCTGGCCTGCTGCGCTTCCAGCCCAAGCCCGCTCTGGCCTTGCTCGGCGGTCGACACCCGGTAGAGTCCGACTGCGTAGCGCTGTGTGAGAGGCTTGATGGGCATCAGCCTAACTCGGCCGCGCGGTAGACAGTATAGCTGCCCGCAGTACCCTGCTTGCCAGGGCCGACCTGGCGCACGCGCTCTAGCACCTCGATCGGGGTCCCCGACTTTTTCAGGCCTGCGAAGAAGCCGTGCACGGTGTGCCGAGCCCAGCCGGTGGCGTCTGCAACCTGAGTAACGGTTGTACCCTCGGGACGGCGCAGCAGGCCGAGAACCAGGGCACGCGTGGTATCGGGACGGGGCTGGCGCGGCATACGGAAGGCCGCGCGCGTTGACCGCCGGCTGGCGAGCGCGGTCCGGAGCGAGGCAACGGCGTTGGCGAGGGCAGGGTGCGTGTTGGCGAGGCTGTCATCCCAGGCGGCGAACACGGCCTCTGCCGAGCGGCGAAGGGTCTCGCGCTGACTGGGCTGCGGAGGTGCTAACGGGACGGCATCGGTCGGTCCTTTCACCCCGCCGCCCGGCGGCGCGGAACCGGTACCGATGGCCAGCAGGCCAGCGCCTGTGGCCCGCCAGGAGGGTTGCCCGCCGCCAGCCTCCACTTCCTCGAGCAGTCCTGCCTTGCGGAGCGACCGGACCACGGCCCGCTGAGCCGCCGCGGGCAGGTTGGGAGGGGGTAGAGCCAGCCGATCAGGATGGTTGCTGGCATCGTTTAGGACAGCGCGCGCGGTGTCGGACAAGGGGGGTTTTGGCATTCCAGGTGCTCCGGTACGGCACCGGGACCATCCGGGCGCCGCTACCGACGCGAACCCCTGAGCGGGGCCGGGCACACGCTTCGCTCTGTTCGAACCGAAGCCAAGCGGAAATGCAACGTTCTGGGACGGAACCAAAAAGCGTTTGTAAGGAGTCTGACACGCTCCCACAGGTATTCGCCGCGTCGGTACAATACTGGTCAACGCCCCGCCGCGCCGCGCCGCAAGCCTGGCCATTGTCAATCGGGCCCGCGTGCTCCTACCCTCACCGACAACAACACACCGATAATTCGGGAGGAAAATGTGCACAACGACAACGGGATGGTTCGGCCCAGCGAGGTAACCCCGCGCTCAAAGGCTCCGCGACGCCAGTCCCAACGAAGGCTGCTGAACGTGCTGCTCGTGACCGCCCCGCTGCTGGTGAGCATGCCCGCCGGTGCGCAGACAGCCGACCGGCAAACCAATTCCGAACGATGGATCGTAACTTGGGCCGCACCGCAGGTCGCGCGCCTGGACCAGCCACCGCAGCTTTTGCCAGCGTCGGCGCAGGCATTCCCCTGGGTGCGAGACGTGCCCCAGGCCGTCAAGGATATGACGCCGGGCCAGGAACTGCTTGTCGGCGGCATGTCGCCCCTGCCGATCAAGGGACAGACGCTGCGGCAGATCGCCCATGTGTCGCTCGGCGGCGCCAGGGTGCGGGTGGTAGTGTCCAACAGCCTCGGGACGCTGCCGCTACGGATCGGTGCCGCGCATACGGCGTTGCGTGACAAATACGCATCGATTATCGCCGCCACCGATCACGTGCTCACCTTCGGCGGGCTCCCCCACCCGACAGTCCCGCCCGGCGCGGTGCTGGTCAGCGATCCTGTCGACCTGACCGTTGCGGATGGTGGGG
This sequence comes from Rhodospirillales bacterium, assembly GCA_031428635.1. GTDB lineage: Bacteria > Pseudomonadota > Alphaproteobacteria > Acetobacterales > Acetobacteraceae > JANPPS01. The sequence goes on from JANPPS010000284.1 coordinate 1,739, forward strand.
ACCTGGTCGTGGATCTCTATCTGCCAGACGATTTGTCAGCATGGAAGTCACCGGTCAGCCTCCATCCCGCCTCCTGGCAGGTAAACTACGTCTCGGAACCCGGTGACCATGCGGGTGCCTCCA
>JANPPS010000285.1:0-38139 GCA_031428635.1 Rhodospirillales bacterium
TGCGCGACCTGCCACATCTCCGGGTTTCCTGGGCTCTTGCGCCCTTCCGACGCGGCATAGGCACAGTGGCCGTCATACGCCGGTGCGTACCGCGCCGGGTTTACCTGAAACTGGGCGAGATGGGCGACCGATGTGAATCGCCAGGTCGCGCCGTTACTATCGGCGGTGATCGATGCGTCGCCGCGAACCGCCTTGCCATCGTCCTGATAGGCCACGGCATCGTAGCCCGAGAGCGCTGCGCCCTCTGCCACGAATTGTTGCCCCGCCCATGCCACCGAACCCAGCAAGGCCGAACCAAATATCCAGCAGACTAATCCAGTATGCACCCATAGTCGGACCATTTCGTGCCCCCAAGGTTTAGGGTGGACTAGGCGGCAAGTGTTCCAAAGGAGAACCGTGAACCGACATTTGCCTGCACAATCCGGCCGGGCATCGCCACGCGCGCCATGTCGTAAAACCGCTCGCCCGCACAACGGGCTGCGACGATGAAATCCGGGTTGAGAGCCTTCAAGTCGGCGACCGTCTGCTGGACGTAGTCGTCGCTCAGGGGGGGTACGAGATGAAACCCGCCGATCAGTGCGTGCAACTTCTCGACGCCGGTCGAGGCTTGTGCCTGTTTCACCGTGTTGAGGACGCCACGGTGACTGCAAGATGTCAGCACAACAAGACCTTTGTCTTTCACAACGTAGCTCGTCGCAATCTCATGTTGGAAATCATCTGGAATGTAGGTGCCTGTATCCTTCGCGGCGGGCTCCAGGGCCGGGTCGCAGCCGAGACCCGCAATCAGCCCTGTGCGCTCCTTGGTCGCTTGTAGCGGCGTCTCCCTGGTGGCTTTCGGAATTTGGCCAGACGTCACGGCATGATCGGCGGCGATCGCGGGACCTTCCGCCAGCATGAGCTTGATGCCAGCGGCCAGAATGCCCGGCCGGTCCAGAGTGCCAAAGTCACCGCCGGTTGTGGTTTGACGGGTGCAGAAGCAATCCTCGCCGCCAACAAATAAAGGTAGTCCGGGCTTTAGCCGTCCCTTGGACACGGTCAGCATCCCCATCAAACCGCCGAAATGGTCAAGGTGCCCGTGGCTCAAGACCAACGCATCGAGCGTCGCGGGATCGAGCTTGAGTAGCCCCATGTTCCCGAGCAGTGCTTCGGCTGTGTAGCCATAATCGATCATCAACTGCCTCGTCTCGTCGGCACGGACGGACTCAGCGAGCATCGACAGACCCCATTCTGCGCGCCAGGAGCTGACTGGGGGCACGCCCGGACGCTCCGAGCCAGTCACGCGTTCGACCTTCATTCCCGGTGTGGCGAAAGCGACGCTGTAGCGGTCCGTGTGATTGTCCGCGAGGATGCGTACCGCGAGGCCATCAACGACCGGGGGCGGCCCAACAGCGGGTTGGGCCCGGGCGGTGCGCCCAGCACCTACGAGAATGGATGTAAGCGTGGCGATGAACCCGATTCCGGTGGCCTGAAGCGCCTGGCGTCGGCCCAGCCCGCCACGCGTGAAGGGGCTGCCGCCGGGGACGCACAAACACCATTGACTGACCATCATTATTTTCTCAGATCGTTACGATAAATAACATATGGAAAAATTCAGGCGCTGGGCAAGATCCGTACGACACATTCATTGTTTCTGCCGACCGCCAGGCCACCCCTCGGTCGGAAGCAAAAATCGAACTGACCAAGGCCCAGCCCGGTAGGATTTGTAGCACCATCTTGCCAGTCTGGGCGTGCCGAGCGAGAGTGTAGAAATATAGGAAACGTCGCTAAACAATGGAATCCGTCGCCGGATCGGCTCCGAAGCCGTTCGCGTACCCATGACCCGCCTCGAGGGAAGCCGCTGGACGCCCTACGTCTTTGCCGCGCCCGTCGCCCTGTATCTTATGTTGTTTCAAGGTTGGCCGCTGGTGCAGGAAGTGCTGCTCAGCTTCACGTCCACGTCACTGCTCTCACCACAGGACCGGTTGCCGGTCGGTTTTGAAAATTATCAGGACCTTGCCAACCAGGGCGACTTCCTCGGCGTCCTCGTCACCACGGCCATTTATACCGTTGCCTGCGTCGTGCTGGCCGTCGGCATCGGGCTGCTGACGGCGCTGCTGCTCAACGCGCCGTTCCGTGGGCGGGGCGTGGCGCGGGCGTTGGTGACGATACCCTGGGCCGCGCCCCCCGTGGCCGTCGCCCTCATCTTCAGCTGGATGTACAACGCCCAATACGGCATCTGGGGCCGCATGCTGCGTAGCTTCGGCTTTGCGGCCGGCACCGAGAATTGGCTCGACTCCCCCCGCTACGCGTTACCCGCCGTACTACTCACCACGATCTGGCAGATCTTTCCCTTCGCCTCCGTCGTGATACTCGCCGCATTGCAGGGGGTACCGGCCGAGCAGCGGGAAGCGGCGGCAGTCGACCGGGCCGATAGACTCAGCATCTTTTGGGCTGTGACCTGGCCCGTCATCCGCCCGTCCGTCACCCTGTTGGCGCTGTTCGTCACGATCTGGTCGCTGCGCCGGTTCGATCTGATCTGGCTACTGACGCAGGGCGGGCCAGTAGGTGCGACGAATACGCTGGTGGTCGAGCTGTATCGCCGGGCGTTCGTGTACCGGGAACTGGGTGCGGCGGCCGCGATCGGCGTCGTGGGCCTCGGCATCGCGCTCGTGATCACGTTATTTTATGTGCGGGCTGAACGGCGAGCCTCGGTATGAGGGCCGTAGCGTGATCCGCGGCATCGGCGTTTTGGCGTTGTTGGGCATCGCCGCATTCCCGCTCTACTGGATGCTCGTCACCTCGCTGACCCCATCGCCCGCCCTGTTTGGCGCGACCCCGCAAATGCTGCCCAGCCTGTCGGAGCTACCGTCATTCTGGCAGTCCATCACGCAGCCGCAGGTCGGCGTCTGGCTTCGCAACAGCGCGATCGTCGCCACCGGCACGACCGTACTCAGCATTTTACTCAGCCTACTACCTGCCTACGCGCTCAGTCGCTTTCGCTTCGCAGGCTGGGCTGCGCTCGGCTTCGCGTTGTTCGCCACGCAGATGCTGCCGGAGGCGATGTTGGTCGTGCCGTTATACGCCATCTTCGGTCAGCTCGGTCTGCTGAACGCGTTGGGTGGGCTTATCCTGGCCAACACCGCGTTCACTGTCCCTGTGATCACTTGGTTACTGAAGGGTGCCATCGACGGCGTCCCCCTCGCGATCGAAGAAGCGGCGCGGATCGACGGCTGCTCCCGCCTGTCGGTCGTGCTGGACGTGGTGCTGCCGATCGTCGCACCGACGCTGGCTGCCGCCGCCGTCATCGCCTTCTTCCATGGTTGGAACGAGTATGTGTTCGCGCAAACGCTGGTCAGCAGCGAGAACCTGCGCACGGCCTCCGTCGGCCTTGCGAGCTACGTGGGGGAACTCAGTACCCCCGTCCACGCCGTGATGGCGGTGGCTGTCATCTACACGGTCCCGGCCGTGCTGTTTTACCTGTCCGTCCAGCGCTGGGTGGTCGCCGGCATGAGTGCTGGCAGCGTGAAGGGCTGACCGATGACAGGTATCCGGCTCGATGACGTGCGTAAAAGCTTCGATGGCAAGGCGGTCATCCAGGGCATCTCGCTAGACGTGCCCGATGGTGCGTTCCTGGTTCTGCTCGGGCCCTCCGGCTGCGGCAAAAGCACGCTGCTGCGTATGATCGCGGGTCTAGAGAGCCTGACGTCGGGTGAGATCCACGTGGGCGGCCGTCGGGTGGATCAGTTGCCGCCCGGTGAGCGGGACATGGCGTTCGTGTTCCAATCCTACGCGCTCTATCCGCACATGACCGTGCGCGGCAACATCACGTTCCCCCTGCTTATGCAGCGCTTCCGCTGGTGGTTTCACGTGCCCGTCATCGGCTGGTTCGCCCGCCGCCGGATCGAGCGTGACCCGGCCGTGGTGGCCCGCGTAGATGGTGCCGCCAAGACGCTTGGTCTGACACCGATGATGGACAGAAAACCGGCGACCCTGTCCGGCGGGCAACGGCAGCGGGTGGCGCTTGGCCGCGCGATGGTGCGCAACCCGCAAGTGTTCCTGATGGACGAGCCGCTATCGAACCTGGACGCGAAACTCCGCACGTCCATGCGGGCCGAAATCGGCAAGCTGCATCGCGACGTCGGCGGCACGTTCGTCTACGTCACGCACGATCAGGTCGAGGCGATGACGATGGGCAGCCTGATCGTCGTGCTGAAGGAGGGTGCCGTTCAGCAGGTCGGCACCGCAAAGGCGATCTATGAGCAGCCGTCCAACGTATACGTGGCGCGGTTTATCGGCTCGCCCCCCATGAACGTGATGGTGGGGCAGGCACAGGGCGGGCAGGTCGTGATGGGCGGCACGACGCTGGCGTTGCCGGCGCCGGACGGCCCCATACTGGTGGGCATCCGCCCCGGCGCGCTGACGCTGGTGACGGCAGGGGGCGCGCCGGGCACGGGGCTGGCCGGGCACGTCACGCTGATCGAGCACGTGGGCGCGGAATCAGTGATTTCCGTGGCGGTCGACGGCCTGCAAACCCGGCATGATACGGACGCCACCGCTGGCGAGGTTGTCGTCACCGTCCCCGCCCACGCAGCCGTGCAGGTCGGCGACGCGGTCGGCCTGCATATCGCGACCGACGGGGCCGTATTGTTCACCGACGCGGGGGACCGGATATGATGGACATGCATCAAAAGGGCGCGGAGTTCCGGGCGCTGCATGCCGGCCGGGGCGTGTTCGTGATGCCCAACCCCTGGGACGCCGGCAGCGCCCGCGTGCTGGCCGCCCATGGGTTCGAGGCGCTGGCCACCACCAGCGCCGGCCACGCCTGGACCCACGGCCGCCGCGACTACGGCGTGACCCGGGATGAGGCAATGGTTAACGCGCAAGCGATTGTCGGTGCGACGGACCTTCCGGTCTCCGCCGACCTCGAGGACTGTTTTGGCCCTGAACCTGCCGAGACCATACGGCTCGCGGCCGCGGTGGGGCTGGTCGGTGGCTCGATCGAGGACGTGCAGGACGGGGCCATCTTGCCGCTGGACGTGGCCGTGGCGCGGGTGGCGGACGCGGCGGCGGCGGCGCGGGCGCTGCCGTTCCCGTGGATGTTGACGGCGCGGGCGGACAACTTCCTGCATGGCCGGCCGGACCTGGCGGACACGATCGCTCGGTTGCAGGCTTATGACCGGGCGGGTGCAGACGTGCTGTACGCGCCGGGTCTGCCGGACCTGGACGCGGTCCGCGTCGTGTGCGCCGCCGTGACCCGGCCCGTAAACGTGCTGGCCACCAATCCGGACTGGACGGTGGCCGACCTGCGCGCGGCGGGGGTGCGGCGTATTAGCGTGGGCGGCGCGCTGGCACGCGTGGCGCTGGGCGCGCTGGATCTCGCGGCGCAGCAGTTGCGGGCGGGCGGCTTTGGCTACTTGACGGATGCGATGCCCGGTGCGCGGATCTCGGAAATGATGGGCGATTGGGCGCACATCGTTCCTTCATGATTTAGGCCGACTGTGCTGCACCTTTTGGAAGGAACGGCGGTGATCAAGGGTCGGGGCGAGGCAGGGCTGGGCGGACCGCAAGGGACGAAGGTGGTTGCGTTGCAGGGTGCGCCGGCATTGCGCCAGGCGGCGCAGGCATGGCTACGGTTTTGGCCCGCGCTGCTCATGTCGTCCGTTTGCGTGGGTATCCTGATCGCCTATGCCGCCAGTATTCTGTCAGCGCGCGAACGCCAGCTTGAAAGTGCGCAGGACGCGACGACGAACCTGGCCCGCACGCTTGCCGACCATGCGGAGGCGACGTTGCAACTGGCTGATCTGACGCTCATGGAGCTTACAGATCGGCTAGAGATGGGCGGGACGAACCGAGCATCGCTGGAGGCGATACATACGTATTTCGGTGAGATGCTGCCGGCATCGGGGCGTCTGCAGGACGCAATGGTGTTCGACGCGCAGGGTAGGTTCGTGGTCGGCGCCAAATCGACCTACACCAGCATGTCGGGTGCGACCGAGGCGTTGGCGTGGCATCGCGAAAATATCACGGACGGCGTGCATGTCGAGCGCCCGGTGAAGGATTGGGTGGCGGCCGGATGGAGCATCCTGCTTTCGCGCCGGTTGAACAAGCCGGACGGATCGTTCGGCGGCGTCGCGATGGTCGCGATCGACCTCGACTATTTCGGCTCGGTCTATCACGCGCTGCGGCTCGGGCGGCAGGGTGCGATTGCGTTGACAAGCGCCAGTGGCCAACTGCTCGTGCGCTCGCGAGAGGGCGGAGCGGTCATTGGCCAGGACGTTAGCAATGCGTCGTTCTTCCGCCGATATGCGGAGGCGGGTCCGGTCGGTACGCTGACCGCGACCTCCCCACTCGACGGCGTGACGCGGATGGGTAGCTTCCGTGCCGTTGCGAGTTATCCGCTGGTCGTGTTCGTGGGCGTGGCGCTGGATGACGTGCTGGAGGGGTGGTGGCGGGACAGCGCCAGTAATGGCGCTGTAATCGGGATATTGGTGCTGTGCACCGCGCTGCTGGGCGTACGCCTCGGCCGGCTTGTGCGGTCGCACCGGCACGCCGCCGCGGCGGCGCAGGCCAGCGAACGGATGTACCGTCTGCTGGCGGTAAACGGCACGGACGTGATCGTACAATTGGGCAGCGACCTACGCCGCCGCTACGTCTCGCCGGCCAGCCAGGACGTGCTGGGCTATGCGCCGGAAATTCTCATCGGTCGCAAGTTTCAAGACACCGTGCACCCGGACGACTGGGGGCGTGTGACATCACTGATGGCCCAGCTGCGGGTGGCGGGTGAACCACGCACGATCACGTTTCGCTTTCGCCGCCCGGACGCGACGTATCTGTCGGTGGAGGCTAGTGTCCGCCGCTTAGGGGAAGCCGAGGGGTACGTTTCATCGCTGCGTGACGTATCGGCGCGGGTCGCGGCAGAGGCCAAGCTGCAAGAGGTGAACTTTAAGCTGCAGCGCCTGGTCATGCTGGACGGGCTGACGGGTATCGCCAACCGCCGCTGCCTGGACAAGTTCCTGGAGCGGGAGTTCCGGCGGGCGTCGCGGGATGAACAGCCGCTCGCGCTGCTGATGATCGACGCCGACAGATTCAAATCGTTCAACGACACGTACGGCCACCAGGCCGGCGACGAGTGCCTGCGCGCGATCGCGGGCGCCGTGCAGCTGCGAATGCGCCGCGCGGCCGACCTCGCTGCACGGTTCGGGGGTGAGGAGTTTGTCGTCATGCTGCCCCACACCGACGCGTCGGGCGCGTCGGGCCTGGCCGAGTTGATCCGCACGGGCGTGGAGGGCCTGGCGATACCGCACGCCGGGTCGCCGACGAGGATTATGACGGTCAGTATCGGCGTGGCCGTCATCCATCCCGGCAGGGACGCCGCGACGGTCGCTGCCCTGATCGCGGCGGCCGATCGTGCACTCTATGCCGCCAAAGACGCCGGGCGAAACTGCATCAAGCACGCGGACCCGCTTCGTCCGCTAACCGAGCCGATCCGGCGGGAACCGATGGCGGAGTTGGACGTCTAAACTATTTCAAGAACGCGGAACCTTTGAACGAGCGAAGCGGCCCGTTCGGATATCGCGTCTACGGCGCTCGGCCCGTGTACTCCCGGAATAGGCCCAGGCTGATTGTACACTTCACGTCGGCAAAGCCCGCGCGGCGCAACGCGTCCTCGATCACTGACGGCGCGACGCAGCCGTTGAGCGTGTCCCGGTAATAGCCCATCAGCGTTACCGCCCGGCGATACCGGCCCTTGCCGCGGCCGAACACGGCGTGCATCGCAGGCACGGCCTTGCTGATCCAAAACCCCAACGCAGCCCGCGTCAGGCGCCCGCGGGCTGGCCCGATCTCCATGATGATCACCGTCCCGCCCGTCCGCAGCACCCGACGGTACTCGGAAAAGGCAGCCACCAGATCCGACACGTGGCGTACGGCGTAGCCCATGGACACGAAATCGACCGTGCGATCGGGTAGCGGCAGCGCCTCCGCCTCACCCTGAACCAGCATGACCCAGGGGGGGACGGCCCGGCGCGCCTCCACCAGCATGCCGGCACTGGGCTCGACGGCGTAGACGGTGCCGGCCTCCCCCACGATCTGCGCGGCGGCGCGCGTCACCTGGCCCGTGCCGGCAGCGATGTCCAGGATGGCCATGCCAGGCTTCAACCCCGCCAGGGTCAGTACGTGCCGCCGGTACCAGGGGCCGGAACCGAACGCCAACAGCGCGGCGGTGCCGTCGTACTCGACGGCGGTTTCATCGAACAGGTTGCGAACGTATTGCGGGCGGACGTCGTCATTGGCATAGCGGCCGGCGAGCGTCGGGTGAGGACGGATCGGGCCGTCGATGTCTGTTGCGGTCATTGGGTGCGCCCCGGCTAGTTAGAGCCAATGTAAGCAGCTTGGCATACTAAGATCTATCTGGTTAATCCAGCCCGAACGCAGTAGCGCGACGGGTGAAAACGCGTCAGCGTGAGGCCGGGAGTTGCCAGGCATGTCGACGCATATATCCCGGCCGCTGACTGCAGGACCAGCCGGAACGGGCGAGACCCTAGCCGGACTGCGCGGCCGGGTGGCGTTTGCGATCGTGATGTTGATCCTTGGCCTGTCGTTCTTGACCGCATCGGCGGTTGGGGCGGTTTTGGCGGTTGTGTTGCCGGTCCGCATCAGATCGCGTTGCGGGCGGGCCATCATGCGCCGTGGCTTTCAGTTCTGCCTTGCGTTGATGCGGTCGACGGGATTTTGCCATTTCGACCTTCAGGCGCTCGATGCCCTACGTGACGCGCGAGGCATCGTCATTGCCCCCAATCACCCCACCCTGTTTGACGTCGTGCTGATCGTATCGCGGGTGCCGAATGTCGTGTGTGTCACCAAGGCGCAGTCCTGGCACAATCCGCTGCTGGGGGGGATGATCCGGCTGTCAGGGTTCATCCGCAACGACGCCCCGCTGCCGCTCGTGCGCCGAGCTGCGGCCGAGCTGCGGGCCGGCTCCAACCTGCTGATCTTCCCCGAGGGCACGCGCACGCCGGCGGGTACCACACTTGGCCCGTTCCGCCCGGGTTTCGCGCTGATGGCAAAGGCCGCACGGGCGCCGATCCAGACCGTGTTTCTGGACAATGCCACACCCTATTTGCGTAAAGGGTGGCCATTGCTGCGCCAGCCGCCGCTGCCGCTGCACTATCGCGCGCGGCTCGGCAAACGATTCGAGCCGGATGCAGAGCCCGTGGCCCGCTTGGTAGCAACGCTCGACGCGTATTACCGCAACCACCTGCCGTGACGCCGTCCACGACGCACCTGGTGGTGATCCCCAGCTACAACACCGGGCCAGATCTGCTGACCCGCACGGTGGCCGGTGCGATGGCGGAATGGGCGCCGGTCTGGGTTGTGCTGGATGGCAGCGATGACGGCTCCGGCGCGGCGCTGGCGGCGATGCCGGGGTTGCGCGTGATCGCCCTGCCGCGCAATCGGGGTAAGGGCGCGGCGCTGCGGGTGGCGCTGACCCAGGCGGCGGCGGCCGGCTTCACGCATGCGCTGGCGATGGACGCGGACGGGCAGCACCCGGCGGCAAGCATCGGCGCATTCATGGCTGCGTCGATCGCCGCACCGGACGCGGTCGTGCTGGGCGTGCCGCAGTTTGGGCCGGATGCGCCGGCGCTGCGGGTAAAGGGCCGGCGGATATCCAACTGGTGGGCCAACCTCGAAACGCTGTGGGCCGGCATCGATGACAGCCTGTGCGGGTTTCGCGTCTACCCGATCCGGCCCCTGCTGACCGCCCTGGCCCGGTCGTCCGGAATGCGCCGATTCGACTTCGATCCGGAGGCGGCAGTCCGCCTGCTGTGGCAGGGTGTGCCCGCCGTGAACCTGCCGGCGCCCGTGCGATACATCGGGCGGGAGGAGGGCGGGGTGTCGCACTTCAAGTACGGCCGCGACAACGCGGTGCTGACCTGGATGCACATAAGGCTGATGCTCGGCTTCCTGCCGCGGTTACCGATGCTGGCGTGGCGGCGTCGCCGGGGGCGGCCAGGGGCGCAGGCAAAGCTACGGCGCGAAGTCCCCGCGCGCTGATCGCGTCCAGCACGGCCGGTAGCGCCGCCGCGGCCACGGTACCGCCGGCCATGCGGGCGGATGATCCGTCATGCAGCAGCAGCAGGTCGCCGGAAGCCAGCCTTCGGATCAGCCGGCTTGCGACCGCTGTGGGATCGGTACATCGCCCGTCATAGGCGCGCCGGGTCCATGACGCATGGCGCAGCCCGGCACCGGCCAGCACCGGCTCCAGCAACGGGCTACGCAGGCCGATGGGGGCGCGCATCCAGCGGGGCGGTGTTCCGGCCAGATCGGTCAAGACGTCCTGTGCGCGCAAAACCTCGGTCGCAATGCGGCGCCGGCCATACGCGGCGAAGGTGGCGGGGTGGGACCAGGTGTGGTTTTCGACCGTGTGTCCGCCGGCGACGATCCGGGCGATCAGTGCCGGGTGCCGGGCTGCGCGGATGCCGATGCAGAAAAAGCTCGCCCGGGCACCGGCCGCGTCGAGCAGGTCAAGGATACGCGGCGTCGCCGACGGGTCCGGGCCGTCATCGAACGTCAGTGCCACGCTGTCGGTCGGGTGCGGCAGCCGGATCATTGTCGGGCCGACCCATTGGCAGCGCGGATGCAGCCCGGCCGCCATCGCCGTATGGCTGAGCATGAGTCCGCCCAGCAGCCACGGCCAGCCCGGCGCCCCCGCCGCCACAAGCGGCATACCCACGCCGTGCGCCCACAACGACGCGCGGACCAACGGCGTCGGCCGCCAGGTGGTGGGAACGGACGATGCCCAGGTCATCGCAGGCCCGTGGCCAGCCCCCGCCACCCGCCGGCCGCCCGCATCGCGCCCGCCAGCGATCGTAATGAGACGTGGGGATGGCCGGGGAAACGCCAGCGCCGGACCCGGTCCTCGATCACGAACACCGCCGCCACCAGCGGCAGGTCGAGGATGTTGACAAAAAATGACCAGACCGTCCGCGGCGCCACCGCCAGCAACAGCCCCGACACGATGATCTGCCCGGCAAAAAAGCTACACCACACCCAGGTCACGCCGCGGGCGTAGCGGGCGATGGCCGGGGTGAAGTGCGGGTCCAACCGCCGGCCCATCGCGACCACCAGCGGCGTCCGCCCCGGCGCCAGCGTGGCCGCGAATACGCCCAGCAGCATGGCGTTGATCGCTACATGCGTGATGCCCGAAACGGCCAGCAACCCGGCCTCTGCCGGGATCGACCCGGCCGCGCGATAGGCGCCGGCACCGACCGCACCCGCGCCCAGCACGGCCGCGATCAGGGCGCCCCGGCCCAGTCCGCGCCCGACCCACACCCGGACGAGCGCCACCAGTGCCAGGCTCCACTGCGCCGCCGCCAGCCCGATCGCCAGCGGCAGGCCGGCGCCGGTGGCGACCAGCACATGCGTCGCGAACGGCGACAGCACCGCCGCCGCACCCAATCCTAACCGCGCGACACGCTGCAGACCCAACACCATTTTCCACCGGTTCCGGGCTTTGCGAGTTCACCGTTCACGCGTATGTAATCTCTGCCAGACATCGCCAACAAGCTGGGTTTCAACCAGGGTCATAGGTGCAATCGTGAGTGGCATGTCCGAGCGCATACTGACTGAGATCTTAGGGACCGAAACGCCCGGCCTGCTTGCCCAACGGTCGGAGCTGGCGGCACTCATCGTGAGCACGCTCAGCCTAGACATGCCGGCTGATCAAATCGATCCGCATGCCCCGCTGTTCGGCGAGGGTCTAGGCCTAGACAGCATCGACGCGCTTGAGATCGCGCTGGCAGTTTCCCGCGCCTACGGGTTCGAGTTGAGGTCGGACGATCAGCAGAACCAGCGCATCTTCCACAGCCTGGACAGCCTTGCTCGGCATGTCGCCGAGCATCGCACGACATAGTTATGCAGGCTGAGTACCCCCTGGTCGGTCGGTCGGCCGACGCGGCCCTGTTCCGCGGACCATCCGGCATGGTGGACGCGGCGACGTTCCTGCGCGCCGCGCATCGCGTGGCTGTGGACCTGCCGGGCGGCGGGCCGGTACTGAACCTATGCTACGAGCGCCTGGGCTTTGCCATCGCGTTTGCCGCCGCCGTCATCGCCGGCCGTCCCTGCGTGCTGGCGTGCGACCGCGCGGCGGCCGGTGTGGCAGCGCTGCGGGCGCGCTTTCCGGACGCGGTGGCGATCACGGACGCAACCGTGCTCGACATCGACCGCCACGGCCCGGCGCCCGCAAACCCGGCTGTGCCCGCCACGCAACTGGCAGCGATTGTGCTCACGTCCGGCAGCACGGGGGTTCCAACCGCGCATGAAAAAACCTGGGGCGCCCTGGTCACCCGCACCCTGGCCGCGGCCGAGCGGTTCGGCTGGACTGGCGACACGACCATCCTGGCCACTGTGCCGCCGCAGCATATGTACGGGTTCGAGACGTCGGTTCTGATGCCGTTGCACGCGTCCGTCGCCAGCTGGCACGGCCCGGCGCTGCTGCCCGCCGACATTCGGGCGGCGATGGCGAGCGTACCCGGCACCGTCGACCTGGTGACGACGCCGCTGCACTTGCGGGCGCTGTTGGACGCCGGCGGCATCCTGGGCGTGGGCCACCGCCGTACGATCAGTGCTTCTGCCCCGCTGGACCCCGCCCTGGCCGCGGCGGCGGAGCAGGCGTGGGATGCGCCCGTCCACGAGATTTTTGGTGCGACCGAGGTCGGCTCCATCGCGAGCCGCCGGACCGTGGCCGACGACACCTGGCTCGCCTATCCCGGCGTCGGCCTGCACGCCACTGACGCAGTCACGACCGTCACCGCCCCGCACCATGCCGCCTTAGCCCTGGTCGACCTGATCGCGCTCGAGGGCGAGCGGTTTCGCCTGCTCGGACGCCGCGCGGACGTAGTCAAGATAGCGGGCAAGCGCACGTCGCTAGCCGCGCTGGCATTGGCCTTGAACGGGCTGGAGGGCGTCGAGGATGCGGTGTTCTTCGCCCCCGACGACCTGGAACGGACGCGCGCCGCCCGCCTGGTCGCGTTCGCCGTCGCCCCGACCCGGCGGGCCGAAGACCTGCTGGCTGAGCTGCGTCAGTACATCGACCCGGTGTTCCTGCCGCGCCGGGTCGTGCAGGTTGCCTGCCTGCCACGCAATGCGGTCGGCAAGCTGCCGCGTCAGGCGCTGGTGGCGCTGCATGCGGCGATGCTTCGCCCGTGATCCGTGTGGGCGAATTCGTCGTGGCGGCCGATCACCCGTGCCTGCCCGGCCATTTCCCGGGCCAGCCAGTCGTTCCGGCCGTGGTGCTGCTAGATGAGGCCATGGCATTGGCCCTGCCGAACCACCGGCTGACCGGCTTCGCCACCGTCAAGTTCACCCGGCCCGTGCTACCCGGTGAGGCCGTGGACGTCCTCGCTACAATCCCCGTCGACGGCCGCATGACGTTCGCCTGCACGGTCGGTGGCGCGCCCGCAGTCCGTGGCACGGCGCTGGTGGTATGAGCGACGTTGCACCCACCTGGGCCGCGGCGCCCGAACGGGGGTCGGCGGCCTGGCTCGGGATCATGCGCGCGCTGGTGCTTCGGCTGGGGGCGCCGGTCGGCCGGGCAATACTGCCCGGCATCGTACTGTGGTTCTACGCGACGTCCCCTGCCGCACGCGCCGCATCCCGCGACTATTTGGGCCGCGTGTTGGGCCGTCCGGCGCGGCCGTGGGACGTCGCGCGGCACTTCTACGCCTTCGCCCAGTCCATCTTCGACCGCGCCATGCTCCTGATGGGCCGTATCGGGCCAGAGGCGCTGGAGGTGCACGGCCTGCATCATATCGAGGCCGCGTTGACCCAGCGCCGCGGCTGCCTGCTGCTGGGCGCGCATCTGGGCGGGTTCGAGGCGCTGCGGCTGCTGGGGCGGCAGGCGCCGGCGCGGGTGCGGCCGCTGATGTACCGGCAGAATGCGGGTGCCATGACCGCGCTGCTGGACCGCATGAACCCGGCCGCCCTGGCCGACGTGATCCAACTGGGACGCACCAACGCGATGCTGGAGGCGCGGGACGCCGCCGCACGGGGTGAGATCCTGGGCGTCCTGGCCGACCGCGCGGCGGTGGGTGGGGCCGAACGGCGCTGGGTTATGGCGCCATTCCTGGGCATCCCGGCGCCGTTCCCCGCCGGACCGTTCGCGCTGGCGCACGCCCTGGGCACGCCCGTCCTGCTCGTGCATGCGGTACGCACCCGCGCAGGGTGGGACATCGCGTTCGAGCCGTTTGCCGATCGCGTCACCCTCGGCCGGGGCACCGCGCGTGCGGCCGATCTGTCCCGCTACGCCGGCGCCTATGCCGCCGCGCTAGACCGGGCCTGCCGTGCCTATCCGTTCCAATGGTTCAACTTTTACCCGTTCTGGAAGGCCCCGCCCGATGCAACGCCGGACGCTGCTGCTTCTACTGCTGGCGAGCCCGGCGCACGCTGAGGCACTCGACGTTCCGGCCCTGATGGCGCGGCTGGCGGCGGTACCGGAACGCCGGGCGACGTTTCGCGAGGAAAAACGGATCGCGGCGCTGACTACCCCCCTCATCAGCACCGGCACGCTGCTGTATCGCCGTCCCGCCCGGCTGGAAAAGCGGACCGACTGGCCCGAGCGGGAGCAGTTGATCGTGGATGGCGCGCAGGTGGTGCTGACATTGGGGGACGAGCCACCGCGGGTGATTCCGCTCGGCGCGGCACCAGGCCTGGCCGCCGTTATCGACGCGTTCCGGGCGCCGCTGGCGGGCGACCTGCCGGCGTTGCAGCGGGCGTTTCGCGTGGCCGGGTCGGGTACGCCGGACGCGTGGCGGTTGGATCTGATGCCGGCCGATCCCGCCGTCTCCCGCCTGCTGCACCACGTGACGGTCGCCGGCGTCGGTTCCGCGGTGCAGCGCATCACGATCGAGCAGGCCAACGGCGACACGCAGGCGATCACGGTCGACCCATGAAGTCGCACTGGTGAGGCCGCTGCTGCTGGCCGTGCTGGTCGCGGGTGCCCTGCTGGCCGGCGCGTTCCGGATTACACCGGTGCGGACGGACATCGCGGCGTTTCTCCCCGCCGGCCAAACCCCGGCCGCGCGCCTGATGCTCGACGAGTTGCGGCAGGGGGCGGCCGGCGGCGTATTGCTGGTGGGGGTCGAGGGCGCGCCCGTTCCGCGCCTGGCCGCTATCACGACGGCGATGGCGGCCAGGCTCCAACCGACGGGCCTGTTCCGCCTGGTCGCCGCGGGGGCCGCCGCGTTGCCGGATGACGCCGAGATCCATCGCCTATACGTGCGCCGCTTCATGCTTGCCGACGCGGCGTTCGACGAGGCGTCGCTCCATACCGGCATGACGGCCCTGCTGCGGGCGCTGCGATCCTCGGCCTCGCCTGTGGCGCAGCAGTTCGGCTTCGGCGATCCCACGGGGGCGTTCCCGTCGCTGCTACGCGTGTGGGCCGGCGCGGCCGGGCCGGTGCGCGCCATCGACGGCGCATGGTTCGATCCGGCACGCGACCGGGCGCTGCTGGTTGCCGCCACCCGCGCCGGCGCGTCCGACCCCACGCAGCAGGCAGCGGCGCTGACCGCGGTCGACCGCGCATTCCGGGATGCGTCCGGCGATAGCGGTGCCCGATTGCTTATCAGCGGCCCGGCCGTTTTCGCCGCCCAGGCTGCCCGCGCGATCGAGCGGGACGTGACCGGCATTTCGATCGTGTCGGCCGTGCTGGTTGCGGGGCTGCTTGCGTGGCGGTTCCGCTCGCTACTGGTGCTGGCCGCGATCGTCGTGCCAGTCGTGCTTGGGTTGGCGCTGGCGACGCTGGTCACGGGGGCCGTGTTCGGGGGGGTGCAGGCGGCGTCGCTCGGGCTGGGATCGGCCATGGCGGGCATCGCGGTCGACTACCCCGTGCTGCTGATCGGCCATCGCAAACGGGGGGAGGCCGGGGACGCAACCCGTGCGCGGATCGGGCCGGCGTTTGGGCTGGCGGTCGCGACGGCGGTGCTGGGCTTGGGCGGAATGGTGCTGTCGGGACTGCCGGGCCTGGTGCAGCTGGGCGCGTTTTCGGCGGTGACACTCGCGGGGACGGCCGCCGCCACGTGGATCGTACTGCCGCGGCTGGTGGTGGCGGCGGGCCTGGCGCCCGTGGCGTCCGGGGACCTGGCCTGGCTGCCCGCGATCGAGCGTGTGCGGCGTTTTCGCTCGTGGGCGCTGGTTCCCGCCGTTTTGCTGCTGGCCTTGGTTGCGGCGCGAGGTGGCCCGGCGTGGGAGACGGATTTGGCCGCGCTCAGCCCCGTGCCCGCCGCTGCCCGCGCCCTGGATCAGGAGCTGCGCGCGGCCCTAGGTGCGGCCGAGGCCGGGCTGCTGCTGGTGGTGGATGGCCCAGACGCAGAGGCGGTGCTCACCCGGCAGGAGGCGCTGACCGCGCGCCTGGCCAAGCTGCAATCCGACGGCGTGATCGGCCGGGCCGAGTATGCGGCGGAGTTCCTACCGAGCGCCGCGCGCCAAACCGCGCGTCAGGCGGCGTTGCCTGCGCCCGGTGAACTGTCGACCCGCATCGCCTCCGCTAGCGCCGGATTGCCGTTCCAGCCGACTGCGTTCCAGCCCCTGCTGGACGGCGTGGCCGCGACCGCAGGCCTTGCGCCGCTCCGGCCCGCCGACTTGGAGGGTACGGCGCTTGGCACCCGCCTGGCCCCGCTGCTATTCCGGGCGGGTGACATTTGGCGCGGCCCGGTCACCTATCGGGGCGTCACCGACCCGGGCGAGCTACGGCGGGCGCTGACGGGGCTGGATCACGCGACCTACGTCGATGTGCGAGCGGAACTGGGCGGGACGTTGGCGGCCTACACGTCCGGCGCATGGCGGTGGCTGGGTGTGTGTGCGGCGTGCGCGACGGCGGTGCTGGCGTGGGGACTGCGCCGGGACCTGGCCCGGCTACCCCGCGTGCTGGGCCCCGTGCTGGGCGCCGTGCTGCTCGCGGGGGCCGCACTGGCCGCGGGCGGGGCGCGGCTGTCGCTCGTCCACGTCGTCGCACTACAGCTGGTGGCGGGGGTCGGGTTCGATTACGCGCTATTCTTCTCCCGCCCGCAGCTTGACGCGGAGGAGCGGGCCCGCACCTTTCGTACTCTGGTTACATGCAATGGAATGACTCTGCTGACCTTCGGTGCGCTCGCCTTCTGCACGACGCCGTTTTTGCATGACATCGGCCTGACGGTCGCGGTCGGCGCGGTGCTGGCGATGGCGGCGTCGTTCCTGTTCTCGGGCCCGACCTCAGTATGACGGGACTCGCGGCCCCGACTCGTATGACGGGGCTTGCCGCCCCGATGCGCCTAACGGGGCTGACCGCCACCAGCGCGCTCGGCGTCGGCATGGCGGCGCACCGGGCGGCACTACATGCACGACGGAGTGGACTGCGGCGCAATGATTTCGAGCCGGTGACACAGGGCTGGATCGGCCGGGTTGATGGGATCGAGGCGCATCGGCTGCCGCCCGGGCTGCACGCGTTCGACTGCCGCAACAACCGGTTGGCGGACATGGCGCTACAGGCGGACGGATTCATGGACGTCGTCGCCGGCGCCGTGGCCCGCTATGGCGCCGGGCGGATCGCGGTCGTGCTCGGCACCAGTACGTCGGGTGTGGGAGCCGCGGAGGATGCGTATCGCGACCGCGACTGTGCCGGCGCGCTGCCGGCCGGGTTCGATTTTCGCGGCACGCAGGACATCGCCTCGATCGGCAATTACGTGCAGGCGGTTCTGGGGCTGGCGGGACCGGTGTCGGTCGTGTCGACGGCGTGTGCCAGCAGCCTGCGTGCCATGATGGACGCCCGCGCGCTGATCCGGGCCGGCGTGTGCGACGCGGCCGTGGTGGGCGGGGCCGACACTCTCTGTCGCATGACGCTGAACGGCTTTGCCGCGCTCGAGCTGATTTCCCCCGGCCCGACCCGGCCCTGCAGCGCCGACCGGACCGGCATCTCGATCGGCGAGGCAGCGGGGTTCGCGCTACTAGAGGTCGACGGACCGGTCGACGCGCTGCGGTTGCTGGGTATCGGCGCGTCCAGCGACGGGTACCACATGTCATCCCCGCATCCCGAGGGCGCGGGTGCGGCTGCGGCGATGCGGGACGCGCTGCGCGATGCAGGCACCGAGCCGGGCGAGGTCGATTGGATTAACCTGCACGGCACCGGTACCCGCGCCAACGACGCCGCCGAGGACCTGGCGGTCAGCGCCGTGATGGGGGACGTATCGGCCAGCAGCACGAAGGGTTTTACCGGGCACACGCTCGGCGCATGCGGCATCCTGGAGGCGGCGATCGCCCACATCTGCATGCAGGACGGGTTCGTAGCCGGGTGCCTGGGCATCGACGCACCCGACCCGAGCTTCCGCGGCCGGGTGCTGACGATCAACGAGACCCGGCCGGTGCGGCGGGTGTTGAGTAACGCGTTCGGGTTCGGCGGCATCAACTGCAGCGTGTTGCTCGGCCACGGATGAAGGTTTGGGTGCGGGCGATGTCGGTGTGGGGTCCAGGGATGGAGGGATGGGCGGCCTCGGCACCCATCCTGGCCGGCGGCGCGTACGTGCCGCGCGCGTCGCCCCCACCCGCGCCCGCGTTGTTGCCGGCCAATGAGCGCCGGCGCACCGGTCCCGTGGTGCGCCTGGCGCTAGCCGTCGCGGCGGAAGCTGCGGGCGCCAGCGGGCTCGATCCGGTAACGCTGCGCAGCGTGTTCGGCAGTGCCAATGGGGATGGGCCGGTGGTGGGCGGAATTCTGGATGCGCTGGCGGGCGGGGGTGCCAGGGCAGTTTCACCCACGCAGTTCAGCAATTCCGTCCACAACGCGGCGGCCGGGTACTGGTCGATCGCGACGGGGGGCGCGCAGCCGGCGGATTGCGTGGGCGCTGGCGACGCGACATGGGCAGCGGCGCTGCTGACCGCGGTCGTAGAGGTGCAAACGCTGCAGGCGCCGGTGCTGTTGGTTGTGTACGACCACCCGCTGCCGCCGCCGCTGGATGTGACCCGGCCGATCCTGGCGCCATTTGCCGTGGCGCTGGTGCTGGCGCCGGATGGCCCAGGCCCCACGCTGGATGTGGCCTACGCGCCGGGTGTGGCTGCGCCAGATGAGCCCGACGACCTGGCGCTGGCCGAATTGGCGCGTGGCAATCCGGCCGCGCAATCGCTTCGCCTGCTGCAATGCCTGGCCCGGCACCGCGACGATGTTTGCCCCGCTGCGTACGGACCCGGGCATCTGACGGTGCAGGTGGGGCATGACTGACATCGCGGCCCTAATCCCGCACGGCGGCGCCATGTGCCTGCTGCGCGCCGTGCTGCACTGGGACGCGAACCATGTCGTGTGTGACGCGATCAGCCACCGATCACCGACCAATCCGCTGCGCCGCGCGGACCGGCTGTCGGCGCTGTGCGGGGCGGAGTACGCGATGCAGGCGGCCGCCCTGCATGGTGCGCTGCTGGACGGCACGAAACCCCCCGCTGGCCGGGTCGCCTCGCTGCGGGATTTTACCCTGCATGTCGACCGGCTGGACGAGCCGGGCGTGCTGATCGTGACGGCGCGGCTGCTGTATCGGGAGGCGGGGGGATTGCTGTACGCGTTCGACCTCGTGACGGACGGCCGGTTGCTGATAGAGGGGCGCGGCGCAGTGTCGATCTCCCAATGAAGCGCGCCCTCGTCACGGGCGGCGCCAGCCCGCTGGGTCAGGCCATCTGCCGCCGCCTGGCCGCGGACGGGCTGCATGTCGCGATCCACGCCCATGCCAACCAGTCGGGCGCGGACGCGCTGGCGGCGGAGATTATCGCGGCCGGCGGGCACGCGTCGGCCCTGACCTGCGATGTGGCCGACCCGGCTGCGACAGCCGCGGCTATGGCGGCGTTGCTGGTGGACGGGCCGATCCAAGTGCTGGTCCATAACGCCGGCATCCATGATGACGCCCCCATGGCCGGCATGCGCGTGGCCCAGTGGACGGGCGTGATCGACGTGTCGCTGAACGGCTTCTTCCACGTGTGTCAGCCGCTGCTGCTACCGATGATGGCCACGCGTTGGGGCCGGGTGATCGCCGTGTCGTCCGTGTCGGCGATCACCGGCAACCGAGGGCAGGCGAACTATGCGGCGGCAAAGGCCGGGCTGATTGGCGCGGTGAAGTCGCTGGCCCGGGAAGTCGGCAGCCGTGGCGTCACGGCCAATGCGGTGGCACCCGGCATCATCGCCTCACCGGCCATCGATGCGGCCGGCATGGACGCGAAGCGTGTGGCGGAGATCGTGCCGATGAAGCGGGCGGGCACGGCGGCGGAGGTGGCCGACCTGGTTGGGTTTCTGGCGTCCGGGCAGGCTGGGTACATCACCGGGCAGTGCATATCGATCAACGGCGGGATGGCGTGACGCTGGACACGAGCTTTTACCGTCGGGCACAGTCCACGTGCGAGCGGGGGCAATGATGGCCGAAATAGAATGCGACGTGCTGGTGATGGGTGGCGGCCCCGCGGGCAGCACTGCCGCCGCCATGCTGGCGCAAAAGGGCCACGACGTGATCCTGGCCGAGTGCCTGCAGCATCCCCGGTTCCACATCGGCGAAAGCCTGTTGCCGCGCAATATGGAGCTATTCGAAACCCTGGGCGTGATGGACGAGGTCAGCGCGATCGGCGTCGTTAAACCCGGTGCCGAGTTCGTGTCGGACGACACGGGCAAGACCATCGCCTTCCCGTTCCAGTTGGCGCTCGACGCGCGCTACGGCCATGCGTGGCAGGTGCGCCGCGCGGACCTGGACCACATCCTGTTCCGCAACGCCGCCCGCCGCGGTGCCCGCACGATGGAGCGGACGCGCATTCGTTCAGTGGCGTTCGATACCGGGCGAGCGACCGTGCTGGCCGACGGTGAAGCCGGGCCAATCACGCTGCGCCCTCGCTACGTGCTGGACGCGACCGGCCGGGACGCGCTGATCGCGGGCGCCACCAATCAGAAAAAGTCCAACAAGCGGAATAGCACCGCGGCGCTGTACGCCCATTTCACCGGTGTCCCGCGCCGGCCGGGTCACGAGGGCTACATCACGATCCACCTGACCGGCGACGGCTGGTTCTGGACCATCCCGCTGCCCGGCGACGTGATCAGCGTGGGCTTCGTCGGCAACCCGTCAGCGTTCAAGGGCCGCCGCGGCACCCCGTCGGAGCTGTTCTACGACCGTATCGGCCGCAGCCCGACGCTGCGCGCCCGCATGGGTGAGGCGAAGGCGGTGACGGAGGTGTTCAGCGCCGCCAACTACTCCTATCGCAGCGTCACTGGATATGGGCCGCAGCACATGCTGATCGGCGACGCGTATGGTTTTGTGGACCCCATGTTCTCGACGGGCGTGCTGATGGCAATGATGGGCGGACAGCGCGGCGCCGCGGTGGCGTCCGCATCATTGGACGATCCGGCGCGCGGCCTGGCGATGGCGGCGACGGCCTGCCGTGACCTCGGCCGGGCCATGGATCGCATCAGCTGGTTGATTTACCGGATCAACGAACCCGCGCTGCACCGGCTGTTCTTCGCGCCGCGCAACACGCTGCGGATGCGGGACGGGCTGATCAACCTGATCGCCGGCAACCTCGGCGGCGGGTGGCGGGCGGAGCTGCCGGTGTTGGCATTCAAGGGAGTGTACCACCTGACGAAAAAGTTTGGCCGGTTCGACGCGGTTGCAGAACCGGCGCGCGGGCTGGCGGTCGCGCAATGAGGGCGGTTTGCGTCTTGCTGCTACTGTTGCTTGCGGGCTGCGGAAGCTCGGTCACGCCGCTGGCCTACGCGCCGACGGTCACGCCCATCGCCGGGGCCGGCACGGTGCAGGTGGCCCCGCCGACCGACGTCCGTACCCGGACGGATCCTAACGATTTCGGGACGATCCGTGGCGGGTTCGGCCAACCGATCAAGTCGTTGCGCTCCGATATCCCCATCACGGCCGTGGTCGCGCGCGCGATGTCCGACGCGCTCGCCCAGCGCAACATGCTGGCCCGTGGTGCCGCGCCGGTGGAAATCCGGCTGACCATCGGCCGCATCGACGCCAGCCGGCTTATACGGTTGGAGGCGCATGCCTTACTGCGCGCCCAACTCGTCGAAACCGCTTCCGGCCGCGTGCTGTGGGAGGGAACGGGCCAAAGCAACCAGACGAGCGGCAGCGTCCTGGCGCTGGATAACGGCATCTTTGCCTCACCGACGGAGCTGGCGGCCCTGACCGCGAAGGCGATGAGCGAGGCAATCGACCGCATCGTGGACGACCCGGCCTTCCGCCGCGCCGTGGGTGGGGGCGGGGCGGGGATTGGATGACGCCCGATTAAACGAGGCACTGGCCCGCACGGCCCGGCGCTACTACGGCGGACGCCGGTTCACGCGGCACTACGTAGCGTCGAAGTTGCGGACCGACCCCGTGCACCGGGCCGTGCTGGCGATGGCGGCGGCCGAGCCGTTCGGCGACGTGATTGATGTCGGTTGCGGTCGTGGCCAGCTAGGCCTGGCGTTGCTGGAGGCTGGGGGCGCCCGCTCCGTCGTCGGGCTCGACTGGGCCGGGCGGGCGCTGGACGACGCGCGGCTGGCCGGCACGGGTCTACCATTCATGGCGCATGCGCAGGACCTGGCGGCCGACGCGACCGTGGCCCCGTGCGACACGGCGTTGGTAATCGACGTGCTGTACATCCTACGGCAGGACCAAGCGCTCCGCCTGCTGGCGGCCGTGGCGGCGGCGGCGCGGCGGCAGGTGCTGGTCCGCACGCTCGATCCCGGCCAGGGTTGGCGTAGCCGGCTGCATCTGGCGCTGGAACGGCTGGGCCGGCCGGTCTGGCCCCACGCCGGCGCCGTAGTCGACCCGGCACCGGTGTCTATCTTGACCCAGGTGCTGGTGCACGCAGGGTTCGCGGTCACCGTCGCCCCGTGCTGGGCCGGTACCCCGTTTGCGAATGTTCTGCTGGACGCCGTGCGGCGTTAAACGTACCGGTATTACAATGACTCTCGCCCCGATCCTCCGCCGAACCATGCTGGCCCTGTTCCTGGCGCTACCTGCTGCGGCGCAGGACGTGTCGGCCGCCGCGCCGTTCATCGAGCGGATAGGCCGGGAGCTCGGCGCATTGATTGCCGCCCACCCCGATCCGGCGAAGCGCCGCGTGCAACTGGCCCCGTTCCTGGATCGCGTGGTGGACCAGGACAGCCTCGCCCGCTTCTGCCTGGGCCGGTACTGGCCGCAGGCGACGCCGGCCCAGCAGGCCGAGTACCTGCAGCTGTTCCGCGCCATGCTGGCCGCCAATGTGGCTGAGCGCCTGGCCTCCGCAACATCGGGGCTGGCGCAAGTCCAAACCGGCCGGCCGGAGCGTCAGGGTGACGAGATCGTGGTCCCCACGACCGTCACGCGCCCGAACAACAAGCCGAACCGCATCGTGTGGGTCGTGGTGCCATCCGGCGACACCTTTCGACTCGTGGACGTGATCGCGGAGGGCATGTCGCTCCGCATCACGCAGCGAAGCGACTACATGTCATTTTTACAACGCAATGGCGGCGCAGTGGAGACGCTACTGGCGGCGCTACGGCAACAGGTGCGTTAGGCTTCGATCAAAAACTCCGTCACCCCCGCCGCCAGCACCTCCAGCAACCCTGGCAGCGGCAACGCCAGGCAGCCTTCCGTGGGCGAACCGTCGGGCCGGCTGACGTGCAAAAAGATTGCGCTGCCGGCCCCGCGCACAACCGGTGCGTCGTTCCAGCCAAGCACGCCGATCACGTCGTACACGCTGTCAGTGCGCCACAGCGCCTCATGCCGGGCGTCGTACGGCAGGGTTGTCGGCATATTGTATCGGGCGTCCGCCGGGTCGTCGCACCAGCCGTCATGCGGGGCCAGCGGCGTAACCGGAACGGCGGCGGCGGGACGGCGAACCCGGTCGGCGCGGTACAGCACCCGGCGCAGCGGCAGCAGGCCCAGCGGCGTTGCGCCATCGCCCTCCTGCTTCTGCGCCCGCACCCCGCCATGGCCGATCACGACCGGCATACGCACCCCGGACATCGTCAGCCAGCCGTCGCGCACCACTGCCCTCATGCCATCCCATGCCCCTCGGCGCCGCGCGCCTCCGCCAGCCGGTACGCGCTTGCCGCCTGATCGAGCGTCATACCACCCAGCCAGTCCGGTGTTGTCGTTGCCAGCGTGACGTAGCCGCCGGGTTCGATCGCGCCGGGCTGTATACCGGCCTCCGCCGACTGCGACATGCCGGCCGGCAGCGCGGGGCGGGACAGGTCGGGCGGCATGGAAAATATCTCACTCGCCAAGCAGGTCAGCGCCGCGCCGACCATGCCCATGGGCCCACCAAAGATGCCAGCGCCCAGGATGCGAAGGGGTGCTGGGATCGTATCGCCCGTCGCACCCCGGTAAACCATGCCGAGTATCGGCAAATGATGCAGGGGGTTCAGCCCACCCATCAGCTCGGCAAACGTCATCGGCAGGGCCACGGGGCTGCCGTTCTCGGGGCCGGGACCGGCGGCCGGCGGCAGTCCTGCAGCACTGGCGACGGTTTGGAAGTGCGGGGCGGGGCCGTTTGGGTCGATCTGGTCCATGCCCGAACTCAGCACGAAGCGTGCCATCACTCCATCAAATGCCCGAACCGCCGCGCCTTGGTCGCCAGGTAGGCGTCGTTCACCCCATTGGGGGGTAGCCGCAGCGGTTCGATGCCCATCACCTCGATCCCGCACGCCTGCAGCGCCGCGACCTTGGACGGATTATTGGTCAGCATGCGAATACGCGGTAGGCCCAGGTCACGCAGCATGGTGGCCGCGATCAAGAAGTTGCGCTCGTCCGCGTACCAGCCCAGCGCGCGGTTGGCGTCGAGCGTATCGAGGCCCCGATCCTGCAGCGCGTAGGCCCGCAGCTTATTGGCCAGGCCAATGCCCCGCCCCTCCTGCGACAGATACAGCACCACGCCGGCACCCGCCGCGCCGATCCGCTCCAGCGCCAGGCGCAGCTGCGGCCCGCAATCGCAGCGCAGGCTGCCGAGCAGGTCGCCGGTAAAACACTCCGAATGCACCCGCACCAGCGGCGCCGGACTGGCGGCTGGGTCGCCGATGACGATGGCAAGGTGCTCGATTCCGGCGTCCGGTGAGCGGAAGGCGATCACGCGTGCGTCGGGTGCGTCGGCGAGGGGAACGGCTGCCTCGGCCACGCGCACCAGGCTGGCGGCGCTGATATCGGCGTGGGACAGAACGTCGGCGGCGGACACCGTCAATGTGTCACCCGGCGCCGTCCCGTCGGCGACGGAGGCGAACAGCGCCGCGGGCAGTACGCGCGCCAGCTTCACGAGCGCCATCGCAGCGGCAGCTGCGGCGGGCAGGGGGGCTGGCGTCAGCGGGTCGGCCAGCAATTGGTCCGCCGTGGGGTCGGCCACACCGCGCAGGGTGGGGGGCGTGAGGAGTGCCCCCGTATCGAACGCAACCGGCCCGTCCGGCATCGGCCGCCCCGTGAGGGCCGCCGCGCGCATGCCCGTCAGCAACAGCACCGGCGGCGCGCTGGCCAGGGCCGCAAACGCGCGCAGGCCGTCGGCGCCCGTGGTCTCGGCCGCCAGCAGCACCGCCCGCCCGTCATATCCATCGAGCAGAACGGGCGTACCCCGGCGCAACTCGCCCATGGCGCGGTGAACGGCGCGCAGTCGGCCCAGGACCGGTTGGAGATCGGGCGATGCTTCGATCATGCGGTCTTATGCCGGTCCTGGGCCCGGTTGGCGAGCGGGCGGAGAATTACGTGCCGGTGCGACCAGGAAACTGTTATGGGTTTCTCACGTTATTGTGTGAATGGTCGGGTACGCTCATGCGGGCGACGGCCAAATGCGTGCGTTGGGCTTCTGGTTTGATAGAAGGTGTGGGCTGATGAGCGTCGAGCGTCCGATCCTGATCATTGATGACGATGTGGCCCTTCGCCAGACGCTGGTCGAGCAGTTACAGCTCGACCAGGAGTTTAGTGCGTTTGAGGCCGGTACAATGGCTGACGCCCTTGACCTACTCGGCCGGGAGGGTGCGCGGTACGACGCACTGATCCTCGACGTCGGTTTGCCGGACGGGGACGGCCGAGATTTATGCGCCCAACTCCGTAAGCAGGGCCACCGCATGCCGATCATCATGCTCACCGGCTCCGATGAGGAGGCGGACGTCGTCCGTGGGCTCGACGCCGGCGCCAACGACTACATCGCCAAGCCGTTCCGGTTGGCGGAGCTGCTGGCCCGGCTGCGTGCCCAGCTTCGCATCTTCGAGAATAGCGAGGACGCGGTCTTTACCATCGGCCCGTACGTGTTCCGCCCCAGCGCCAAGCTGCTGGAGGAAGTGGGCCGCAAGCGCCGCATCCGCCTGACGGAGAAGGAGGCGGCGATCCTCAAATTCCTGTACCGATCCGGGACCCGCCCGGTCGCGCGTCAGATCTTGCTCAATGAGGTGTGGGGCTACAACGCGGCGGTCACGACCCACACGCTTGAAACCCACATCTACCGGCTGCGGCAGAAGATCGAACCCGATCCCGGTAACGCCCGTCTGCTGGTGACGGAGGGCGGCGGATATCGCTTGGATCCGTTGGGCGTTACCGCGGACGTGTGAGCCGTCGCCGCTACCGCCGCGACGCGTTCAGGCTGGGCACAGACAACAGAGGCTGCAACGATCCGCCTTAGCTACGGCTACGGAACCCTCTATTCGCGCCTCATAGTCATGCGCCACCGCTAAATGCTTGAAGGGCAGCTGGAGTTGGCAGGCCTACCGGCCTTGACCGTCAGCTGGGCGTAGTTCGGTGGCGGCAACGTTATCAACGACGCCATGTTGGCCGGGGCGCTGGACATTGCCGCACGGGCGCGCCGGGGTTCGTGACGCTGTGGGCCAGGCCGCGCGCCTTGGCCTGAATACGAACCGCGAGCACACCAAAACGCTCGCCGAAAGACGTCGCTTGCTGCCGTGGTGTTGCAGGCGCTGCTTGCGGTAAAGTTCGAGGCCGAAAACGACCCGGTCACCGTGGGCCTGCCCCATCCCGGGGCATACGGCACGCTACTGTCGGGCCGGACGGAGATTGCGGCGCACTTTGCCTCTCCACCTTACTCGATCTTCGAGCTGAAGGACCCCCGCGTCCACTGCGTAGTTGCGGCGTCCGAGGTCCTGAGTGACGGCACGCTGGAAGTCGCGCCGCGCCGCGCCGGTTCGCCGACGCCAATCCGCGCACAATGACGGCGTTTATGGCGGCGATGGATGAGGCCAACGCTCTGATTGCCGCCCATCCGGAGCAGGTGGCTGACAGCTTCATCGCGCTGGCCGCGGCTAAGATAAGCCCGAGTGACTTGCTGGCGATGGTGCGCGACCCGGATACGAAGTTCGACACGACCCCGCACGGCGTGATGGCCAATGCCCCGTTCATGACGGGCGTGGGCAGCATCAAACAGGTGTCCGCCGGGTGGAGCGATAGGGTCATGCCATTGCTGAAGGGCCGGCTCGGTTCGTAGCTAGACACGCGGGCCGGGTTCTAGCCCGCAACGCACCAGCGTGCGCCGCGTTGGACGGCCATGATCCAACCCGAGCTGCGTGCCGAGACGACCCGTAGCCGTCTGGGCCCGGCGGCCGCACTGCTATTATTACTCGGTCTTGTGCTGGCGGTGCTGGCGTTCGTGAATGGCCAGCGTGCCAGGACCGTCACCGCCCAGCAGAACCGGACGCTGGTTGCCGTCGAACAGTTGCTTTCCACACTGAAGGATGTTGAGACCGGGTACCGAGACTACGTTCTTACCGGGGACGAGAATTACTTAGAACCCTACTACCAGGCCGAAGCTGCGTTGGATAATGCCATTGCAGCGATTGGCGCCACGAATGTCCAAACGAGGCGGCTGACACAGATGGTCGCCGCCAAGAGCGACTTTGGCCACCAAGTCGTTATTGTACGGCGCGATCAAGGGCTAGAGGCAGCGCAACACCTCATTCAGACCGGTCAGGGCAATGGGAGCATGGACGCGGTTCGGTCCATTGTCGCCGGTGTACAAGCGGATGCCCGGCGCCGGATTATCAAGGTGGAACGGGCCGACGCGTTGTACGCGCCGCTGCTGGGCGGTGGCTCGGCGGCGGCCCTGCTGGGTGCGTTCGCAATCGTGGGTATCATCGCGCAGCGGCGGCGCCTGGCGGAGCGGGCGAGCACCGCGTTGCTGGGTAGCGTGCTGGAAAACGCGCCGATTGGCCTGGGTTTCCTGGACCAGAACCTGCACGTCCGCCACATGAACCGGGCGTTTACGGCGATGAGCGACCGGACATTGGACGACCGGACATTGGACGACCGGACATTTGACGACCGGGCACTGGACGCCGATGTCGGCCGTAGCGTGTGGGACGTGCTGCCGGGGCTGCAGGAGGAACTGGAACCGCGCCTGCGCGCCGTGCTGGCGCAGGGCCGGGCGGTGCCGGCCGTCGTGGCCGCGATCCCCAGCCGTACCGGAGCGAAGCTACTGCGCGAATTCCAGTTCGGCTTCTTCCCACTGCCGCCGTCGCGGGGCGTGGCCGCCGGTGTCGGCGTGGTCGTGACCGATGTGACGCTGGCGCGCCGGGCCGAACGGCGGCTGCGGGAGAGCGAGGAGCGGTTTCGTACCCTGATCGAAACTAGCGCCAGCATGGTGTGGGTCACGACGCCGGAGGGCGAGTTGATGCCACCGCAGCCGAGTTGGGAAGCATTCACGGGCATGGCCGCCGACGCCTACGCCGATTTACGCTGGATCGACGCCGTCCACCCCGATGACCGGGATAGGACGCTGCAGGCGTGGCACGCGGCGATGCAGTCGCACACGCTATACAGCATCGATCACCGCGTGCGCCGGGCGGACGGCGCGTGGCGGATCATGGCCGCGCGCGGCGTCCCGATCCTCGATGACGGCGTGGCGCGCGAATGGGTGGGGACCCATAC
This sequence comes from Rhodospirillales bacterium, assembly GCA_031428635.1. GTDB lineage: Bacteria > Pseudomonadota > Alphaproteobacteria > Acetobacterales > Acetobacteraceae > JANPPS01. Next base: position 28,860 of record JANPPS010000285.1, read on the forward strand.
CGACGTGACCGAACGCAAAATGGCCGTCGAGGAGCTAAGCGCCGCCCGTGACGCGGCTGAGTCTGCCAATCGCGCCAAAAGCCAGTTTCTGGCCAACATGAGCCACGAGCTACGCACACCCCTATCGGCCGTCATTGGCTACAGCGAATTGCTGGAGGAGGAGATGGAAAACACCGCACCCGACCTGCTGCCGGACGTACGTAGAATCCAGTCCAACGCCCGCCACCTGCTCAGTCTCATCAACGACGTGCTGGACTTGTCGAAGATCGAAGCCGAGCGGATGACGGTGTTTGCCGAACCGTTCGAGGTCGATCAGCTGCTGCAGGACGTGGCGGCGACCGCCGATGCGCTGGTCAGGCAAAAGAACAACACGCTGGTTGTCGACGTCGCAACCGGGCTCGGTGGTATGCATACCGACCAGGTGAAGCTACGGCAGTGCCTGCTGAACCTGGTGAGCAACGCGGCCAAGTTCACCGACGCCGGCACGATCACGCTGCGCGTCCGGCGCCACGGGGATGCGGTCGAGTTCGCGGTGATCGATAACGGTATCGGCATGACGCCGGGGCAGGTCGAGAGGCTGTTCGAACGGTTCACCCAGGCCGACGTGTCGACCACCCGGCGATTTGGGGGCACCGGGTTGGGCCTGGCCATCACCCGCGCATTCTGCCGGCTGCTGGGTGGCGACGTGACGGTCAGCAGCATCGCCGGCAGTGGGTCCACATTCACGATCCGTGTGCCGGCACATTTGCCGGAGCAGATGCCCGAACCCCACTCTGCCCCGATGCCGGTCGATGGTAATCGGGAGCTTGTGCTGCTGATCGACGACGACGCGGCCCAGCGCGATCTGCTGACCCGGTTCCTGGAACGTGAGGGCTTTGCCGTCCGTACCGCCAGCGACGGTCAGACCGGTATCGACCTGGCCCGGGCGATTCGGCCGCGGGCGATCCTGCTGGATGTCATGATGCCGCAGATGGATGGCTGGACGGTGCTAAAGATGCTCAAGGCCGACCCGGATGTCGGCGGCATTCCGGTCGTCATGGTAACGTTCGTAAACGAACCGGCGCTCAGCCAATCGTTCGGCGCGGCAGACTTTGTGTCCAAGCCCGTAGCCTGGGATCGGTTGAAATCGGTCATGGGGCGGTTCCGTGGCGATGGAGGCGATATCCTGGTGGTCGATGACGACCCGGACGCGCGCGGCCGGTTGCGGGCGGTGCTGGAACGCGGCAGCTGGACGGTGGCAGAGGCTGCGAACGGGCAGGAGGCACTGGCCGCGGTCGCGATCCGCGTGCCGCAGCTGATCCTGCTGGACCTGACGATGCCGGTCATGGACGGCTTTACGTTCCTGCATGCGCTGCGTGAACGGCCGGGCTGTGCGGACGTGCCCGTGGTGGTGCTGACGGCCCGCGACCTTAACGCCGATGAACGCCGGCTTCTGGCGGGGGCGGACCGCGTGTTACAAAAAGGGCAGACGGATTTGCGAATGGTGGCGAACGAGGTCCGGACGCTGGCGCCACCGAGAGGCTAGGTTTCTGCCATAGTCTCGCAGGCGCCCGGTAATCGTCACGGGTCCGAGGGCGCCGGGCGTCAGGGAGCCGGCACGGCGCGGATCACGAATGAGCCGCCATCCTTCGGTACCGTCGCCGGGCCGATCGACTGGATTACTCCGTCCCGCAGTGCCTCATCGGCCGACAGCAAGACCGTCCGCCGGGTGAAGCTGGTGGCTTCCGCCGGCGTGATGCGGGTTCGGCTGGTAATGATGTCCGTCAGGCCGCGTTCGACCCGCTGCACTTGAGAGTTCAGGTCCTGGATTTGCTGAAACGTCAGCGAAACCGTGCCGCTTGCCGGCGTGGCCTGGACGGACGCCTGGTGAAATATGAACCGGCCGCCTGGAACGGAACGACGCTGGTCGGCGGCGAGGAATAGGAAGCACGCGGCCGATGCGACAATACCGACGTTATGCATCGTGACCTGTATGCCGTGCGCCTGCATGGCCTGAACCCGGGCCGTCATCTCCTGCGCCGATTGCAGGTTTCCACCGGGCGAGTTGAGGAAGATCGTGACCGCCGCCGGACCGAGGGCCTGTAGCGCATCGACGTCCTTGATGAACAATCCCCGGCCGGCGGGCGTGATCTCGGCCTGAAATAACAGGTAGCCCGTTCGATCATTGCTAAGATGTGGCACGGCCGGCGGGTCCCCCGGCAGCGTCTGACAGCCCGCGAGCAGAGCCGTACCCGCCAGCACGCCGCGCCGGGTGAGGCGCTTGGGTCCCGTCATTGTCACGCCGTCGTTATCCCGCCCATGGATTGTAGGTGGTCGCCTCTGCCACCGTCGCAACCGGGGCTAGGCTGTCGCCCAGCGGGTACTCGACTTCCGGCGTGTACAGCGCCTGATCCTTGCCCAGCAGCGAGCTGAATAGCGTGAAGTGTTCGATCGTGGCCGGCGGGCCACGGAACAGGTTGTGGTTCGCGACCCACTCGGCGACCTTAAACTCCGGCACGTTGTCCAGCCGGGCGAGCGTCACGTGCGGCGCAAAGCGGCGGCGCTCGCGATCCAGGCCCGATCGGGTGAGCGCGGTTTCGATTTTTGAATGCAGATGGTCCAGCGCCGGACAACGCTCGACCCGCGCGTGGACCGATACGACCCGGCCGCCCCGGTCCTGGGTGCCGATGCCAGCCAGGGTGAGCGCGAAGCCCGGTGCCCGGATGGCGGCTAGTGCGGTGTCCACGTCGGCCGCCTGCCAGCCCGGTACCTCACCGATAAAGCGCAGTGTCACGTGGTAGTTCTCGGGCGGAAGCCAGCGTGCACCGGGCAGGCCGCCAGCCATCCAGGCCAGCCGCTCGCGCAGGCTGTGCGGCAGGTCGAGGGCGACGAAAAGCCTCATGGCAGTGCCGCGACGGTGTCGGCCAGGCGGATCATCGCGGGCAGCAGCCGGGCCGTTTCGCGGCGCACGCCCTCCGTATTCGGGTGGATATTATCGGGTTGGTTCAGGGTCCGGTCGCCGGCGATACCCACCAAAAAGAACGGATCGAACTGCACGCCGGGCCGCGCACCGAGCTGCTGGTACACGGCGGCGAACGCGTCGGCATAGGCGCGGCCGAGGTTGGGCGGGGCCAGCATGCCCGATAGTAACACGGGGATATGCGCGGCCTGTAGCCGGTCGATGATGGTGCCGAGGTTACGCTCTATCTCGGGCGGTGGCAGCGCCCGTAAGCCGTCATTGGCGCCCAACTCGACAAATACCCCGAACGGCGCCCCCGCCAGCTCCGGCGTGGCGAGCGCCCAGTCCAGCCGGGCCAGCCCGCCGGCCGACGTGTCACCGGACACGGCTGCATCCACCAGACGCACGTCGCGGCCGGTGGCGCGCAGGGCGGCCTCCATCACCGCCTGAAACCCCTCGGGCGCTGACAGGCCGTAACCCGCGGTCAGGCTGTCGCCCAGTACGACGATGCGGATTGTTCGGGCATTTGCATGGCCCGCAAAGAGAAGTGTCATGAGCAGCATGTTGGTCAGCACGCGCCGTGCGCCATATGGAATGGTCATGGACATGTCACTGCCTCGCTCGCCCCACCCGGACCCGGCTTTAAACCGTCCCCGACTACCACCCGACTCGCCACCGCTCGTCCATATTCGCAACCTGGTACTGACCGTGCCCGCGGCGGCCGGGCCGGTCAACATCCTGAAGGGTATCGACCTCGATGTGACTGCCGGTGAGGCGGTGGGCATTATCGGCGCGTCGGGCTCGGGCAAGACCAGCCTGCTGATGGTACTGGCCGGACTGGAACGGGCGTCCGCCGGCACAGTGCGCGTGGCAGGTGCCGATCTGCCCGGCATGGACGAGGACGCGCTGGCCCGGTTCCGGCGCGATACGATCGGCATCGTGTTTCAGTCATTCCACCTGATTCCGACCATGACGGCGCTGGAAAACGTGTCGATACCGATGGAGCTCGCCGGTGACGCAGACGCCGCCGCGCGCGCCGCCGAGAGCCTGGGTCAGGTTGGGCTGTCGCATCGCCTGACGCATTTGCCGGGCCAGTTATCGGGGGGTGAGCAGCAGCGGGTGGCCCTAGCGCGGGCGTTTGCGCCGCGGCCGAAGCTGCTACTGGCGGATGAGCCGACCGGTAACCTTGATGTGACCACGGGCCGGGCGGTGATGGACCTGCTGTTCGACCTGCAGGTGCGGCTGGGGACAACGCTATTGCTGATCACGCATGACCCGGCGCTGGCAGAGCGCTGCGGGCGACAGGTTCGGGTCGCGGACGGGCGTATCGTATGATTGCCTGGACGCTTGCCCGGCGTGAGCTGCGGTCTGGCGTGCGGGGCGTGCGCATTGTGCTGGCGTGTCTGGCATTGGGTGTGGCCGCGATCGCCGCCGTCGGCAGCCTGCGACAGGCGGTGGATGAGGGTCTGGCCAGCGACAGCCGCCGCATCCTGGGTGGCGATCTGGAGGTGCAGTCCGGCGCACAGCCCCTGCCGGATAGCCTACGCGATTGGCTGCGCGCGCGGGGCGCGCAGCTGTCGGACGTGGTGCAGATGCGCTCCATGCTGATTGCCCCCAGCGGGTCCCGGCAATTGGTGGAGCTGAAGGTTGTAGACAGCGCCTACCCGTTGGTGGGTGCTGCGACCGTCACACCCGGCACGCTGGCGGCCGGGTTGGCGGATCAGGGCGTGGTGCTGGAGCCGGTTGTGCTGGAGCGGTTGGGTGTAACGCCGGGCTCGCGGCTGCGGCTAGGCCAGACGGAGGTTACGGTGCGCGCCGTGCTGACCACCGAGCCCGACCGCGCGGCGTCGCCCACCATTCTCGGCCCCCGCGCGATGATCGACACCGCGACGCTGGCCGCCACGCAATTGGTGCAGCCGGGGTCGTTATTGAACTACGATTTGCGCGCGACGCTGCCGGCTACTGTCGACGCGGTCGCGACGGTCGCGGCGTTGCGGACGGCATTTCCGGATCAGGGCTGGCGCCTGCGCACCGTGGCGGAGGCCGCACCCGGCGCCGCCCGGATTGTTGACCAGGTCAGTCTGTTTCTGACCCTGGTGGGCCTGACAGCGCTACTGGTCGGCGGCATCGGCGTATCGACCGGCATTCGCGCGTGGCTGGAGGCGCGGGCCCGCACCATTGCGACGCTACGCTGCCTGGGAGCCAGCACGCGGACGGTCTTTGCGACCATTCTGATCCAAGTGGGGGCGCTGGCGGTGCTGGGCGTCGCGATCGGCGTGGCGGTGGGCGCGGTGTTGCCGTTGTTGGCGGTGCTGGCGTTTGGCGATCAGCTGCCGGTGCCGCCACGGCTGGGTGTATTTCCGCGTCCGCTGATTCTGGCGGCGGTATACGGGCTTTTGACCGCGGGCGTGTTCGCGCTGTGGCCGTTGGCGCGCGCGGCGCAAATACCCGGGGCGGCGCTGTTCCGTGATGCGTTGTTGCCGGTGCGGCTGCGAGCGCGGCCGGTGTTGATTGCGGGCAATGCAGTGCTGGTGCTGGTTTTAGTCGGGATGGTGGTGCTGAACTCCGACGCGCCCGGGTTCGCGCTGTCGTTCTGTGCGGCTGCCGGCGCCACGGTGCTGCTGTTCTGGGCCGGGGGCACCGCCATCACGGCGCTGGCCCGGCGCGTGCGTGTGCCCGGCTGGCCGGTCTGGGCGCGGCTTGGTCTGGCCAACCTGTATCGGCCGGGTGCCGGGACGGTGCTGATGCTGGTGTCGCTGGGCCTGGGGCTATCGACGCTGGCGACCATCGCGCTGATACAGGGCAACATCCGGGCGCAGGTACTGGACCAATTACCGATCCAGGCACCCACGTTCTTTTTTATCGATATCCAGAACGATCAGCTCGATCGGTTTAACGCGGTCGCCAAGTCCGAGGGGGGCACCCGTATCACGGAGGTACCGAGCCTGCGTGCGCGCCTGGTCAGTGTGAAGGGCGTTCCGGCCGACCTGGTCAAGGCAACGCCGGAGACTCAATGGGCGCTGCGTGGCGACCGGGGCCTGACGTACAGCACAACCGTGCCGGAGGGGTCGCGCGTGACGGAGGGCGTATGGTGGCCTGCCGATTATGACGGCCCGCCGCTGGTGTCGTTCGACGCGAACCTCGCGCATGGCTGGGGCGTGGGCATCGGCGACACGCTGCGGGTAAACGTTCTGGGACGCGATATCGACATGAAGATCGCAAACCTACGGGACATCGCGTGGCGGTCATTGTCGCTGAACTTCACCATGGTCGCGTCGCCGGGTCTGCTGGCGCGGGCGCCGCACAGCCACATTGCCACGGTGTTCACCGATCCGGCGCATGAGGCGGGGGTGCTGCGCGGGGTCACGGACGCGCTACCGAACGTGAGTGGTATCCGGGTGGCGGACGTGCTGGGCGCGGTGGCGGCGTTGGTCGGTAAACTGGGGACGGCATTGGCGGCGACCGGGTCGGTCACGCTGGCGTCCGGCGCCCTGGTGCTGATCGGCGCCATCGCGGCCGGGCAGCGGCGGCGGATGGCGGAGGCTGTGGTGCTGAAGACCCTGGGCGCCACGCGCGGGCAAATCCGGGCGGCGTGGCTGGTGGAGTTCGGGTTGATCGGTGCAGCGGCCGGGCTGCTGGCGGCGCTGGTGGGCACGCTGGCCAGTTGGGGTGTCGTACGGTTCGTCATGCATGCCGACTGGATGTTTCTGCCCGGCGTACTGGCGTCGACCGTGCTGGGGTGCGTGGCGCTGATGCTGTTGTTCGGTTACTGGGGCACGGCGGCAGCGCTTCGGGCCCCGGCGGCCCCGTACCTGCGTGGCGAGTGATGCTTGAACCAGTAAGGTATTAGGGCAATATTGCGTCCACAGGGCAGTTTCGCCCTTTTTGAGGAAAGAAGACCATGGCCTTCATCCCCGATTCTCGTCCCTTTTCGCCGGCGGTGGCGGATCAAGCCACAATCGACGCCGGGCTGCGGAGCTATATGCTCCGTGTCTACAACTGGATGACGTCCGGTTTGCTGCTGACGGGGGTCGTCGCCTACGCGGTGGCGAATACGAGCCTGATCGACCTGTTCTATCAGCAGGTCATGACCCCGCGCGGCATGTCGGTCCAGCCGACCATTCTTGGTTACGCCGCGGTGTTCGCGCCGTTGGCGTTTGTGATGGTGCTAAGCTTCGGCGTGAATAAACTATCGACCACGGCGGTGCAGGGCCTGTTCTGGGCATTTGCGGCGGCGATGGGCGCGTCGATGGCGAACATCTTCCTGATCTATACCGGTGGCAGCATCGCACGCGTGTTCTTCATCACGTCTGGCACGTTCGCGGCGATGAGCATCTACGGTTACACGACCAAGGCGGACCTGAGCCGGTTTGGTAGCTTCCTGATCATGGGCCTGATCGGCGTCGTGATCGCCAGCGTGGTCAACATGTTCGTGGGCTCGACCGCGCTACAGTTCGCGATAAGCATAATCGGCGTGCTGGTGTTCGTGGGTCTGACTGCGTACGACACGCAGCGGATCAAGAACTCGTACGGCGAGATGGCGTATTCTGGCGGGCTGGACGGTGCGGCTAAGCGGAGTGTCTATGATGCGCTGAGCCTGTATCTGAACTTCATTAACCTGTTCATGCTGCTGCTGCAGCTGTTCGGGAACCGTAGGCAGTAGGTTGAGCTAACGCTAAACGGTAACGACAGGGCGGAGTACCGTAAGGTGCCCCGCCCTTTTTTATGGCGGGGCCATCGCCGCCCTGCCGCGTATTGCGATCGGACAGCCTGCCGGGTTGCACGTGCTACGGTTCGTGCCGCAGGCCATCCCCGACAGCTTCGACCCGGTGTGGGCGACGACTATCACCCGCAACTATGCTTACCCAGTGTTCGGCATCGACAGCGCGCTGGTATTCCGGCCGTGCATGGCAGAGAAACATGGCGGCACCCGGCTGCAGCGGGCGGCGGCGATTCAGACCTCGGCATTCACTGATCTGACGTAGGTGCCGCTGAACCAGTATTTTTTGCGCTTAATGGGCGGCTAGGCGGCCGGCCAACGATTACGGCAAAGCATCAGGCCCAACAGTCGCCGGGTGTTCCGGACGTCAATGCAGTCGAACCGTAGGCCACTGACCCCCCGCCAGCCCACGCAGCCCATCCTCAACCCCCAGCGACTGCCCGTGGAATAACGCCCACACCACTGGCGCCGCCACGACCGCCGGCCAGACCCGGCCCGGCCCCGGCACCCGCTGCGCTAGCCACACTAGCCCCGCCCACGACCGCCCCGGCCAAGAAGTTACCTCGCTGCATCGATGCGAAAGCGTATTGCGGCGACAGGCACAGCTGATCCAGCGGCGCGGCCCTAACGCCGGATGAACCGCGCGGCGAAAAACCCGTCCATACCCATGCCGGGATGCGTACGCAGCCAGCCATCGGCCGTGCGGGCGCCGGGAACCACGGCCAGTTCGGCGTCCGTGAACGGCACCGGGCGCAGGCTGGGGGGAATGGCGGCCATCTGGCCCGGCCCTTCCTCCGGCTGTAACGAGCAGACGGCGTACACCAGCCGTCCACCCGACCGCAGCATACCCGCGGCTGCCGCCAGCAGCCGGGCCTGGCCGGCCGCCAGCTCCGTCACGTCGCGCGGGCGTTTCAGGCGCATTACGTCCGGATGGCGGCGGATGGTACCAGTGGCGGTGCACGGCGCGTCCAGCAGTACGGCGTCGAGCTTTTCGGGCGGCGACCAGTCCAGCGCGTCGGCCTGTACGATCTCGGCCGGCAAGTTTACGCGGGCCAGGTTCTCGCGCAGGCGACGGATGCGACCGGCATCCCGCTCGATTGCCCAGACCTGCGCCCCGGTCGCGGCCAGCTGCGCGGTCTTGCCGCCGGGTGCCGCGCATAGGTCGGCCACACGCTCGCCGGCTGTGACGGCCAGCAAGCGGGCAGGTAGGGTGGCGGCGGTGTCCTGTACCCAGAACGCGCCCTCGGCATATCCCGGCAGGTCGGCCACGCGCGTGCCGGGCGGATAGCGGCGGGACCCGGTGGGCAGGGTCTCGCCCCCAGGATCGATGCCAGGGTCGATGCCGGTTTCGGCCCCGGAGCCGGCGCCCGTGCCGCGCAGCGTGAGGTCGATCGGTGCCTCCTGCTCGTGCGCGGTGGCGATGGCGCGGGCGTCGGAACCCCAACTGGCCCATAGCCATACCGGCGTATCGAGCCGCGGACCGTCCAGTCCCTCCAGCGCGGCCGGGCCCGCGGCCGCGACCCGGCGCAGCACGGCGTTGACCAGCCCGGCGACCGGGGCCAGCCGCCGGGCACGGACCAGCGCCACCGCGGGCGCGACCGCGGCGTGGGGTGGCGTGTCCA